>JBNKWI010000017.1:0-49086 GCA_050299695.1 Paracoccaceae bacterium
CAGCGCAGGGAAGGTGCCGAAGGCGAGGTCCGGATTTCCCGCCCGCCGGGCCGCCTTCAGGTTACGCGCGGTGACGCGCATCGACAGATCCGCGAGCGTGGCCCCCTCCCCGGCCAGGAGCGCCGGGGTCAGTGGCACGTCCTGCCAGGTCTCCGGCGCGCTCCCGGCATCGCCGACCCGCGCCCAGATTTCGTAGAACGGCGCGACCGGGCGCACGAGGTCGCCGTCTCGGAAGGTCACCTTATCGGGCAGGAATGGCTGCACCGAGCCGTCGGGCTCGACGGCGAGCGACCAGGCCGGTTTGATCGAGGTCTCGCCGTCCACGCGCGGCGCCGCGGTATCGATCCAATCGAAAGCGGATTGCGGTGTAGAGCTGCCACCAAGGCGCGCGAAGGCAAGGCCGGGCGCGACAAAGATCGCCTGAATACTCAATTCATTGGCCCCCCTGTAAGAGTTGAGCACTAGAAAATGTCTTTTCAGATATGACGAAAAGTCTGCCGCAATTGCCTCGAGCGCGCAATGCCTGTGTTCGACGAGGGACCGCGGCTCACTCCGCCGGAGGCTTGGGGGCCGACACATGCGCGGCACCGGTGCCCAGCGCCGAGACGGCAGCCAGGATCCTTCGGAAACTGTCTCGCGCCCGTTCAACGGTGTGCCGCGCCCGAAGATAGCCGTGCACGAGACCCGGTTCCGAGCGCCACAGGGCCGCGCCACCCGCTGTCGCGATGGCGGCCACATAGGCGCGACCATCCGCCGTCACCGGATCGCACTCGGCCGAGATCACGATACTCGGCGGCAGCCCGGCAAAGCTTTCTGCGCGGAGCGGCATGCATCGCGGGTCGTCCAGAAGGCTCGCATCGCCGCCGACCCGGATGTCGCGGTAGTAGAGGTACTCTGCCCGGGTCAGCATCGGAGCCTCGGCGTGCAAGTCCATATTCGCGCTCTCGGGCAAAAGGCCCAAAGCAGGATAGATCAGCACCTGTCCCGCCGGACGCCGCGCCGCGCCCCGAAGCGCATGAGAGAGCCCTGCGCACAGGGTTCCGCCGGCGCTATCGCCGACCAGCACGATCGGACCGGACACCCGTGCCGACAGATCCTCCCAGGCCGCCATCGCGTCGTCGAAATCGGCCGGGAACACGTGCTCCGGCGCCAGCCTGTAGTCGACCGACGTCAGGTCGAACCCGATTCCCGCACACAGATCGGCGCAGACATCGTCATGGCTGTCGAGCCCGCCCACCACGAAGCCCCCGCCATGGAGGAAGAGGATATGGGCCGCACCGCCCCCCACACTGTAGTCCCGCACCGGCACGCCGCCGCCCATCCGGTCGCGCACCGTCACTCCGGACGGATGCGGCACATGGAACGCCCGGCACATGGCGTCGTAGATCTTCCGCTGTTCGGCCACGCTGCGGGTCGCGGTTTCGGGCGGGTAGCAGGCCGCGGTCCGGTCGATGAACGCCCAGGTTTCGTCGTCGATAATCCGGCGGTAGTCCGGGCCCATGGCGCCCTCCCGATTGATCCCGGCAGTCACCCTACTCCCGCGTGCCATGGAGGGAATAGGCCTCCGGCCCCTCGCCCATGAAGCTGCGCACGATCGGGTCGATCAGGCGATGGTCCGGACGGTAGATCCCGCATTCGGCGATCACCGAGCGGAGGGTGCGCGACGGCCCGACCCGCCGCCAGATCACCCGCGAGGCGAAAGGTGCGCGGTGCGGCCGCCAGGTGATCCCCAGCGTCATCCCCGTCACGTACTTCCCAGTATGGCTGTGCGACGGGTAGAGAACCGTCTCGGCAAAGCGGTCGTCGCCATGGCGTGACTTTTCCAACAAGAACAATCGCTCCCCCCGCAACATCAGCGAGCCGTCATAGCGCGAACGGTAGAGTGTTCCGCTCTCCGGATCCCGGGTTCGGTTCATATAGATGGTCCGGATCCGCCTGTCGTCCTCCATCACCCGCAAGAGGCCGATGTAGATTCGTCCCGGCGCGGCAGGGGTCAGGAAATGGCACTGGTAGAAGCCGAGATAGTGCCGCAGCGTCGCGAGTTCCCCTGCGCCGTAGACCGGCGCGAAGAACGCCGCGCCCGCCAGACCAAGACGCGGAAGGAGCGCCTCGACGGCCTCTGGAGGTCCGGTCAGCACATCGGGCGCGACACCGAAGTAGACCGAAATTCGGTGCAGGCTGTTGGGCGACGGCATTGTCGTCCCGGCGAGATAGCGCTCGAACTGTTGGCGGTTGATGCCGATTTCCCGCGCGACCAGCGAGGCCGATTTCCGGAGCCGGCACAGGGTGCGAAGATTGGCGCAGAGTGCGGTTTGGGCTCTCGCTTCCGCCACGTTCGCCTCCAATACTGGCGTAAACTCGCGCAAGATAGCGCAAACCCGCGCAATGGTGAAGCATGTCGAACCGAGCCATAATGTGCGCGGGTTGAGATTCGATGGGACGAACTGACAGCAGCGTGCGGGTGACCGAGAACTTCATGATCCCGGTGCGCGACGGCTGCCGGCTCGCGGCGCGGATTTGGCGCCCCGGGTCGGCGGGCCCGTCCCCGGCCATCCTCGAAATGCTCCCCTACCGAAAGCGCGACCGCACAGCCGCGCGCGACGCGACCACCCATCCCGCCTTCGCCGACGCGGGCTACGCGAGCCTGCGCGTCGATCTCCGTGGCTGTGGGGAATCCGAGGGCCTCTTCGACGACGAGTATTCCGAGCAGGAGCTCTCCGACATCGAGGACGTGATCGCCTGGATCGCGGCGCAGGATTGGTGCACCGGCGCGGTCGGGATCATGGGCATCTCGTGGGGTGGCTTCAACGGTCTCCAGGTCGCCGCACGCCGCCCGCCCGCGCTCAAGGCCGTGATCTCGCTCTGCTCGACGACCGACCGCTTCGCCGACGATATTCACTACAAGGGTGGCTGCCAACTCACCGAGAATATCGGCTGGGCCGCGACCGTCATGTCCTGGTTCTCGATGCCGCCCGACCCCGCACTCCAGGGCGAAAACTGGCGCAAGACCTGGATCGAACGCCTTGAAAAGACACCGTTTCTCGCGAGCACCTGGGTCCGCCACGCGGCACGCGACGCATACTGGAAGCACGGCTCAGTCTGCGAGGATTTCTCGGCGATCGAGGCCGCGGTGCTCTCCATCGGCGGCTGGCACGACGGCTACCGCAACACGCCCGCGAAGCTCCTCGAAGGCGGGCTCACGGGCCCGGTAAAGGCTATCGTCGGCCCTTGGAATCACAAGTACCCTCACATCGCCGCGCCCGAGCCGCGCGCCGATTTCGTGGCGATTGCACTGAGCTGGTGGGACCGGTGGCTCAAGGGCACGCCGAACGGTGTCGAAGCCGACCCCGACTACCGCGTGTACGTGATGGATGGCATCGCGCCCGCGGCGAGCTATCGGGAACGCCCAGGCCGGTGGATCGGGATCCCACACTGGCCAAGGGGCGGCCTCGCTCACCAGACACTTGCGCTCGGTGACGGCACCTTGGGCGCCACGACCATGACCCAGCCCATGCAGATCAACTCCGATCCGGCCTGCGGCCAGGCCACCGGCGAGTATTTTCCCTTCGGCTTCGGACCTGGCGAACTCCCAGACGACCAGCAGCAGGACGACGCCCTCTCGCTCTGCTTCGACGGCATTCCGCTCGCGACCGGCGTGACCCTGCTCGGCGCCCCCTCACTCCGCCTCACGCTCGAAAGCGACCGTCCTTTCGGCCAGCTCGCCGCCCGGCTGTGCGACCTTGCACCCGACGGAGAATCGACCCTGATCTGCCACGGCTTTCTCGACCTTGCCTTCCGCGGCGGCTTCGAGGTCACCGAGCCGCCTGTGCCCGGCGAGACGTTCAGGATTGCGGTCGAGCTCGACCACATCGCCTACCGCATCCCTGCCGGCCACCGCCTGCGCCTTGCGCTCTCACCCGGCTACTGGCCTTTCCTCTGGCCCGCACCCGGTGCGGTCACGTTGACGGTCTCAGGCGGAACGCTGGACATCGCGACCCTCCCCTCGGGTGTCGGCGAGCCGGTCACCCTGCCCACCGCACCCACCCATCTCCCCTCCGTCACCCAACTGCTCCGCACGGGCACCGAAAGCAAGACCGCGACGCGCGCAGACGGAAGGCTCGGCGTCGTGATCCAAGCCGATCACGGCGAAACGCTGCTCACCGAACATGGCCTCCGGATGGCCAGTGCAATTCGAGAAGACTGGTCGATCGCCGAGGACGACATCGCCGACGCGCGCGCCGAAATTCTCTGGAAACGGAGCCTTTCCCGCGAAGGCTGGAAGGTTTCGAGCCGGGTCGAGACCCGGATGCAATCCGACGATGGGCACTACTATGTCACCATGAAACTCGCGGCCTACGAAGGAGAAGCCCTCGTCTTCGAACGAGAGTTCCACGATAGTATTCCACGCAACAGCGCCGCAGAGCGCCACGATCCCAAAGAGAGGAACTGAACATGTCCGAAGAATTCCGCCACCTCACAAGGCTGGCCGCACGAGGCCGGATGGACCGCCGCAGCTTTCTGGGCCGTGCCGGCGCGCTCGGCGTCTCCGCCGCCGCCGCGAACTTGGCTCTGTCGAGCGCCGTCCAGGCCGCAGGCCCGGTGAAGGGCGGCGTCTTGCGCGTGGGCATCCAGGGAGGGTCAACGTCCGACAGCCTCGACCCGGCGCTGGCCACCAACGCCACCGCGACCCAAGTGCAGCGCCTCTGGGGAGACCCTCTGGTGGAGCTCAACGCCGAGGGCGGGCTCGACGGCCGGCTCGCCGAGGAATACTCGGCGAACGAGGACGGCTCGGTATGGACCTTCAAGATCCGCCAGGGCGTGAGCTTCTCGAATGGCCAGCCGCTGACCCCCGCCGATGTTCTCGCGACCATCGAGCGCCACGCGGGCGAAGGCTCGGAATCGGGCGCATACGGCCTCTTGCGCGACATCGACAGCCTTGGCGTGGACGGCGACAAGTTCATAGTCTCGCTCAAGGGCCCGAACGCCGACCTGCCATACCTTCTCAGCGACTATCACCTGATGATCCAGCCGAACGGCGGAAAGGACGCGCCCGACGCCGCGATCGGCACCGGTCCCTATGTCCTGAAGGATCACCAGACCGGCGTCAGCTATGCCTATGACAAGAACCCCAACTACTGGGATTCCGAGCTGGGCCATGCCGGCACGGTCGAACTCGTCGTCGTGAACGACGACACCGCCCGCATCGCCGCCCTGCAATCCGGCCAGGTCGACATGGTCAACCGTGTTCCGCCCAAGGTGGTGCAGCTCGTCCAGCGCCTGCCCGGCATCGCCGTTCATTCCGAGCCCAGCGCCGGACACTACGTGTTCATCATGCATTGCAACACGGCGCCCTTCGATAACAACGACCTGCGCCTCGCGCTGAAATACGCGATGAACCGCGAGGAGATGGTCGAGAAGATCCTGTTCGGCAACGGAACCGTCGGGAACGACTCGCCGATCAACTCGAGCTATCCGCTCTTCTCCGACGACATCGAACAGCGCAGCTACGACCCCGAGAAGGCAGCGGCGCACTACAAGGCCTCGGGCCATTCCGGCCCGGTCCTGCTCCGGACCTCCGACAACTCCTTCCCCGGCGCGCCCGACGCGGCCCAGCTCTTCCAGCAAAGCGCGAAGGCGGCGGGGATCGATCTGGAGATCAAGCGCGAACCGAACGACGGCTACTGGTCCGATGTTTGGAACGTGAAGCCGTTTTGCACCAGCTACTGGGGCGGCCGCGCGACGCAGGACGCGATGTTCTCCACCGCCTATGTCTCGACCGCGGATTGGAACGATACCAAGTTCTTCAACGAGAAGTTCGACCAGCTTCTCATCGCCGCCCGCGCCGAGCTCGACGGCGCCAAGCGCAAGGCAATGTATCGCGACATGAGTGTGATCGTGCGCGACGAGGGTGGCCTGATCTGCCCCATGTTCAACAACTTCATCGACGCCACGTCCGACCGCATCGCCGGTTGGGCGCCATCGAAGGGCTTCGATCTGATGAACTATTACGCGCCAATGAAGATGTGGGTTGTCGGCTAGTTCCGCGCGGACGCCCCCGGGGTGAGCGGCGGACTGGGACCAAGTCTTGCCGCCACACCGCCGTCCGGAACTTGGGTGGTTTCGCCATACCGGCCGAATAGAGAGAATGGCCCCGGCACCAGCCTCTGCACGCCCGTCGAGGCGGCGCCCACGCGGCAGATCTTGCCGGCGACCGGCATTTCTCGACCTCCCGAAGAAGCTCCTGCCGGGGCTCAATGCCACAGCAACCGTTCGATCAGGGCGCGTGCATCGTGCTTCGGCGCCCATCCGGGGTAGTCGCGCTGAAACGCGCGCGTGTCCGAAATCCACCACGCGTGGTCGCCATATCTTGCTGCGGAGATGACGCCGACATCTACCGGTCGTCCCAATTCTTCCCCAGCGATCTCGAGCGCCTCGAGGACCGAAACGGACGACGCGCGCCCCCCGCCAATGTTGTAGACCCCGGCTCCGGGCAACCCTTCGACGACGCGGGCAAACGCCTCGGCCAGATCCTCAGCATGAAGGTTGTCGCGCACCTGGCAGCCTTCGTGACCGATGATGTCATAGGCCTCGCCGGCTTTCGCGACCGCGCAGAGAAAGCCCAGAAAGCCGTGCATTCGGTCGGCATGCTGATCCTCGCCGGTCAGACATCCGGCCCGCAGAACCGTCGTGTGAAGCCCGAAGCGCGACGCATATTCCTGAACCATGAGGTCCGCAGCCAATTTGGAAACGCCGAACAGGCTGTGCCTCGACCGGTCGATAGACATGGTTTCGTCAATCCCCTCCGGGAAGAAGGGGTGATCGCTTTGGAGTTCCAGGCGCGGGCCCTGCCGTGAAAGCGGTAGACGGTTCGGCAAGTCCCCGTAGACCTTGTTCGTCGACATCATGATGAAGCGGGCCGACGGTGCATGGGTCCGGACACATTCGAGAAGTGCGAGCGTTGCCGTCGCGTTGATCTCGAAGTCCACTTTCGGATTGGAGGCCGCCCAATCGTGCGACGGTTGCGCCGCCGCATGGAGAACGACCGCGACATTGCCCTCCACCTCGGCAAAGACCCCGGCGACTTCGTCGGCGCTCCTGATATCCAGGTCGAAATGCCGGTAGCCAGGGCACCGCCGGCGCAAGGCGCCGAGGTTCGGCCCGTTGCTCGCCGCGTCGCCGAACAGCGTTGCCCGAAGGTCGTTGTCGATCCCGATGACATCAAGGCCCATCTCGCAGAATCTGCGCACGGCGGCGGTACCTACAAGCCCGAGCGAGCCCGTCACGATGGCAACGGAACCTTCAGCCATATCCCTACCGCTCCTTCCCGCGTCCCGGCAGCGTATCGGCGTTGCACCCGCCCTAAAAGGCCTTGCTGGCAGGAGACGCGTCACCTAGGCTCGGAGCGCGGTACGCGGATCGACCGAAAGCGATGATGCCCGCGCTCAGAATGATCTTTCTGGCCGTTCAGATCCTGGTGCTGATGGTCAGCATGGGGATGGCGGCGACCGAGCGTCGTGTGGCGCTCGTGATCGGGAATTCTGACTACTGGAACTTTCCTGACCTTCCGAACCCGGTGAATGACGCCCGCGATATCGCCGACAGGCTCTCGGATCTCGGTTTCGAAGTGATCCTCGGAACCGACCTGACGCGGCAGGAGCTGCTCAACTCGCTGCTGAAATTCGCCGGAGCCCTCGTCGACGCAGATACGTCCCTGTTCTTTTATGCCGGGCACGGCATGCAGATCGAAGACGTGAACCATCTCGTGCCGGTCGATCTCGCCCTGTCGCCCGATCTGCGGATCGACGAACAGACGGTGACCGTCGACCGGGTCGTCCAACTGATGAACGAATTCACGGAGACCACGATTGTCTTTCTTGACGCCTGTCGGGACAATCCGCTGACCGAGGACATTCCCATCGGCAGCCGCGACGAGGGGATCGGGCGCGGCCTGGCCCGGCTGCGGGCGGCCGGGGGGTCCTACATCGCCTTCGCAACGGCGCCGGGCAGTGTGGCCTATGACGGCGAAGGCCGGAACAGCCCGTTCACCAGGGCTCTGCTCGAGCACATCGCGACGCCGAATGTCGATATCCGACTTATGATGTCGGATGTGCGCCGCGACGTCTTCGAGGCGACCTATCAGAAGCAGATGCCCTGGGACAGCAACTCGTTGATCGGGCGCTTCTACTTCCTGCAGGACGAGCAACTGAGCCGGCTCGATGCAGAGCAGCGAACCGAAGCCGAGGCCTGGGCGGCGCTCACGGGCAGCACCCGGCGCGAAGATTTCGCGGAATTCCTGCGCTCGTTTCCCGACGGAACCTTCGCCTCCCTCGCCCAGCTGAAAATCGACACGCTCGACAATCTCGATCGCGAAGCAAGCGAGGAACGGGCGGCGTTCGTCCTCGCCCGTTCCCAGGCGGATGTCGAGGTCTGGAAGAATTTCATCGAGACCTACCCGAAGGGCGTCTTCGCGGAAATCGCGCGCGAGGAACAGGCCAGGCTGGAAGACCAGATCTTCCGGAGCAGGCTGACGATCGAGGAATTGCACTGGCAGTCGATCCAGGCCTCGCATTCCCCGAGCGACTTCGACACGTTTCTGCGGCTCTACCCCGACAGCTCGTTTCGCGACCTCGCCTTGCAACGTCGGCAACTCGCCGAACGCGCCGCCGAAGTCACCGGCGAGCTTGGAGCCAAGACGGATGCCGAACTCGAGCGCGAGATCAAGCGGCGCGTGAACCAGCTCCCGGTGCAATTCCTCCAATACGGCCTGATCGCACTCGGGCATCAGGTGAGCGACGTTTCGGGCGTGATGGATTCCGAGACAAGGCAGGCGATCCGGAACTACCAGGCGACCATCGACGCCCCCCAAACCGGCCGCCTCACGCCGCAACAGGCGGTTGATCTCATCATGTCGGCGGCCTCGCTCGGCGACAGCAACGCACTGACGGCCGCAGGCATCATGACCGCGTCCGGACAGGGGCTCGAAAAAGACGAAGCGACCGCGCGCCTCTGGCTCGATCGCGCGTCGGAACTGGGAAACGGATTTGCCATGGCCAATCTTGGCGTGATGTACCGCGACGGGCTGGGCGGACAACGAGACCTGGACAAGGCCCGAAGCCTCTTGACGGTCGCCGTCACACTCGGCGTCGATGAAGCGGTCCCGATCCTGAGGAGTCTGAACCAGTGAGCGTCCGGTATCTTCTGTCGCTGATTTCCCTCTGTGCCCTTGTGTCCATCTCCGGCCCGGCAAGGGCGCAGCTCATCCTGCCACAACCGGAACTCAGGACCGAGAAGGATTGCGAGGACTGTCCGGAACTGGTGGTCCTGCCCGACGGCAGCCTGATCAGCCGGGCGCCCGTGAGGCGTTCGGAATTCGAGGCGTTTGTGCAGGAAACCGGCTACAAGCACACCGGCTGGGGCTGCAAGTGGCGCTCCGCGCATATCGAGCAGGACGACGACCATCCGGCGGTCTGCATCACCTACCGTGCGGCACAACTCTATGTGCAATGGCTCAGCGAGAAGACAGGAAAGGCCTATCGGCTGCCGACCGCAGACGAGCTGACCTATGCGATCATGGGCTTTGCGACCTCGAACTACTGGTGGGGCCAATCCATCGGCGTCGGCCGGGCCAACTGCATCGGATGCGGATCGAAATACGACGGCATCGGAACCTCGCCCGTGGATGCGTTCCCGCCCAACGAGTTCAACCTGCTGGACGCACTCGGCAATGTCTGGATCTGGACCACCGATTGCGAGACCGCCGCCTGCGAAAAGCGCGCGCTCCTTTCCGGCGGCTGGTCGAGCCCGCCTTCGGACCTGAGAATCTCGAAGCGCATTTTCCAGGCGCCGAACGTGCCGTTCAATTCCTACGGTTTCCGCGTCATGCGGGATCCCGACTGACTCAGTCCGGGTCGCGCAGAACCCGGAAGCCGATGGCGTTGTTGCGCAGAAGGATCCGATCAGCCCACTGGCCATCGTTCCGGAAATGCTTTGCGTTGGGAACCGTCCAGGCACCGCCGCGAAAGATGGCGTTGGAGCAGTCTCCCTCTAGGCAGGAATTGGTCCACTGCCAGACATTACCCACCACGTCGTAGAGGCCCCAGGGATTTTGCGGAAATGCCGTGGCTGGTGAGGTGTTGGCATAGCCGTCGTCACAATCCAGGATCCTCCGGGGATCCTCCGGGAAGACTGCACGGAACGAGGCGTCCGCCGCATTGGCGTATGTGCAGACGTCCGAAAAATCGTCGCCCCACCAGAACTTGGATTGCGCGCCCGCCGCCGCGGCCTCGGCGGATTCCTCCCATGTGGGCAAGCGGTAAGGCCTCCCTGTCTTTTCGCTGAGCCAATCCGCGTAGGCCGTTGCGTCCAGCCACGTCACACAGACCACGGGATGATCGCCCGCCTGTTCGAAACCGGGATTGCGCCAGCTCGCGCCATCGGTCTTTCGGAAGTTCCCGTCGTACCGGAGCACGCAACTCTCCTGCTCCGGAAACCCGGTCTCTTCGGCAAATACCTGGAACATATCCCGCGTAATCAGGGTCTGCGACATCGCGGCGCCTGTCGGCAGGTCGACCATCGCCGGGCAGTCCGGGCAATCCCGCGATATCTCCGCCAACACGGGTGCGGAAGGCGCGAGAAGAGCGACGGCCGAGAGAAATCCGAATGTCCGAAGCATTTGAATCACCGTGTCAAAGCCGGTCGAGCGCCGGCTCTCCCAATCTGTCCGCGAGCCGTGTGGAAATCTCTCGGTACATCTCGAACTCGACCAGGTTGTTGCGCACGAAAACCTCGATGTCGTCGGGATCGGGCATCTCGCTGCGTTCGGTGACGTTAAGTGTCGGCAGATTGTCCGGAACGGGCTTGCCGAGATCCACCGCCAGGCAAGAAACGCAATCCTCCATCCGCTCAAGGGTTCCGATGAACCAGTAGCTGTCAAGGGCTTCACGCCACGTGTCGGCATTGCATTCGAAGTGCTTGAGGTACAACCCGCCGGACGACCGCAGGTACTCTCCGAGCGGTTTGGGGACAAAATCATCGTCGAACTGCCCGCGTCTCGCCCTGTCGAAGAAGTAGATCGACAAGGCGAGATCGAGAGGGTCGCGGACGAACGTGATCTTGCGCCAGCGCACCTTGTCGGCAATTTCGGGATAGCGTCTACCAAGCGGCATGTTGTCGGCGGCGAAATGTCCGGCAAGCATCTGATCCGGCCCGAGCGAGCCGATATCCTTCGCGTCGGGAAGGATCTTCGACCATGGCTCCCGATAGTCACCCACTATCTTGAACCACCGAGAAAGGATTCTCCTCAGGCTCGTTCCGCCCGCCTTCGGCATGTGGTGAAACACATAGCGCGGCTCGATCAGATCGCAGGGGTCCTTGAGAAGGCGGCCGAACCATTCATGAAACTCAGTTTGCGCCGCTGCTTGATGGAAGTTGCGACCGATCTTCTTCCGAAGCGCCTTCCGCACCTTCCCATTGCCAGCGATGCGCGTGGCAATCCGCACGTAATCGTCCGGCGTCTCGGCAACGCAGTCCGTCAGGTCGAACGCCGTCAGCCAGCCGGCCCCTTGGTGACAACGCTGGCTGGACCCGGCCTTTGCCACTACCGGCAGGCCGGTGGAGAGTGCCTCCACAACGGTCGTGGCCCCAGAATAGGGAAAACTGTCGAGATACAGATCGGCATGACTGAGGCAGACTCTGACGGTATGGTGCTCGATCGGTGAGAGGACATGCACACGGTCGCGTGCCATGCCTGTTGCCTGACACGCCCGGTCGATCCGTTCGAGGAACTGAAAGGCGTCGAAGTTCCGCGCCCAGTTCCGGGCGAACGGGTAGAGCAGCAAGACGGCGTTCGGTGTTTCGACGAGAATCCGGAGCCAGGTCGCCAGAAGCTCGGGAACGATCTTGTCGTGCATCGCGCCGCTGACCAGCACGACGGCATCGGCGCCAATGCCGAGCCGTGCGCGCCACGCCTCCGCGCAGTCAGGCTCGTCGACGGCCTCGGGGCCAAAGCAGAAGGCCTGACCCGTTCCGGGAGCTCTGTGCAGGGTTTCTACATAGTCATCCTTGGCGGTCGTAGGTGTCACGAGATCGCCGATCACGAACGCGTCGACGCTTCGGAATCCGGTGGTCAGCGGCGACACGGAGGACAGGGCGATCTGCCGCGGCGCGAGGCGGTGGGCGCAAACCGTGCTCAAGGTGCCGTAGCCGAGAAAGACCGAGCCGATCAGAGCAATATCGGGCCGGGCGCGCCGGATTTCCGCGACTGCCATCCCGAGTGGGAGATGGCCCAGCGCAAAAACCTCCTCACCTTCGAGCAGAGGTGCGTCGGGAGAGGAGGTTTCCAGCAGGAAGAGAGAGACATCGAACCGGCTGCGGTCAAGCGCCGCCAGAAGCGACCTTACGATCCACGTCTCCGGCGCGGCCTCACCATGACGCAAGAGGATTGCAAGGCGCGACACGGCAGCAGGCTCGCGAGCGACGATGTCGGCGCCTGCGAGGTCGTGCCCGTCACGCAGGAGCAGCGTTTCGATCGATCCGGAGATCGCCGCCACGGCATCGCGACACCGGACATCCTGGAAGTAGAGCCCAGTGGGCCGGCTGTTGCAGACGAACTCGCGAGCAAGCAGGTAGTGCCAGCTCGATTGAGGGGCCGTTGCGAGGAGAGCCTGGGCTTCGCGATGGCGCTTGGCAATCCAATTGACATAGCTGTTTGCACTCTCCGCCGTCGGAAGCACCGGGTTGTCCGCGAGATAGAGGGCGATCGCCCTGGCGTAGCCCGATTGGCCCGCATCGAAATCCGTCAGGCTCACTTCGGGCATCATCCGCCAACCGGGACCCGACAGCATCGACTGCGACAGCCATCTCAACCAGTTTCCCGCCGTTCGGTGCTTCGGCGGGTGGGTCGCCTGCGCCGACGAGGGCAGCCTGGCACCGAGAGCGGCGAAGAGCGCAAGAGCATCCGGCGAGATTGTCTTTAGGGCACTGTCCGAGAGGCCCGCAACGCATGCTATGGCCTCCTGCCGAATGGCTTCCGGACCCCCACTCGGTGACGACCGCGGAAGCGAAGCGCCCAGTCGGCCAAGAAGCGCTGCGATGGACGATTGGGGTGCCGGAACGACCGGGGCCTGCGGATATGTCCTGCCCAGTTCGCCGACAAGCTCGATCCCGTGCAACCTGAGGCCGGAATGCGGACGAGGTGGGATCGGCGAAGCGTTGAGGAACAGATGCACCGTATGCCGCTCGGTGACGAGCGGCACGTCGAAATACGCGCGGCCTTGCAGATTGGCCTTCGCCAGGACCTCCTCGCCGCTTGTTGCGACCAGTGCAAATGTGTCGCCGTTTTCGGGCTGATCGAGACGTTCCAGATCAATCCGTAGTTTCGGCGCATCTCCCCGTCGCAGCGTCGGGAGTGCGAAGCGAAACTCCGCGGCGTGACCGAGCAAAAGGGTGCCGTCGTCCTCGCTTTGCGTCCAGCCGTCCACGAAAATACTGGCCTCCGGAGGCGCATATCGCCGGCCAAAGGTCAGCACGATCGGTCCGGCCGGCGATTTGAGCGCGCCGGGAATCCAATCCAGCTGCGCGATGTCGAGGAACGGCTCGTCGAGCGGGGCCGAGCATCTGAACCCGAAGCCAATGGCGACCGCATTCCGCTCCTCGTCGAAAGGAACCTCAACTTGGATCACCTTACCAGGGCCGACCAAGCCGTCGAACAGCGGCAGGCCTTCGACGTCCAGCGTCGCGCGCCCAGCGGGCTGAGAGGCCCCGAACGTGACTTCGAGAAGACATGGACCAAGAAGGGCCGGCCGTGCGAGTTCCACCGTGCTGTCCGGCCGCAGCCCCGCGAGCACTTCGACCCCGTCCCCCTGCCAGCCGGACTCCCGCGACCGGCGCAAAGGCAACGCCAGAACGGGCGGCGTCCCGGCGTCCGGCGCGATCGAGATGTCTTCCACAGTCATCCGGAGGCTGCGCCGCCGGATGCGCGGCAGGCCGGCCGACATGCAGTCAATGCGGAGTTCCTCCTCCTCGGGATTGATCGGGTCCGGCGGAGGCAACGTCAGGTCTATGGTATCCCTGGGTTGTACTTTCCTGCTCGCGAGGATCGTGTCTCCCAGGGACACCCGAACGATCGCTCCGGCTTCACAATCGCCAATCGAAATCGAAAGCTGCGAAGCGGCGCCGGTGAGCCGGCGCAGTCGTAGCTGACCTACAGCCTGGCAGAGGTCGGCCGATGCGCCGTGGGTGCCGAACTCCCATCCCGGCCCCTGGAGATGGGCAAGAAGGTCGAGCGAATGGGGGCGGTCGACGATGACATCGCATGCGCCCTTCGCCCAATTGCCCTGCCGCGGGTCCCGCCCCCGAAGCAGCGGTGCCAGAAGGCGCGGGCGTTCAACCGGGTTTAGAACCCAATTTGCCAGCGTGCGACTGAGCGGCACGCACTTCAGGATCGCGCGGCGAGGGACCGTGTGTGCTCGTGCTGAGCGGGCGGTCTTGTTCAGTCTTCCGATGAAGTCGGCCAATGACGGCCGGTCACCCATCAACTCGTCCGCGCGGAGGCGGACGTTGAGCGCAGCCCCTGCAATGTCGGCACAAGTCTCCGCGCCAATGGGCGCGCCGGGTTTTCGCGACATTTCCAGGAGGTCGAGCCCGGCATCTGCCACGTCGATCAGGGCCCGCCGAATCCGTCCCCTACGCGACAGACCTACGGAATAGAAATTGTTCTGGCCGTGTGCGGAATACCGGCCGAGTGTATGCCTTACATGCACCGAAGGCCCGGACAGCATTGCCGCGCGGACGAGGAGCGTGTCTGCGCTGATTCTCCAGCGAGGCTCCGGCAGCGGAAAAGCCCAGTGAAGTTTCTCGCGACTGAAGGCATTCCCGCTGGTCGGCATGAAAGGAAAGAGCAATCGCTTTCTGACCTGCATCAGGCGGTCCCGCTCGGGAATGCTCACCGGATACCGACCGATCGCGTTGGCGGCGCCATCGACAAGCGTCATGTCGAAGGACAGTAGCGCCAAATGCGGCTTCCAAAGGCGCTTGATGATGTCGGTTGCATGCGGATGCAACTGGTCGTCGGCGTCGAGGAAGATCACCACGGCCCCGGTTGCCCGGGAAAAGCCGCTGTTGAACGCCGCAGCCTGTCCGAGATTATCCTGAAACAGCGTCTCGATCTGCGGGCACTCCGCCAAGTAGTCCCGACTTGCGTCCGTCGATCCATCATCTACGACAAGCACCTGATCTACCGCCACCGTCTGACGGGCGATGCTTTCGAGACAGGCTGGCAAGAAATGCCCGTAATTGTAATTGGTTATGACGACGGAAACTGTCGGGTCGAGCGTGCTCCAGAAGGCGCGGCCGTGGCATGCACCGTCCACGCGCCCATCGGCTCGACCGTCAACCGGAATAGGAATCCTCGGAGCGTTCGTCGGCGTTCCGGCCGGATCTCAGGAACAGTATCCGTTGGGCGACCTTCGGTGGAAGATTTCTTACGACACTTTCCGGTAGCCGTCGCAGGGTTTCGTCTGAAATTTCACCGAACGCACCGGGCGCAAGTCGCATCAGGACTTCGGGTCTTTGGGCATTCAGGACGGAAAGGATCTGGCCGTTCGGGTACCGCCGCAGATATCGCTCCACCACAGTCGGGTTGTTTTGCGTGATCGCCGCTTGAAAGAGCCGCTGCTCTTCGGGCGAGCGTTCGACTTGTGCCCACGGGGCGCCGATTATCTCGCACCCGGACAGCGGAACGGTGCCTGCGACCAGACCAATCAGAATCGAAGTTCCAAGTTTTCGGGATCTCGACCGGTCTTTCATGCTCCCGCCCGCAATCATTCCCCCTATCTTGGAGGCTAGGGACAATCCGCGATTTGGTCAACGTTGCGCTTGGGAGGCGTTCGAGAGCGCACCAGTGCGCCCTGGCGAGGCCTTGCAGATATTTAAGTTATTCTAACGAACTTTTACGATTTTTGCGAATTTTCTGACGGGTCCAACGTGCTACTCCACCGTCGGAGGCCACCCGCCAATTGGAGGACAGCATGACACGCGTAGGGACATCCGGCGCGTTTTCCAACGTCTCGCTCGAGATGCGTGCCTGGAACATCCGCCGCAAGGCACTGCTCATGGCCGAGGTGCAGGGTCAGGGCTATATCGGCCAGGCGCTCGGGGTCGCGGACGTGCTGGCCACCTCCTATTTCCACGCGATGGACTACCGTGCGGAGGACCCAGAATGGGAGGGCCGCGACCGGTTCTATCTCTCCATCGGCCATTATGCGATCGCGCTCTACGCGGCCTTGATGGAGACGGGCATCCTGCCGGAGGAGGAACTCGAAACCTACGGCATGGACGACAGCCGCATGCCGATGTCCGGCATGGCGTCATACACACCGGGGATGGAGATCACCGGCGGCTCGCTCGGCCAGGGCCTCGGCATCGCGGTCGGCGCGGCGCTGGCGCTGAAGCGGAAGAAGAACCCGGCCTTCGTCTACAACATGATGTCCGACGGCGAACTCGGTGAGGGCTCGACCTGGGAGGCGGTCATGTCCGCCGTCCAGTGGAAACTCGACAACCTGATTTGCATCGTCGACTTCAACAACCAGCAGGCCGACGGGCCGAGCCGGCACGCGCTGGCGACCGGCCGCGAGGCGCCGAAATGGGAGGCGTTCGGCTGGCACGCGCAGGAGGTCGATGGCAACGACATGGTCGCGCTCGTCGCCGCTTTCGATGCCGCGCGCGCACTCAAGGAGCCAAAGCCGCGCGTGATCATCTGCAACACCACCATGTGCAAGGGCGTCGATTTTCTCGAGGCCCGCGACATTACCCATTTCGTGCGCGTCGAGCCTGACGAGTGGTCGAAGGCGCTTTCGAGACTGGAAGAGGGAAAGCCGCAATGACGCTTGCATCCATGGCCCGGAAATACGAGCCGCGCCGCGTCGCGGACACCAAGGTCGCCACCTCGGCGATGATCGCCTCGCTTGCGGCGGAAGGCTACGACACTGTCTCCGCCCCGTTCGGTCACGCGCTGGTCGAGGCCGCGAAGAAGGACGAAAGGATCGTCGGGCTCTCGGCGGATCTTTCGAAATACACCGACCTTTACATCTTCGCGCAGGCCATGCCCGACCGCTTCTACCAGATGGGCATGGCGGAGCAGCTCCTGATGTCCGCAGCCGCCGGGATGGCCCGCGAAGGCTTCCTGCCCATTGCCACGACATATGCCGTCTTCGCCTCGCGCCGTGCCTACGACTTCATCGCGATGGCGATCGCGGAGGAGAACCTCCCGGTGAAGATCGTCTGCGCGCTCCCCGGCCTGACCTCCGGCTACGGCCCAAGCCATCAGGCGACGGAAGATCTCGCGATCTTCCGTGGTCTGCCGAACATGGTGGTGATCGACCCTTGCGATGCCTGCGACGTGGCCGGCATTGTTCCCGCGATGATCGCCCATGACGGCCCGGTCTACGCACGGCTTCTGCGCGGCAAGGTGCCGACGGTGCTCACCCGCTACAAGCCGGACTACAGGTTCGAACTAGGAAAGGCACAGGTGATCCGCGAAGGCCACGATGCGTTGGTGATATCGTCGGGCATCATGACCATGCGCGCACTCGACGCGGCGGAAGCGCTCGCCGCGGACAAGATCGACGTGGGTGTCCTGCACGTCCCCACGATCAAACCGCTCGACCGGGAGACGATCCTGGCGGAAGTCGGCAGGGGTGGGCGCCTCGTCGTCACCGCAGAGAACCACACGGTGAACGGCGGGCTGGGCGAAGCGGTGGCGAAGGAGATCCTGCTCGCCGGTGCGTCTCCGAAGTTCCGGATGATCGGCCTGCCCGACGAGTTTCTGGAAGCCGGCGCATTACCAACGCTTCACGACAAGTACGGCCTCTCGGTGGCGAAGGTCGCCGAACAGATCAGGGGCTGGCTCTGAGAGCCGTCCGTCAGGGAAGGATTGCGCCCGTGGGACTTCTTGAAGGAAAGACGGCGATCATCACCGGTGCGGCCAGCCCGCGCGGCCTTGGAAAGGCCACTGCGATGCTCTTCGCCGAGCACGGGTGCCGCGTCGCGATCACCGATCTCGACGAGGCGCAGGCGAAGGCCGCCGCGGCCGAACTGCCTGGTGAGGGACATTTAGGCCTCGCGGGGAACGTCATCGACAAGGCGGCCTGCGATGCTGTCGCCCAAGCCGTGATTGTGGCGTTCGGGCAGATCGACATTCTCGTGAACAACGCCGGCATCACCCAGCCCCTGAAGCTGATGGAGATTGGCCCGGAGAACTATGATGCCGTCACCGACGTCTCACTCCGCGGAACGCTCTACATGAGCCAGGCGGTGATTCCGCATATGCGCGGACGAAAAACCGGCAGCATCGTCAACCTTTCTTCGGTCTCGGCCCAACGCGGCGGCGGCATCTTCGGCGGCCCGCACTACTCGGCGGCGAAGGCGGGCGTGCTCGGCCTGACGAAGGCGATGGCGCGTGAACTTGCGCCGAACAACATCCGCGCGAACGCGATCTGCCCGGGCTTCATCGCGACCGACATCACCGCGGGCAAGCTCACCGACGAGATGAGGAAGCAGGTGCTCGCAGGCATCCCGATGGGCCGGGCGGGCGAGGCATCCGACGTGGCAGGTTGTGCGCTTTTCCTGGCCTCCGATCTCTCCGCCTATTGCACGGGCACCGAGGTCGACGTGAACGGCGGATCATTGATTCACTGAACCTATTGATCCGGAGAGGCGACACCGATCAGTTCCTCCCCGCCTGCTTCGCGGAAACTGCAGGTCTTCCCCAGGTGACTTCGGGCGCGCGCTTCATGCGCCCTGCCCTCCGCCCGGATCCAGTCGAGGAAGCGCCGCACGATCCGGCGATTCAGGTGCCGCTGCGGCGCAACGAACCAATAGCCCGGGAAGGCGATCACTGGAAAGTCCGGCAAAAGCGGTACGAGGTCGCCACGTTCGAGATAGTCGATGCAGAGCATGGCGCTGTCGAGCGCTACCCCACCTCCCTGCCGCGCCATCTCGATCGCCATGGACGAGCGGTCGAACCGGAACGGATAGGTCACGTCTTCCAGGTCCACCCCGTTCAGTGCGAGCCAGATGTCCCAACGGCAGAGCGACTTCACACTGTCGATCAGACGCGCCTCCCGAAGTTGCGTCAGCGGGTTCTCCGAGATCCCGCGCAGCCGTGCCAGGCAGGCCGGGCTGCACAGCGGCAGAACGAAATCCTGCATCACGCTTTCGACGGTCAGCCCGTCCCAATGGCCGAGGCCATAGCGGAGATCGAGGTCGATCGCCTCGGTCTCGAAGGCGGAGAAGTCGGGGGTGGCGTCGACGCGGATATTCCAGTCCGGGTTTTGCCCGGCGAATTCAGCGATCCGGGGACCGAGCCAGCGCACACCGAAGCTGGGGCTGACCCGGATCGTCAATGCGCGGAGATTGCGGTGCCGCTCGATCGCGGCAGTTGCGTTGCGGAGCGCACCGAGCGCCTGCGTCGCGGTCTGGAACAGCCGTTCGCCTTCGAGCGTGAGGTGCAGCCGCCGCTGGTCACGACGGAAAAGGCGCACGCCGAGCTGCTCTTCGAGCGCGCGGATCTGCTGGCTGACAGCGGAGGGCGAGATGCCAAGCTCTTCCGCCGCGCGCGTGACCGTGCCGAGCCGCGCGACCGCCTCGAAATACTCGGTGGCCTTCAGGTTGATCCCCCTCATGGCTGGAGCCTAGCCGTTCCGGGCCGGCCCGCAAGTCCGCCAGGCGCGATGCGCCCGCATCTCGCCCGCCCCACGCTTTGCCGCTATAACAGCCGCGACACGCAAGCCCCGGAGACGCACACAATGTGGACCCCTGCCGAAAGCTATCCCGATCCGCGCATCGAGATCCTCGATCCACGCGGTGTGCCGCTCCTCGTCGAGAGTGCTGCGATCGAACGGCTGCACACGGGCATGCGGTGGGCAGAAGGGCCGGTCTGGTTCGGCGATCACCGGACATTGATCTGGAGCGACATCCCGAACAATCGGATGCTGCGCTACGACGAGGAAACCGGGATGGTCACCGAGTTCCGACGCGGTGCGAACACCAATGGGAACACACGCGACAGGCAAGGCCGGCTGGTGAGCTGCGAGCACCGCTGGCGCAGGGTGACGCGCACCGAGTTCGACGGCGAGATCACTGTGCTGGCGGACAGTTTCGATGGAAAGCGGCTGAATTCGCCCAACGATGTGGTGGTGAAATCGGATGGCGCAGTCTGGTTCACCGATCCGGCCTTTGGCATCCGCAACTACTACGAGGGGCTTCAGGCAGAGCCGGAGCTACCGCTCGATGTCTACCGGATCGACCCGGACACCGGAGATGTGGAAAAGGTCATCGAAGGCATTCCGCATCCGAACGGCCTCTGCTTCTCGCCGGACGAGAGCCTTCTCTATCTCGTGGAAACCGGCGGCGGTCTGCACGTGTTCGACGTGACGGAAGATGGCAAAGGCGTCCGAAATGGCCGCCTCTTCGTCGATGCGAAGGGCGGGACGCCGGATGGCATCCGATGCGACGTCTTGGGCAATGTCTGGGCAGGATGGGGTGGCGGAGAGATGCTCCACGGTGTGCGGATCTTCGCGCCGGACGGCACCGCGATTGCCCATATCCATCTGCCGGAGCGTTGCGCCAACCTCTGCTTCGGCGGGCCGCATCGGACGCGCCTGTTCATGGCCGCGAGCCAGTCGCTCTATGCGGTCCACGTCGCGGTTCAGGGCCTTCCATACATGTAAGCCACGGCCAGCTCTGGCGCTCCGCTGCGAACCGTGGAAGAACTGGTATGATGAGTAGTCCAGAAGCGATTCCACGCCCGAAACTGTCCGATCAGGTTCAGGACCGCCTGGTGGAGATGATCAATGGCGGCGATCTCGCGCCCGGTGACGTTCTCCCGTCAGAGCGCGAACTCATGACCCGCTACCAGGTCGGCCGGCCGGCGATCCGCGAAGCGATGCAAAGGCTCCAGCACGTAGGTCTCTTGGAGATCCGCCACGGCGAGCGCCCGCGCGTGGCCAGCCCGTCTATCGGCGCGCTCGTCGATCAGGTCGGCATGTCGATGCGCCACCTGCTTTCACATTCCGGCACGTCTCTGGAACAGCTGAAGGAAGCGCGGACGGTGCTGGAAGCGCGCATGGCGGAGATCGCGGCGGAGCGCCGGACCGAAGAGGACATCGAGCGTCTGAAACGGATCGTCGAAGAGCAGGCGACCGCCCTGCCCGACACGGAGCGCTTTCTGGATTTCGATGCCGCCTTCCACAGGGAGATCGCGACGGTTTCCCGCAACCCGATCTTCGAGGCGCTGACGAAGGCTGTGTTTGACTGGCTGCGCGTATTTCACGCAAGTTCGGTCCGCAGCCCGGGTCTCGAGGCCCTGACGCTGGAAGAGCATCGCGGCATCGTCGCAGCGATCGCGAAAGGCGACGGCCCCGCTGCGTCGGCGGCGATGACGGCGCATCTGGAACGCGCCAATGCGCTATATTCCAGAGGAAAAACGGCGTGACCGAACGGATCGAGGCCGACTACCTGATCGAAACTCCCGGCGCCCCCGAACGGGCGGCCACGGCAATGGCGGGCGAGCAATCCTCGGGCACCTTCGTGACCGTGCCGGGCGAGACGCCGGAACTCCGCGAGCGCTCAGCGGCACGGGTGGAGCGACTTTCAATCCTCGGCACGGCGGAGGCGCCTTCCCTCCCCGGATCGGCACACACGCACGGCCCGGTGTCGCGTGCCGAAGTCACTCTGTCCTGGCCCATCGGAAACGTCGGCCCCGACATCGTGAACCTCCTCCCCACCGTCGCCGGCAACCTCTTCGAGCTGAAGCAGTTCTCCGGCCTGCGGCTTCTCGATATCCGCCTGCCGAAGGTCTTCGCCGAGCGCTACACGGGGCCGAAATTCGGGATCGACGGGACGCGCCGGCTTGCGGGTGTCGAAAACGGGCCGCTGATCGGCACCATCGTGAAGCCGAGCGTCGGGCTCGAAGCCGAGCAGACGGCCGATCTCGCGGGACAACTCGCGGAGGCCGGCATCGACTTCATCAAGGATGACGAGCTTCAGGCAAACGGCCCGTCCTGCCCCTTCGACGACAGGGCGCGCGCGGTGATGAACCGTCTCAATCGTTCGGCCGACAAGTCCGGCAAGAAGGTGATGTACGCCTTCAACCTGACCGGCGAGATCGACGAGATGCGCCGCCGGCACGACCTCGTCCGCGATTTGGGCGGCACCTGCATCATGGTGAGCCTGAACGCCATCGGCCTCGCGAGCCTACTCGCGCTCAGCCGCCACAGCGAGCTTCCGATCCACGCGCACCGGAACGGCTGGGGTTACCTCTCTCGGCATCCGATGCTGGGCTGGAGCTATCCCGCCTGGTCCAAACTCTGGCGCCTTGCAGGTGCCGACCACATGCATGTGAACGGTCTCAGGAACAAGTTCAGCGAAAGCGACGACAGCGTGATCGCTTCGGCGAAGTCGCTCTACGAACCGATGTTCGACGACCATCCCTGCGTCCCGATGCCGGTTTTCTCCTCCGGGCAGTCGGCGGTGCAGCCCGACGAGACATTCGCGCGCCTCGGCCGCGCCGATCTGATCTACGCCGCCGGGGGCGGGATCATGTCGCATCCCGACGGGCCGGCGGCAGGTGTCGATAGCCTGCGCGACGCCTGGACCGCCGCGATGCGCCGGATCCCGCCGCGCGAGTATGCCAGGACCCACCCCGCTTTGGCCCGGGCGCTCGATACTTACGCCTCATGAGCGCGGCTCTTCCGGACGGCATGCTCGTCGCCTGGTACGGAGACGATTTCACCGGCTCGGCCGCAACGATGGAAGTGCTGGAGTTCGCCGGCATTCCGTCGGTGCTCTTCAATGACATACCAACGGAGAAGCAACTAGCGCGCTTTCCCGAAGCACGCGCCATCGGGATCGCGAGCACGGCGCGGTCTCACGGCCCGGAGTGGATGGATCGACACATCCCGTCCGCCTTCGCATTTCTCGCCGGCACCGGTGCGCCCGTCCTGCACTACAAGACCTGCTCGACGCTCGACTCCGCACCGCGTGTCGGATCGATCGGCCGGGCGCTGGAATTGGCCTCCGGCGTCTCACGCGAACCCGCAATCCCCTTCCTCCTCGCCGCGCCGGCGATGCGGCGCTACCAGGTGTTCGGGCATCTCTTCGCCTCGGCGCCCGAGGGCGTGTTTCGGATCGACCGACATCCCGTCATGTCCCGCCATCCGGTGACGCCGATGGACGACAGCGACGTGCGGCGTCACCTTTCCCGCCAGACCGGCATGAAAATGGGGCTCATCTCTCTCGAAGACCTCAGGACCGACGCGCCCGGCGCATTCGACCGGGAACTGCAGGCCGGTGCGCGGATCATCTCCCTCGACACCGTTGGCGAGAACGATCTCGCCGCCTGCGGCGCGCTGATTTGGGAGCGGCGCGGAGATGGTTTGCTCGCCGGCGGCTCGCAGGGCGTCGAATATGCGCTCGTCGAGCACTGGCGCCGCGCCGGCGCCCTGCCCCGGCATGATCGGACGGAAAGCGCCGGCGCGATCGACCGGATGGTCGCCGTTTCGGGCTCCGTCTCCCCCACGACCGCGGCACAGATCGACTGGGCGGAACGGAACGGCTTCCGGGTCATCCCGATCGATGCCGCGGCACTCGCACGTGGCGAAGCATCTGTCGAAGAAGACGCGATCGCCGCCCCGCGCGTCGCGATCACCGAGGGAGAAGATCCGCTGGTCTGTTCGGCGCGTGGACCGAACGATCCCGCGGTGGCAAGTCTACGGGAGGCAATCTCGCGCGGCGGCCTGTCCAAAGAAGAGACGAACAGTGCCATCGGAGCGGCACTTGGCCGGATCCTCCGGCGCCTGCTGGAAGAAACGAGCGTCCGGCGCGCCGTGATCTCCGGAGGCGACACCTCGGGACACGCCTCGCGTCAACTCGACATCTTCGCCTTCACTGCTCTTGCGCCGACGATCCCCGGCGCGGCTCTTCTCACCGCGCATTCCGAGCGGACCGCCTTCGACGGTCTGCAGATCGCGCTGAAAGGCGGGCAGATGGGCAGCGCGGACTACTTCGGCTGGATCAAGCGCGGCGGTGGCACCGGCTGAAGCACGGCGCGCGTCTACTTCTCCTTCCGAGGCTCGCGTTCCAGCTTGCGCGCGCCTTCCTCGGCCTCGATCGCCTTCCGGATATCTTCCGCAATATTGCCGAGATGCAGATCAAGAGCATCGCCGATCGCCTTCACGTCGCGGTCTATCAGCGCATCGAGGATCTTGCCATGCTGGAAGACCACCCGATCCCGATTCCGCCGCTGAACCGCGGCCAGATAGCGCGCGCGCCAGAGCCGCTCGAGGAAGGTCCTGTGGGTCCGTGCCAGCACTTCGTTGTGCGACGCGCGGACCAGCGTGGAGTGGAACGACATGTCGATTTCGAACATGTCGAGCGGATCGGTCTTGTCGAAATCCCGCTTCATCACGGCCATGATCGCCTCGAGCTTCCTGATGTCGTCGGGCTCGGCCTTCAGGCAGGCCTTCTCTGCCGAGAGCCGCTCGAGCGCCAAGAGCACTTCGACCTGGTCTTCGATTTCCCGGATCGAAGGATTGGCGACGATCGGGCTTCTGGCCGGCCTCAGAATCACCAGCCCTTCGTCGGCGAGCATGCGAATCGCCTCTCGCATCGGGGTCCGGCTGACCCCCATTTCGGCGGCGTTGTCGCGCTCCTTGACAGATGAGCCGGGCGGCAATCGTCCCCTGAGAATATCCCGCCTCAGCCGTACGGCGATCTGGTTGGCGAGATTTCTGTTCATCATCAGGATTTAACGGAAAAGCCGGGCATTTCCAGATTTGGTATACCAAAAAACATTGATTGTCGACTGCAGGATCGGTAGCTTGCCTCCCCAGATGGTATACCATCTGAGGAGGAGGGGTCTCCAAAGATCCAATCAATGGCGGCCCGGGGAGGTCGCAAGGGAGGAATCGCATGAAACTACCCATCGTTCTGGGCACCATGGCCCTGACGGCGTTTGCGGCTGTTCAGGCCGTTGCCGAGCCCGTTACGCTTCGCGTGCAGACGCACTATGCCACCGAGCACCCGACCGGCCAGGCGCTGGCCCGCTGGATCGACGACGTCCAGACCATGTCCAATGGCGACATCACCATCGAGATGTTCTATTCGTCGTCGGTCGTTGCCACGACTGAGACGTTCGATGCCGCGATCAACGGCATCCTCGACTGCGACGCCACCGGCGGCGCGTACCAGACCGGCAAGAACCCTGCCTTCCAGTTCGTCGGCGACATCATGGGCGGCTACGACACGCCCTGGCAGCAGTACAGCTGGCTCTACTACGGCGACGGCTACGCCGCGGCGCAGGAACTCTACAACGCCCAGGGCATGCAGCTGATCGGCTGGTCGATCTACGGCCAGGAATCGCTTTCGTCTTCGAAGCCGCTCCGCGGCTTCGAAGACCTGAAAGGCTGGAAGTTCCGCTCTCCGCCGGGCATGGAAACCGAGATCTTCCAGAAACTCGGTGCGACGCCCATCGTGATGGACTTTACCGAGATCTTCACCGCGCTTGAAACCGGCATCATCGACGGTGCCGACGCTTCGGGTCTCGCCAACAACGTCGGCCTCGGCATCTATGACATCGTGAAACACGCGACCTATCCCGGCTTCCACTCGATGCCGTCGGACCACCTCGCCTGCAACCTCGAAGTCTGGAACGGGCTGACGGAGCAGCAGCGCCGGATCATCGACACCGCCTGGCAGAAACTCTCCTTCCAGATCGCGCTGTCGAACGAGAAGCTGAACGCCGAAGCCGCCGCCAAGCTGACGGCCGAGGGCGTGACGCTTTACGCCTGGTCGCCCGAAGACCGAGCCGCCTTCCGCAAGGCCGCCCAGGCCGCCTGGGATGACTGGGGTACGCGGTCACCGGAGGCTGCCGCGATCCTCGCCAGCCACAAGGCCTACCTGAAGGAACTGGGCCTGCTCGGCGAGTGACCCCGGTGCGCGACAGGCACAGCACGCGACTCACCTGACAGGGCGGGCCCCGGCTCCGGGGCCCGCCCTTCTCGGCCGCATTGGCCGGATCAAGACTCTTTTTGGGGGGATGCCGACCATGTTGAAGGAACGCGTCTGGCTGGGCTCGCTGCGTGGCGCGGTCCAGGTCGCGATGATCATATCGATCGCCGCTGCGGTACTGATCTTTCTCTACCTCATCGTGATGCAAACGGTGGGCACCGACCCCTACGGCATGCACGAGATGATCCGGCCCCGGGGCAAGCCTGTCGTCTGGGCGATGCTACTTTCACTGGCGGCAGCACTCGTCTTTTCGTCTCTCTATCTTTCCGACGAGATCGGTTCGATCGAATCCGATCCGCACGGCATCTTCGACATCCTGTCGCTGATCCTGTCGCGGCTCGCAATGATCGCCACCGTATTCATAGTCTTCGTCATGTTCTACGAGGTCGTCTCGCGCTATGTCTTTTCGCGGCCCACGCTCTGGGCAAACGAATTGTCTCTCTGGATCGCCGCTTTCGTCTTCCTGCTCGCCGGGCAATACGCGATGCAGCAGCGCAGCCATATCCGCATCTACGTCATATACGACCTGATGCCGCGTTGGCTCCGCAAGATGGCCGACTGCATTACGGTCTTCCTGATTTGGGTGTTCGCCTTTTCGCTCGTCTGGGGCGGCTATGCCGATGCCAAGACCCGAATGCTGAGGATGGAGACCTTCGGTACCGCCTGGGACCCGCCGATCCCCGCGATCGTGAAACCCGCGATCCTCATCACCATTGTTCTTGTCGCACTGCAGGCGCTCTCCAACCTGATCGCTGACTGGCACAAGGAGGGCGTGGTCCACGTCGACGAGATCGACGAGGACGAAATCGAGACCATTCGCCGAACGCTGGAAAACTGACATGGCCTTCCTCGAACTCTTCGCCTGGATGAAGGTCTCCGATCTCGGGACGCTCTCTCTCATCCTGCTTCTCGCCATGCTCTTCCTGCTCGCGATCGGGATGCCGCTCGGCTTTGCCTCGGCCTTCCTCGCGGTGGCCACGCTGGTGATGAAATTCGGCCCGGAACTCCTGTTTTCGAACTTCGGAAAGGGGCCGCTCTCGGTTCTCGGACAGGCGGTCTACCGGCAGATGACGAATTACGTCCTGATATCGGTGCCCCTCTTCATCTTCATGGCCGCCCTTCTGGAACGATCCGGGATCGCGCGCGACATGTACGGCTCGCTGAACCAGTGGCTCTCGCGCACCCGCGGCGGCATCGCCTTCGTGACCTCGATCATGGCCGTCATCATGGCCGCGATGTCGGGGATCATCGGCGGAGAGGTCGTACTTCTCGGTCTTATCGCTCTGCCGCAGATGCTGCGGCTCGGCTACAACCAGAACCTCGCGATCGGCACGATCTGCGCAAGCGGAAGTCTCGGCACCATGATTCCCCCCTCGATCGTGCTGATCTTCTACGGGCTCGTCACCGAAACCTCGATCAAGGCGCTGTTCACCGCATCGTTCCTGCCCGGCTTCATGCTGGCCTCGTTCTTCATCATCTACATCTTCATCCGGACCCAGCTGAACCCCGAGCAGGCCCCGCTGCCGCCCGACGATCCGGACGCGCCGCGCGGAGCAGCGAAGGCGCTCCTGTTCCTGGCCTTCCTGTGCCGCTTCGCCTTTCTCGCCACCGTTGCGTTCACCGCACTCTTCCTGGTGGTCGGCGCGATCAGCGGCGACAAGATGTCGGACGATGGCGTAACCACTGTCTGGCAGGTGCTGCTCGACAAGATGGTCACGCTCGCGATCGTTGCGGTTGCCGCGCTTGTGATCGGCCTGCTGCTCGGGCGCGAGCGCAGCAGGCTGGGTTGGGAGATGGGCAAGGGCCTCGTCGCCCCTGTCATCGTTGTGGGCGTCGTCCTCGGCTCGATCTACGGCGGCATCACCGGCATTACCGAGGCCGCGGCGATGGGCGTCGTGGCGGTCTTCGTCATCGGCCTGATCCGCCGCGAAATGACCTTCGACGTGGTCTGGGACAGCCTCCTGCGCACGCTGCGGTCGACCGGCACCATCATCTGGGTGACGATCGGTGCGGCCGCGCTCGCGGCGGCCTACACGCTGGCGCGCGGACCGGACTACGTGGCCAACCTGATCGTCGGGGCCGACCTTCCGACGATGGGAATCATTCTCGTGATGATGTTCATCTTCCTGATCATGGGGATGTTCATGGACTGGGTCGGCATCGTGCTCCTGATCATGCCGGTGTTTCTGCCGATCGTACTCAAGCTGCCGGCCGAGGAGCTCGGCCTCCTCGGAACAATCGAACCGCAATACGTCGCGATCTGGTTCGGCGTGGTGTTCTGTATGAACATGCAGGTAAGCTTCCTGTCGCCACCCTTTGGCCCCGCGGCCTTCTACCTGAAGTCTGTGGCCCCCGAGCACATCACGCTTCCGGCGATCTTCAGGGGTTTCCTGCCCTTCATCATGCTGCAGCTCCTCGCGCTGAGCGTGCTGTTGATCTGGCCGCCCATCGTGACGCTGTTCCTCTAGGAGCCGTATTGTTCCCCGGGGCGACCCTCGCCCCGGTCCCGTCCCAGAACCCAAGGACCTGATCCATGTCGGCGTTGACGCAGGAACAGATCGATCGCTTCGAAACCGACGGCGTTCTCGTAGTCGAGGATGTGCTCGAACCGGAGATCCTCGGCAGCGTTCGTTCCGAGTACGAGGCGCTTCTTGACGATCTCTATCGCGGTTGGCAGGCCGAAGGTCTCGTCCCGCCAGCGGAGGGGGCCGACTTCTTTGAGAAGCTTCTCCTGAGCTACTACGCCGGCTGCGACTGGTTCCAGCCGATGGACATCTCGCTCCCCGGCGACGAGATCCGCCCCGACACGCCGTTCCACTTCGGCCCTGCCGTCTTCGACATGATCCGCGCGCCACGGCTACTCGACCTCGTCGAGCAGTTGATCGGCCCCGAACTCACATCCAACCCGATCCAGCATGTCCGGCTGAAGCCGCCCGCGACCAATCTCCGCGACACCGAGCGGCGCGCGCATATCATGGCGACCGACTGGCACCAGGACCGCGCCGTCGCCCATGCAGAGGGCGACCGCACCCAGATGGTCACCGTCTGGCTCGCGATCACCGACGCGACAGTGGAGAACGGCTGTCTGCAGGTGGTGCCTGGCAAACCGCGCATGTATCCGCACTGCCCGAAGCGCCAGACCGCCATCGCCGACGGCTTCCTCGACGAGACCAAGGCACAGCCCCTGCCCGTCAAGGCGGGCGGCGCGGTGGTCTTTCACCCGCTAACGCCGCATTCCTCGCTCGACAATGTCTCCGACAGCTTCCGCTGGTCCTTCGACATCCGGTACAACGTCACCGGACAGCCTACCGGGCGGGCACATTTTCCCGCATTCGTCGCCCGCAGCCGCGCAAACCCGGAAACCGAACTCCAGGACTGGAAGGTCTGGCGAGAGATGTGGCACGATGCCCGTGCGCGGCTGTCCGGTCAGCCGCATATCCCGATCCATCGCTGGCAGGCCGACAGCCCTGTCTGCGCCTGAAGCCAGACCGCCCCGTGGGTTCGCCACGACAACAGAACGAGGAGACTGAAACGATGAACAAGCCGGCCATCGGCTTCATCGGTCTCGGCCTCATGGGCCGGGCCATGGTGGAGTGCCTGCAGAAGAAAGGCTACGACGTGGTCGTGCTCGGCAATCGCGACCGGAGCGGCATCGAGGAAGCGCTCGGGCGCGGCGGCACCGAAGCGGCCAACGCGAAAGAGATCGCCGAGAAATCCGACATCGTCATGTTCTGCATGGGCACGTCGGACCATGTGGAGGCGCGCGTGTTCGGCGAGGACGGTGTTCTCGCCGGTGCGAGAGACGGGCAGATCGTCATCGACTTCGGCACCTCGCTCCCCTCCTCGACCAAGAAGATCGGCGCGGCGCTCGCGAAAAAGGGCGCGATCTATCTCGACGCCCCGCTCGGACGCACACCGGCTCAGGCGAAGGAGGGGCTTCTGAACATCATGTGTGCGGGCGACGAGGCGGCTTTCCAGAAGGTCAAGCCGGTGCTCGACACGCTTGGCGAAAACGTCTTCCACCTCGGCCCCCTCGGCACCGGCCACTCGATCAAGCTCATCAACAACTTCTTCGCGATGACCGCCGCCTGCGCGATGTCCGAGGCCTTCGGCATGGCCAAGGCCGCCGGCATCCCCGCCGACAAGGTCTACGGCGTGATGTCGGCCGGACCGCTCAAATCCGGCATGATGGATTTCATCCGCAACTACGCCATCGACGGGCAGATCGACCTCGCCTTCTCCGTCGAAAATGCTGCGAAGGACGTGGGCTATTACAGGACGATGGCGTCCGATCTGGGCGCCAACTCCCGGATGTCGGGCGCGGCCGACGGCGTGCTGCAGGAGGCGCTCCGGAACGACTTCGGCGAACACATGGTGCCGGAACTCGTCGACTACCTCACTGACCATCTCAAGGACTGAAAGATGAGACTGAACGGCAAGCGCGCCTTCGTCACCGCCGCGGGACAGGGCATTGGCCGGGCGATTGCGGAAGGTTTTGCACGCGAAGGCGCCACGGTGACCGCGACGGATATCCGGGGCGAGCTTCTGAATGGTCTCGCAGTCGAGACGACCCTCGCGCTCGACGTGACCGACAAGGCGGCGCTGACCGCCGCGATCGAGGGGGCAGCGCCGGATGTTCTGGCAAACTGCGCAGGCTACGTCCACGGCGGCAGCGTGCTCGACGTGACCGACGACGAGTTCGACTTCGCCTTCAACCTGAACGTCCGCGCGCAACTCCATGCGATTCAGGCGGCCCTCCCCGGCATGATCGCGCGCGGCGGCGGCTCGATCATCAACGTCTCCTCGGCCGCCTCTTCGATCCTCGGGGTACCGAACCGCTGCATCTATGGCACCTCGAAGGCCGCCGTACTCGGCCTCACCAAGTCGGTCGCCGTCGATTTCGTCACCAAGGGCATCCGCGTGAACGCAATCTGCCCGGGCACCATCGACAGCCCGTCGCTCCACGACCGGCTTCGCGCTACCGGTGACTACGAAGGCGCGATGAATGCCTTCATCGCCCGCCAGCCAATGGGCCGCATCGGCACGCCCGAAGAGATCGCGGCCCTCGCCATTTACCTTGCGTCCGACGAAAGCGGGTTCACCACCGGTCAGGCCCACATCATCGACGGAGGCTGGGCCGCAGCCTGAGGCGACCATGCGACACGTGAAGGAACGCGAGACCCGGACCCGCGCCGGGCTGATCACCATGCTGGTCGCGGTGATCTACTTCACATGCATCGACACCTCGGCGAAGTGGCTGATCCTCGCGGGCCTCCCGGCCCTGCAGGTCGTCTTCGTCCGCTATTTCGGACACCTCCTGCTCGCGCTCGCCCTGTACCTGCCGCAGGAAGGACCCGACCTCCTGAAGTCCACCGACTGGAAGCGGCAGCTCCTGCGGTCTTTCTTTCTCCTCGGAAGTACCGTTCTGAACTTTTCGGCGCTGAAATATCTACCGATCACGCTCACCACGTCGATCATGTTCGCCGGGCCCATCGTGGTGACGCTTCTCGCCATCCCGATGCTTGGCGAGTTGGTGGGCGTCCGCCGGCTCATCGCTGTCTGCACGGGCTTCGTCGGCGTCCTCATCGTAATCCAGCCCTGGGGCGCGGCGTTCCACCCCGCGGTCTTCTTCAGCCTTGGCGCTCTGGTCTCGGCCTCGCTCTACTTCGTGATGACGCGGATGACCGCGGGCACCGAGGCCAACTCGACGCAACAGGTCTGGGCGAGCGGCATCGCGACGCTGGCGCTCCTGCCCTGGGTGCTAGAGGGCTGGACCTGGCCCGACAGCCTATCGACCTGGATTCCCTTCATCCTGATCGGTGCTTTCGGCGCGGCCGGCCACATCGCCGCGACCATCGCACATCGCTGGGCGGATGCCTCGATCCTCGCTCCGGTGGTCTACGTGCAGATCTTCACGGTGACATTCGTCAGCGTGCTCGTCTTCGGCTCCTGGCCGACGGTATGGACGTTGGTCGGCGGGCTGATCATCATCGGATCGGGGCTCTATATCTGGCAGCGGGAGCGGAGCCTCGCAAAGCGCACCTCTCTCCAGTCGCGCAACCTGCGCTGAAAACCGGCCTGCCGGGGCCCCGCCCTTTCGCGCCTCGACGAGCCCACCTAACCCTTCGCCGGGCTGTGCCGGAGCTCACCCCCGCCCGATGAATGGCATGTTCGTCGCCATCACCGTCATGAACTGCACGTTCGCGTCGAGCGGCAGCGAGGCCATGTGCAGGACCGAACTCGCCACGTGGGCGGCGTCCATCACCGGTTCCACCGCAATCGACCCGTCCGCCTGCGGCACGCCCTTGGTCATCTTCGCCGCCATGTCGGTCAGCGCGTTGCCGATGTCGATCTGCCCGCAGGCTATGTCGTAGGGCCGCCCGTCGAGCGAGATCGACCGGGTCAGTCCGGTGATCGCGTGCTTCGACGCGGTGTAGGGCGCCGACCCCCAACGCGGCACATAGGCCGAGACCGAGCCGTTGTTGATGATCCGCCCGCCCTTCGGGTCCTGCCTCCGCATCTGCCGGAACGCCGCGCGGGCGCAGATGAAACTGCCGGTCAGATTGATCTCGATGAGGTTGCGCCAGTTATCGACCGCGATCTCGTCGATCGGCGTGCCGCCAAGCGACACGCCCGCGTTGTTGAACAGCGCGTCGATCCTGCCCCAGGTCTGCGCCGCCTCTTCGAAGGCTGCCTCGACTTCCTCTTCCTTGGTTACATCGCAGTGCAGGATCAGCGTGCCTGCACGCCCGCTCGCCGCCTCTTCCAGCGCCTCGCGCCGCCGCCCGACGAAACCCACGGCCCAGCCCGCCGCCAGGAAGGTGTCCGCGCAAGCCTTGCCGATGCCGCCACCCGCGCCGGTGATGATGATGCTCTGGCTCATGTCCAATCCCTCGTTCCACTTAGAAGCCGCCGGCTTTCGCGACCGCCGAAAACCTCTCGATTTGATTGCCCTCGTCCCTTCGCGCCGACGCCTCTGCGATGGACCCGGCGGTCTGCGCCTCCTCGGCCGGCAAACCGCGCGAGCGGCAAGCCAGCGCCCTCAATGCCTCGGCCAGCGCATACCGGTCCGCATTCCGAACCGCGAGATCCTCAACGTCCTCGGCCTTGCGCGTGATGATGAACGTCATGCGTCAGTGGTTGTCCCGCGGCAGGTCCTTCGCCACGCGCTGATAGGCCGTCGCCAACTCGAGACAGCCGCCATCGGCAAGCTGTCCGACGTTCTTGCGGTAGAGCTCCTCCCACGGCGTCTGGCTCACGATCTCCGGCGCTTGCCACGCCGCCTTCCGCGCCTCCCACTCCGCATCATCGACCAGCGCATCCATCCGCGACGCGTTCAGGTCGAGCCGCACCTTGTCGCCGGTCCTGAGGTACGCCAGCCCGCCACCCACGACCGCCTCCGGGGAAGCGTTCAGGATCGAGGGACTTTCCGAGGTCCCCGACTGCCGCCCATCGCCCACGGTGGGCAAGTGGTTGATTCCCTGCTTCAGAAGCGCGTCGGGCGGCTGCATGTTCACCACCTCGGCCGAACCCGGATAGCCAACGCAACCGACGTTGCGGATGAACAGGATGCAGGTCTCGTCGATGTTCAACGCCGGATCGTTGATCCGATCATGGTAGTCCTCCGGCCCCTCGAAAACGATGGCGCGCGCGACGTGAACGCCCTCCTCGCCCGGTTTCGACAGGAACCGGCGGCGGAAATCCTCGGAGATCACCGAGGACTTCATCAGCGCCGAATCGAACAGGTTCCCCGACAGGACCTTGAACCCCGCGTTCTTCCGGAGCGGCGCGTCGCACCCGACGATCACGTCCCGGTCCTCGCTGCCAACGCCCGTAAGGTTTTCGCCCATCGTCGCGCCCGTCGCGGTCATCGCGTCCGCGTGCAGGAGCCCCGCCTTCATCAACTCGCCCATCACCGCGGGAACCCCGCCCGCGCGGAAGAAGCTCTCGCCGAGGTACTCCCCGGCAGGCTGCATGTTGAGAAGAAGCGGCACGGTAAAGCCGATCGTCTCCCAGTCCTTCACGTTCAACTCGACGCCCGCGTGCCGAGCGATGGCCTGCAGGTGCGGCGGCGCATTCGTGGATCCGCCAATCGCCGAGTTCACCACGATCGCATTCTCGAACGCCTTCCGGGTCAGGATCGCCGAGGGCCGCAGGTCGTCCAGCACCATCTGCACGATCCGCTTGCCGGTCTCGTAGGCCATGTTCATCCGCTCGCGGAACGGCGCCGGGATCGCGGCGTTCCCGGTCAGCGACATGCCCAGCGCCTCGGCCATGGCGTTCATCGTCGAGGCCGTGCCCATCGTGTTGCAGTGCCCGAGCGAGGGCGCCGAGGCGCAGACCCGGCTCATGAACTCATCGTAGTCGATCTTGCCCTCGGACAGGAGCCGCCGGCTTTCCCAGACGATGGTGCCGGAGCCCGCCCGTCTGCCCTTCCACCAGCCGTCGAGCATCGGACCGCCATTGAGCGCGATGGCGGGGATGTCGACCGTCGCCGCGCCCATCAGCATCGCCGGCGTGGTCTTGTCGCAGCCGGTGGTCAGCACCACCCCGTCGATCGGGTAGCCGTGCAGCACCTCGACGAGGCTCAGATAGGCGAGGTTCCGGTCGAGCGCCGCCGTGGGCCGCTTGCCGGTTTCCTGAATCGGATGGACCGGGAACTCCATCGGCACCCCGCCCGCCTCGCGGATACCGGCCTTGATCCGGTCCATCAGGAAGACATGGATCTTGTTGCACGGCGCGAGATCGGAACCGGTATTGGCGATGCCGATGATCGGCCGCTCGCCCTGCAACTCGTCGCGCGTGAAGGCCTGGTTCTGGTAGCGTTCCACGTAAAGCGCCGTCATGCCCGGGTTGTTCGGGTTGTCGAACCACTCCTGGGAGCGGAACCGCTTGTTCGCCCGGGTATCGCTCATCTCATCCTCCGTCCGGGCCCTGCGCGCTCCCGCGTCTTCGCCCGCCTGTTCCAATAGTGGCGCGCGGTCATCCGCACGCCGGTTTCTCGCGCCTACATCTTCGCGAATGCGCTCTTCGCACCACCTGACTTCTGTGTCTTGAAGATTGAGGAAGCGTCCGGCGCGGGCGGCAGCGGCATCCGGACCGGCACCTGCGCCAGGCGTGGCTCAAGGCAGGGCGCACCGCAAATCATCCGGTCCTGAAGATCCGCCCAGAACCGCGCCTGCCCCAGAGAGTGGATGTAGCTGTTGGCCCCGAGAATCGGCCAGGCATCGGCGCGGGCGCACTCGTAGAAGAGGATCAGCCGCGCCCGGTCGCTGACATTTGGTGCCGAACCGTGAAGCGTGCGGACGTGGTGCACCGTCATGCTGCCGGCACGGCCTGTCAGAGTCACGGCGCTGTCGAGATCGAAATCCGGATCGTCTGGATCGACCGCGCCGCAGAAGACGCCATTGGCCATGTGGCTGAGCACTGGCCCGCGATGGCTGCCCGGGATCACCTTCAGCGGGCCGTTTTCCTCGGTCACGTCCTCCAGCATCAGCCCCACAGCCAGAAGGTCGTCGTTGGTATGCGGATAGAACGCCCAGTCCTGGTGCCATTCGACCGCCGCTCCGCCACCCGGCGCCTTGGTGTTGAGCTTCGCCGTGATCAGTGTGACGTCAGGCCCGAGAAGATCCTGAAGGACCTCGGTGACGCCGGAGGTCTTGAGGATCCGGTCGAAATAGGGATCGACCTTGTGCGGCAGCTTGATGCGCGTGAGCTTCGGGCTCTCGGGACCATGCCCTTCGTCGAGATCGTAAACCTCGCTGCTTTCCTGCACGCCGCGCGAGGCATCGATCAGCCCATAGGTGATTTCCCGCATCCGGGCGAGTTCCTGCGGCTTCACCACGTCCTCGACGAGCAGATAGCCGTTCTCGTCGTAAAACCGTTTGTGGGCGTCCGTCAGCATCGCCTCTCCCTCAGCGGCCCTTCTTCGCCTCTACTTCCATGTCGATCCCGTTCAGCCGGCCGACATAGTCGCCGATCATCGGAACGAAATCGCCGCCGCCTCCGGTGGCGCTCGCATGGGTGAAATACTGCCGCGCGGCGTTGCCTATGACGTTCACGACGCCCGCCTCGGTCGCCATGGCGTCGACATAGTTCAGGTCCTTCGTGGCGTTGGCGATCGTGAAGAGATGCGCGTTCCGGTCACGGTCCACGGTGTATTTCATGAAGGTCTCGAAGAAGCCGTTGTTCATCCGGCTCGCGCCGATCACGCTCCGAACCGTCGCAGGCGGCACGCCGACCTTGGCGCCCAGGGTCACCGCCTCGGCATAGAGCGAGGCAAGACCCATCGAGATGAAGTTCATGATAAGCTTCATCTTGTGGCCGCTGCCCACCGGCCCGATCCGCTGGATCGCGGCGCCCCAGCACTCGATCACAGGGAGCACCGTCTCATACAGCGCCTCGTCGCAGCCGACCATGACGTCCAGCGTACCCGCCTCCGCCTCTTTCGGCGTACGGCCAAGCGGCGCATCCACCATGTGTCCGCCCTTCTCCGCCAGTTCGGCAGCCAGCGCGAGCGTTGAGTTCGGATCGGCGGTCGAGGTCTCGATCACGATCAGACCTTCACGCGCACCGGCGAGGATGCCGTCCTCGCCGCGAAACACAGCCTCGACCTGCGGCGAATTCGACAGGCAGATGTGGATGATGTCGCAGACCTCCGCCATCTCGCGGGCCGTCCTGCATTCCGTCGCCCCCTTGCCGACGAGGCTTTCCACCGGCGTCCGGTTGCGGTTGCCCTTCACATAGAGCCTGTAGCCGTTCCCGAGGATGTTCTTCGCCATCCCATGGCCCATGTAACCGAGCCCGATGAAACCGATGACGGGTTTGTCGCTCATGTCTCTGTCACTCCTCTCAGAGGCTCGCCGTGATGCCGCCATCGACATAAAGCGTGTGTCCGTTCACGAAGCTCGCCGCGTCCGAGGACAGGAACACGCAGGCGCCGACCAGTTCCTCGACCTTGCCCCAGCGGCCCGCGGGCGTGCGTTTCTCCAGCCAGGCGGAAAACTCCGGATCTGCCACCAGCGCAGCGTTGAGCGGCGTGTCGAAATAGCCCGGCGCGATGGCATTGCAGTTGAGCCCGTATTTCGCCCAGTCGGTCGCCATCCCCTTGGTCAGGTTCGCGACCGCGCCCTTCGTCGCCGTGTAGGGCGCGATGCCGGGACGGGCGAGCATGCTCTGCACGCTGGCTATGTTGATGATCTTGCCAGCCTTCCGCGCGATCATGTGACGTGCAACGGCCTGCCCCACGTAGAAGGCGGAACTCACATTCGTCCGCATCAGCCGCTCGAACGCCTCCACCGGAAACTCCTCGAGCGGCGCGCGGTGCTGCATCCCGGCGTTGTTCACCAGGATGTCGATCGCACCTTCCTCGGCCTCGAACCGGTCGACACCCTCTTGAACGGCGGTCGCATCGGTCACGTCGAAGAGCGATGTGACAACATCCGCACCTTCGGACCGAAGCGTTTCGGCGGCTTCGCTCAGACGCAGGGCGCTGCGGGCATTGAGCACGACCCGGGCACCCGCAGCGGCCAACCCCCGGGCCAGCGCGAAGCCGATTCCCGTCGATGAGCCGGTCACGAGCGCCCGGCGTCCGCTCAATTCGAATAGCGACATACATCCTCCCTGTGCGTCGCCCTCCGATTGGTTGACAAGGAAAGCGTATCGCGACGATAAAATGGTATACCATTCTGCGGTCGGTGCAAGACTCGCCCGCAGTGGGAGGACTGGTCCTGATGAAATCCCTCTATGCTCACGGCCCGCGCGACTTGCGCCTGCACGAGGACGCGCGACCCGACCCGGTGCCCGGCGAGGTGTTGATCGAAGTTCTGCGCGGCGGGATCTGCGGATCGGATCTGCATTATTACAACCATGGCGGATTCGGCACGGTACGGCTGCGCGAGCCGATGATCCTCGGGCACGAAGTCTCCGGCCGGGTGCTCGACCCGGGCAGCAGTGCGCTAGGTATCGGCGAGCTCGTCGCGGTCTCCCCGTCGCGGCCCTGCGGCACCTGCGCACAATGCCAAAAAGGCCTGCAGAACCACTGTCTCGACATGCGTTTCTATGGATCGGCGATGCCCTTCCCGCACATCCAGGGCGCATTTCGCGAGGTGCTAAGTGCGGTCCCCGCGCAATGCGTCTCCGCCGAGGGCCTGGAGTTCGAAGAAGCCGCAATGGCTGAGCCTCTTTCGGTCGTGCTCCATGCCGTGCGTCTCGCCGGGAACCTTGTCGGCAAGCGCGTGCTGGTCTCCGGATGCGGCCCGATCGGTCTCCTTGCGATCCTCGCCACCCGCCGCGCGGGCGCGGGCGAAATCATCGCGACAGATATCACCGAGCGGACACTCACGCTTGCCGGACAGGTCGGGGCCGATATCCCGCTCAACGTGGCCGAGAACCGCGAAGCGCTCGCACCCTGGACCACCGAAAAGGGCCAGATCGACGTGCTCTTCGAATGCTCCGGAGCCGAGGTGGCGCTGGCGGGCGCGATCCCGGCGCTCAGGCCGCGCGGAAACATCGTCCAGATCGGGCTCTCGGGGGATATGAAACTGCCAATGATGCAGATCACCGCCAAGGAAATCGGCCTGCGCGGCTCGTTTCGCTTTCACGAGGAGTTCACCGCCGCAGTCGGCCTCATGCAGAAACGGCTGATCGACGTGCGCCCGCTCCTGTCGCACACCTTCCCGCTTGCGGAGTTCCAGGAAGCCTTCGACACCGCGTCCGACAAGTCGCGAGCGGTCAAGGTTCAGATCGCCTTCGCCTGATGCTCACCTTCGCCGCGGCCGTCTTCTTCCTGATCGTCACGCCGGGCCCCGGGGTTCTCTCGACAGCGGGCCTGGGCGCGGCCTACGGCTTCCAGCCGGGGTTGCGCTACGTGCTCGGGCTGTTCATCGGCACCAACCTCGTCGCGCTCGCCGTGATCAGCGGCATCGCGGCGGTCGTGTTTGCGGTGCCCGTCATCCGCTACGTCCTGATGGTCGCCTCGATCGCCTATCTCTGCTACCTCGCCTTCCGCATCGCCACGGCCGGGTCGAAGCTCGCGTTCATCGAGGCCCGGAAGCCGCCGGCCGTGGTCGCGGGCATCCTCCTTCAGGCGATCAACCCGAAGGCCTACGCAGTCAACACCACGCTCTTCGCCAACTTTCCCTTTGCGCCCGAAAATCTCTGGTTCGAGACCATCGCCAAGCTCCTGATCCTGAACTCGATCTGGATTCCGATCCATCTCGCCTGGCTCTGGGCCGGGGCGAGCCTGCACCGCCTGAACCTGAGCGAGGCCGCGCAGCGGCGGATCAACTACCTGATGGCAGGGTCGATGCTGGCCGTTGTGGCGCTCGCGATCCGGTCGAACCTTTGAGGACAAAAGCCATGACGACAATTGCTCACCACGCACAAGGACACGCCTGATGCTTCCCCTCGACAATCCCGATCCGAAAGCCCGTCTCGTCGGCCGCATCTGGCGGCCCGGCATCGGTCCCGCCGTCGTGGCGCTCCGTGGCGAAGATGTATTTGACATCACGTCCCCCGCCGCGCCGACGATGCGCGATTTCTTCGAACAGGACGACCCGGCGAGCGCCTACGACGCTGCGCAAGGCGAGAGGGTATGCACGCTGGCCGACCTCACAGCCGCCTCGACGGAGGCCGCGAGCGGCGATGACCTGCGGCTTCTTGCCCCTTGCGACCTGCAGGCGGTCAAGGCCTCCGGCGTGACTTTCGCCGAGAGCATGGTCGAGCGCGTGATCGAGGAACAGGCAGAGGGCGACGCGGACAAGGCCCAAGACATCCGCCGCAAGGTGCAGGCGGTGATCGGCAACTCTCTCTCGGGCATCGAACCGGGCTCCGAGAAGGCGATGGAAGTCAAGCGCGTCCTGCAGGCCGAGAAGCTCTGGTCGGCCTATCTCGAGGTCGGCATCGGGCCTGATGCGGAGGTCTTCACCAAGTCGCAGCCGATGTCGTCGGTCGGCTGGGGCGCGGCGATCGGTCTCCATCCGATCTCCACCTGGAACAATCCGGAGCCCGAGATCGTGCTGGCCGTCACCAGCACCGGCGCCATCGTCGGCGCCACGCTCGGCAACGACGTGAACCTGCGCGACGTGGAGGGGCGCTCCTCTCTCCTTCTCGGCAAGGCCAAGGACAACAACGCTTCCTGCTCGATCGGCCCGTTCATCCGGCTCTTCGACGACGGCTACGGCATGGGCCAGGTGCTCGCCGCCGAACTCAAGCTTCGGGTCGAGGGCGAGGATGGCTTCGTGCTCGACGGTCATTCCTCGATGTCGCAGATCAGCCGGCGGCCGCAGGACATCGTCTCGCAGACCATCGGGCGGCATCACCAGTACCCCGACGGTTTCGTGTTGTTCCTCGGCACGCTCTTCGCCCCGATCCAGGACCGCGACGCGCCGGGCCAGGGTTTCACGCACAAGACCGGCGACGTGGTTACGATCACGGAGGACGCGCTCGGCGAGCTTCGCAACACGGTTCGCCTCTCCACCGAGTGCCCGGAATGGTCCTTCGGAACTGCCGCGCTGATGCGCAACCTTGCCGGGCGGGGGCTTCTGTGACGCGGAACGCCTTCCTTGCGATCGGCGAATGCATGGTCGAGGTCGCTCCGGCGCGGGACGGCCTCTACCGTATCGGCTTCGCGGGCGACACGTTCAACACCAGCTGGTACGCCCGCCGCCTGCTGCCGGAGGACTGGGAGGTCGGCTACCTGAGCGCCGTCGGCACCGATTCCGTCTCGCAGGAGATGCTCGATTTCATCGAAGGCGAAGGCATCGCGACCTCCGCCATGAAGCGGCTTCCGGACCGAACCGTGGGGCTCTACATGATCTCGCTGAAGGACGGCGAACGAAGCTTCTCCTATTGGCGCGGCGAATCTGCCGCCAAGATGCTGGCCGACGACGAAACCTGGCTGGAGGAGGCGCTGGGCGACCGGCGGGTGATCCACTTCTCCGGCATCACGCTTGCGATCCTGTCGCGCGCAGCCCGGACACGGCTCTGCCGGGCGCTGGCGAAGGCGCGCGGCGCGGGGGCCCTCGTCTCCTTTGACACCAACCTTCGACCGCGGCTCTGGGAGAGCGAGGCCGCAATGAAGGAAGGCCTGCTTCTCGGCGCTTCGGTGGCCGACGTTGTCCTGCCCTCCTTCGACGAGGAGGAGAGGCTCTTCGGAGACGCCTCTCCGGCCGATACCATCGCCCGCTACCGCGGCGCGGGCGCGAAGATCGTCGCGGTGAAGAACGGGCCGGAACCGGGCCAGCTCTGGTCGGAGGACGAAGGCGACGCCACATTCGCCCCGCCGAAGGTCGAGAAGATCATCGACAGCACCGCCGCAGGCGACAGTTTCGGCGCGGGCTTTCTCGCCGCTATTGTAACCGGGGCAACCGTGGCGGACGCCGTGGAACGTGCCGCAGCGCTTGCCTCGAAAGTCATCGGAGAGCGCGGCGCGCTCGCCCCACAACTCTTCGAACAGGAAGGCGGGACATGGACGTACTGATCATCGGCGGCGGCGGGCTCGTCGGCCAGAAACTCGCGCGGAAACTTGCGGAGCGTGGCGAATTGCGCGGCGAACCCATCGACAAGCTGGTGCTCGCCGACGTGTTCAACCCGCCCACGGTCGCGGCCGACATACCGGTCGAAACTACCACCTGCGATATCACCGACGCGGCCTCGGTTGCGAACGCGATCAGCGAGAAGACAGGCACCATCTACCTCCTCGCTGCCATCGTCTCCGGCCAGGCAGAGGCGGAGCTGGAACTCGGCTATTCCATCAACATGATGGGTACATGGAACGTGCTGGAGCGGGTCCGGGAACTCGGCACCAAGCCGATCCTCGTCTTCACGTCCTCGATCGCCGTCTATGGCGGCGAGGTGCCTGACCCGATCCTCGACCATACCTTCCTCAACCCGCAGACCTCCTACGGCGCGCAGAAGGCGATTGGGGAACTCCTGCTCAACGACTATTCGCGCAAGGGCTTCGTCGACGGGCGCGGCTTCCGCCTGCCGACGATCTCGATCCGGCCCGGCAAACCCAACGCCGCAGCCTCGGGCTTCATGTCCTCGATCTTCCGCGAGCCGCTCAACGGTCAGGAGGCGATCTGCCCGGTCGACCGGGACTTCCCGCATTTCTACCTCTCGCCGCGGAAGTGCATCGAGAACCTCGTGAAGGGGGCCGAACTCGACGCCGCCGATCTGGGCCAGAACCGCTGCATGATGATGCCGGGCCGGATGTGGACCATCGGCCAGATGATCGACGCCATGGACAGGATCGCGGGGCCGGAGCCCGCGAAACTGATCCGCTTCGAGGACCAGCCGGAAATCCAGGTCATCGTGAAGGGCTGGCGGTTCGACATGCGACCCGAAAGATCGGTGAAGCTCGGGCTTGAGGCGGACGAGAGCTTCGAGGACAACATCCGGTACTATCTCGAAGACGACAAACCGGGTACCTGAAATGACCGACTTCGCGAACTATCCGAGCCTCAAGGACAAATCCGTCATCGTCACCGGCGGAGGGTCCGGGATCGGCGCGGAGATCGTCAAGGCCTTCGCCGCTCAGGGATCGAAGGTCGGTTTCGTCGATTTCGACAGGAAGGCTTCGGAAGCGCTCGTCGCGGGAACCGAAGGGGACGTGACCTTCGCGCCCTGCGACCTGAGGGACATCGACGCACTGCGCGCCGCCTTTGCGACGCTCGCCGAAGCGAACGGCCCCGCCACCGTGCTCGTCAACAACGCCGCCCGCGACGACCGGCACGACTGGCGCGAGGTGACGCCGGACTACTGGGACGAGCGGATGGCGACCAACCTCCGGCACATGTTCTTCGCGATCCAGGCGGTGGCCCCGGGAATGATCGCGGCCGGCGGCGGATCGATCATCAACATGGGCTCGAATTCCTGGTGGGAGGCGGTGGGCAACATGCCCGCCTACACGACCGCGAAATCCGCGGTGCACGGGCTGACCCGCTCAATGGCACGCGATCTCGGCCCGCACCGCATCCGGGTGAACGCGGTGGTCCCGGGATGGGTGATGACCGAGCGTCAGAAGGACCTCTGGGTCACCGAGGACGCGCTCGCCGCGCATCTGAAGAACCAGTGCCTGCCGGACCCGATCGAGCCGGCCTACCTCGCCCGGATGGTGCTGTTCCTCGCCTCGGACGACGCCGCGATGTGCACCGCCAGCAACTTCTTCGTCGAGGGTGGCTCGGTCTAGTTCACCGGGGTGGCGAGCGGGCGGCCTTCCAGGAAGTTTCGGACGTTCTCAAATTGAAGCTCGGCCATCGCGCGGCGCGTCTCTACCGTGCCCGAGCCCTGATGAGGCTGGAGAACCACGTTCTCCAGCTTGAGAAAGCGCGGGTCGATATTGGGCTCGTTCAGGAACACGTCGAGCGCCGCCCCGGCGATGGCACCGCTTTCCAGCGCATCGAGCAGCGCGCCCTCGTCGATGGTCGTCCCGCGCGAAATATTGATGATCACGCCACGGTCGCCCAGCGCGGCGATCACCTCGCGCGAGACGTAGTTCTTCGTCTGATCGCCGCCCACGAGCGCCACGACGAGGACATCCACAGCGCCCGCCAGACCCACCGGGTCGGCATGGAAGGTCCAGCCCGGCGTCTCCTTCTCCGACCGCGCGTGATAGTGCATCTCACACTTGAAGGCGGCGAAACGGTCCGCGATCTCGCGCCCGATGCGTCCAAGCCCCATGATACCGACTTTCGAGCCCGAAAGCATGCGATTGAGCGGCATCTCCCCCACTGTCGGCCACCGGCCCGAAACCACCCAGTCGGCCCCGACAACCATGCGGCGGAAGAAAGTAAGCGCGAGTCCCACGGCAAGATCGGCCACGTCGTCGTTCAGCACGTCAGGCGTATTCGTCACCCTCACCCCGCGCTCGGACGCCGCGCCGACATCTATCGCGTCGTAGCCCACACCGAAGTTCGCGATCACCCCGAGGTTCGGCAGAAGGTCCATCACCGCGCCGCCGAACCGGTTGTGACCCTTGAAGGCGACCGCGCGGATGCCTCCGCGGTCCGCTTCGGCAAGCCCCCCAATCGCATCGAGGTTCGACACCCGAATGCTCGGATAGGCGTTCTTCAGGCGCTCTTCCTCCTCAGCCGTGAAAGGACCACTGATCAGGAGCGGTGTGTCGGTCATTCTCTCGTCCTCAACGATAAATCTCGAGCCAACCCAGACTGTCGTCGGTCGGACCCTTGGGTTTGTACTCCGCACCTAGCGGCAGATCCCAGCCGAGAGCGCGGATGGTGCTAAAAATATGCCGGTAGGCGACCTCGCCCTCGTCGGGAGGGCCGCGGTCGGGCACGCTGGCGAACTGGATGTGGCCGGTGAAAGGCAGGCAGGCCTCGATCCGCCGCGTCAGGTCGCCCTCCATGACCTGGACGTGGTAGAAATCGAACATGAGCTTCACGTTCGACAGGCCGAGTTCTTCAATGATATCTGCTGCCTGCCGCGTGGTGTTCAGGAAGTATCCCGGCGCGTCGTAGGTGTTGAGCGGCTCGATCAGCACGATCCGCTCGGGGCCCGCGCGCTCAGACGCATAGGCAAGGTTCGACAGGAACGCCTGCCGCGCCTCGGCCCCTTCCGCCTTCCCTGCCATCACGTGAACGGCCCCGGCCCCCACCTGCGCCGCATAGGTGAACGCCTCGTCGATCGCCGCGCGCGCCTCGGCCTCGCGGCCCGGCAGTGCCGAAAGCCCCATTTCGCCCGCGCCAAAATCGCCGCGGCGCGTGTTCAGCCCGAGAAGCGGAAGTCCGGTTTCCGCGAGCGCGGCGGAAAGCTCGGCCGGCGGGGTGTCATAGGGCCAGTGCAGCTCGACCGCGTCGAACCCGGCCGCTTTAGCGGCGCGAACCGCGTCGGGTAACGGCCTGTCTTTCCAGAGAAACCCAAGGTTGGCGGAAAATCTCATACGTCCCAGTCCACGTCGAAGTCGGTGACGACCGCCCCGATCTGCTCAGGCGTCAGCAGGCGCGCGTCATAGCCGCGCATCAGGATCGCGAGCCGCGCGGTCGCTTCCAGTTCCTCGATGGCGTTGCAGGCGGTTTCCACATCCACACCCGCCACCACCGGCCCGTGATTGGCGAGCATCACCGCCGTCCGCTTCCCCGCCAAGCCGCGCACCGCTTCGCCCATCGCCGGATCGCCGGGGAGGAAGAAAGGAAGCAGCTTCACCTTCCCGAGCTTCATGATCGCGTAGGGCGTGAGCGGCGGCAGGAAGTCCTCCTCGTCCACTTCCGGCATCAGCGACCAGGCGACGGAATGACAGGAGTGGAGATGCACCACGGCCCCAGTTCTCGCCCGCGTGTCGTAGAAGGCGGTATGAAGCGGCATCTCCTTCGTCGGTTTGTCGCCCTCGAGCAACACGCCACGCGCATCGAACCGGCTGAGGCGGCCCGGATCAAGCCTCCCGAAGCTGGTGCCCGTAGGCGAGACGAGAAGCCCGCCATCGGGCGCGCGTGCCGAAATGTTGCCGGTGGAGCCGCCGGTGAGGCCGCGGTCGAACATGGACTTCGCCAGCAGGCAGATCCGTTCGCGGAGGCGGGCTTCCTCGCTCATGCCGCACCCAGCTTTGCGAGCGCGTCGGCGAAGAATGCTTCCCGCCCGAAATTGCCCGACTTCAGCGCGAGCGCGATCGGATGTCCGCCGCTTTCGCAATAGGTCCACGGCACGCCGGGTGCGATTTCCCGTCCGATATCGAGCCGGGTCACGCCGAGCGCCTGGGTGACGGCACCCGAAGTCTCGCCTCCCGCCACGACGAAGCGGCGGGCACCCAGGTCGCGGGCGGCGACGGCGAGTTCTGCCAGCGCCGCTTCGACGATGTCGCCTGCCATCTTGACCCCGAGCTTGTCCTGGGCCGCCTTTACCGCCTCAGGTTCTGCGGTCGCATAGATCAGCGGTGCAGCATCGAGCGCCTGTCGTGAAAGCCAGTCCAAGGCCTCCCCGGCCCCGTTCCCCGCCAGTGCGACCGGGTCGAGGCGATAGCTCGGCGCTGTCGCCGCATAGGCCGCGACCTGCGCCCGCGTCATCGCGGAGCAACTGCCCGAGAGGACAATCGCCGGCGCGCCGATCTCCGCCCGCACTCGCGCCTCGGTGCTCTCGCCCAGCCTGCCCGACGCTCGGAAGAGCTCCGGCAGCGGCATCGCGACGGCACTGCCGCCGGTCATCACCGTCATGTCCCGGCAGGCTTCCGCGATCACCCGGAGATCCTCATCGGCCACCGCATCGACGATCACATGCGCAACGCCCTTCCCGGCCAGATCGTCAAGCGCAGCCCGGATCGCCCCGGCACCGCGTGCGACCGTGAGGCGATCCACGAGCCCGACCTCGCCTTTCACCTGCGGCGCAAGAAGACGCAGGAGCGAGCTGTCCCGCATCGGCGTCAGAGGATGATCCTTCATCGGGCTTTCGTCGAGCGGCTGCCGGCCGACGAAGAGATGCCCCATAAAGATCGTGCGACCGTTCTCCGGGAAGGCCGGGCAATAGATCGTCTGCCAGGCCCCGACAGCCTCCATGATCGCCTCCGCGACCGGGCCGATATTGCCCTCGGGCCGGCTGTCGAAGGTGGAGCAGTATTTCCAGAAGAAATGTTCCGCCCCGGCACCCTGCAACCAGTCGAGCGCCTTTCGCGCTTCGCCCACCGCTTCGGCAACCGGCGCGGTGCGGATCTTCAGCGCGACCACCTCGAAGGGCGCCGTGTCCTCAGGCGGCCCAACGGGCACACCGATCCTGAGGCTCACCGGGAAACCGCTCCGCGCCAGCAGACCCGCAAGGTCCGTCGCCCCGGTGAAATCGTCCGCGATGCAGCCGAGGACGGTCGTCACCCCTGCCCCTCCCCCGGCAGCGTCAACCCGGCGTTCCGGGCGTAGAGCTTGGCCACCGCCGCATCGTCCTCGCGCCCAAGGCCCATGCCGGAAGCCGCCAGGAATTGCTGGAGCGCCGCGTTCACCATCGGCGCGCTGAACTTTGCGCTGCGCGCGATGTCGGAGACGATGCCAAGGTCCTTTGGCCAGATATCGACGACACTGAGCGGCGCATAGTCTCCCTCGACGATGTGCGGACCGCGGTTTTCGATCACCCAACTGGTGCCGGCGCTGACCGGGATGATCTCCATGAATTTCTCCGGTGTAATCCCCTGGGTCATGCCGAAGGTCATCGCTTCGGCCAGCGTCGCGATATGAACCCCGACGAGCAGCTGGTTGACCGCCTTCATCGCGGAGCCCGTCCCGGCTGCGTCGCCCAGTTCGAACACGTTCCGTGCCATCGCATCGAACACCGGCCGGATCGCGGTGAACGCCTCCGGCGCGCCCGAGGCCATGATCGAAAGTTCGCCGGAGGCCGCGCGAATCGTGCCGCCTGAAATCGGAGCGTCGAGATAGAGCACGCCGGCTGCGCCGCAGCGCGCCTCCATGGCCCGCGCGAAATCCGGGGCGACGGTGGCGCAGCTTACAACGACCGCGCCCCTGCTCAGCCCGCCGACGACACCGCCTTCGCCGAACAGCACCGCCTCGGTCTGGGCCGCGTTGACGACTACGGTCACGACGGCGTCGAGATCGCCCGCAACCTCAGCCAGCGCGCCCGGCGATCCGCCATCGCCGCGGAAATCCTCCATCCGCTTCGCATCGATATCGACGCCCCAGACCGCGTGGCCGGCCTTCAGGATCGATCGCGCAATCCCCAGCCCCATCGAACCGAGCCCGATCACCGCGACCTTCTTCTTCGCCATGCCCTCAGCCTCCCTCAATAGGTCGTTCGTCCGCCGCTCAGATCGAACGTCGCCGCCGTCGTGAATGAGTTCTCCTCGGACAGGAGCCACGCCACCATCGCCGCGATTTCCTCAACCTGGACAAATCGTTCCCGGGGGATCCTCACCCGCATGTACTCTATGAATTCCGGCGTCAGCCCTTGCAGGATCGGCGTATCGGCGGTGGTCGGCGTAATCGCGTTCACCGCGATGCCAGTGGTCGCGAGCTCCTTGCCGAGCGATTTCGTGAACCCGAGAATCCCCGCCTTTGCAGCGCTGTAGGCCGCGAGGTTCGGGTTGCCCTCCTTGCCCGCCACCGAAGAGACGTTGACGATCCGGCCGTAGTTCCGCTCCTTCATCACCGGCACGACGAGACGACAGCAGTTGAAGGTGCCGGTGAGATTGACGCGGACCACCGCCTCCCAATCGTCGAGGCCGTACTCGGTCACCGGCTTCACCGGTCCGGTGATGCCGGCCGCGTTCACGAGACCGTCAATCCGACCATGCGCCGCTACTGCCGCGTCGACGGCGGCGCGCACCGAGGCCTCGTCCACCACATCGACGGCCGACCAGCTCGCACGGCCGAGCGTCGCCGCGCTCGCTTCCGCAACTTCACTCTTGATGTCCCAGAGCACAGCGGAACCGCCCGAAGCCACGACGCGCTCCGCGATGGCGTATCCGATGCCTTGTGCGCCGCCGGTGACGATCACCGCCCGGCCTTCGAAATCGTAGCTGTTCAAGGCGGCCCTCCCCGGCCCTTCCGAACCCGTCCGGGCAGCCTTCCAGCCGCCCGACTCAAATGGTATACCATTTCTCGCGAACCGCCACCCGCAACCGGCAGCTCACCCGCCGTTGCGCCACACCCAACCGCCCGCACACGAGGTCCGACCCCCGATGAATCTCCACTCCCTTCTCAAGGCGCGCAACGAGCGCGAGGGCCCGGTCCGTGTCGGGCTCATCGGTGCCGGAAAGTTCGGCTCGATGATCCTCGCGCAGGCACGGATGATCGACGGCTATCACATTGTCGGCGTGGCGGACCTGAACGTGGGCAAGGCGCGCGAGTCCTTCGTGCGTACCGGATGGGAGACGGAGGAGTACTCCGCGACTTCGCTTGGCGACGCGATGGACACGGGGAGAACCTACGTCACCGACGATGCCGCGTCGCTCTGCGCCTTCGACGGAATCGAATGCATCATCGAAGCGACCGGGCACCCGATCGCTGGCACACGCCACGCGCTCATGGCGATCGAGGGCATGAAGCACATCGTGATGGTCAACGTGGAGGCCGA
>JBNKWI010000018.1:0-47578 GCA_050299695.1 Paracoccaceae bacterium
TCCTTGAGGAGAACCAGGGTCGCGGCCGTGTCGGCGACGCCGAAGGTGGCGGTGCGGCCCTCGGAGAGGCCCATGTGGCTCGTGGTGGTGACGCCGGTCGGGGTGATCTTGTAGACGTCGAGCGGGTTGCCCTCGCCGTCGAGGACGCGATCCAGCGGCGCAACGTCCTGTCCGAGGCCATCCGCCGGCTTCAGCCTGACGAGATCGAGGGCGCCTTCCTGGCCGACCAGCTTTCGGAAGGGCCGGGCGACGACCGGGTGATCCGGATCTCCTCGGCGCAGAAGCTCGACCGCACCGGCTGGTCGGTCTTCGCGCGGAAGGGGTTTCTCGCAGAATACCGGCGCGGCAAGCAGGTGGCCTCCGTCGATCTGCGTGGCTGCGCGGGGCTGCCGGGGGCCCATAACCACCAGAACGCCTGTGCCGCCTTCGCCGCCTGCCGGGCGCTCGGGCTTTCGCCCAAGGCGCTGGGCGAGGCTCTGGAAAGCTTCGAGGGCCTGCCGCACCGGAGCCAGCGGGTGGGCGAGCGCAATGGCGTGGTCTTCGTGAACGATTCCAAGGCCACCAATACCGACAGCGCCGCCCAGGCGCTCCGCGCCTTCGGGCGGATCCGCTGGATCGTCGGCGGCCAGGTCAAGGAGGGCGGTCTCGGCGCGCTCGCGCACGACCTGGGCGCCGTAGTCAAGGCCTATGTGATCGGCCGCTCGGCCGAGGAGACCGCGCTCTCCCTCGGCGACCTCCCCACCGAGATCTGCGGCACCATGGCCGCCGCCGTCGCCAGCGCCGCCGCCGAGGCCGAGCCGGGCGACACCGTGCTCCTTGCTCCCGCCGCGGCGAGCTTCGACCAGTACGACAATTTCGAACGCAGGGGCGAGGATTTCATCGCCGAGGTCGAAAAGCTCCTCGCCTCCTGACACCCCGGGCCACTTCATCTGGCCAAAATTGCTCTGGGCACGCGCCCTCAGGGCGGCGAGGACAAAGCCCCCTCCACGGCTGAATTCCGCACCGCCGGTGTACAGGTTGTGTACAGGTTGTGCGCCCGCGGTTCCGGCCCTGCCGGCCCCGAAAGGTCCCTCGCGGCGCGGCGGCATTTCTCTGGCCCTTTTCGCCATTCGGCGCTAAAGTCCCGACCAGACCCGGCAAACGGGCGACCTGAGGCGGAAAGCGAGCAGCGGTCTCATGACGGAAATGGTGCATGGCGCACTCCCGATGCGGGATGGCGAGCCGGTCCTGCCGAAATGGTGGCGGACCGTGGACCGGTGGTCACTCTCTTGTATTCTCTTGCTTTTCGGCGTCGGGATCCTCCTGGGCCTTGCCGCCTCGCCGCCGCTCGCGGAGCGCAACGGGCTGGACCAGTTCTACTATGTGGAACGCCAGGCGCTGTTCGGCAGCGTGGCGCTCAGCGTCATGGTGGTGTTCTCGATGCTGCCGCCCGCAACGGTGCGCCGTCTCGCCGTCATGGGCTTCGCCGGCGCCTTCGTAGCCCTCGTCTTCCTGCCGTTCCTCGGCACCGATTTCGGCAAGGGCGCCGTCCGCTGGTACTCGCTCGGCTTCGGCTCGGTGCAGCCCTCGGAGTTCCTCAAGCCGGGTTATGTCGTCGTCGCCGGCTGGCTGATCGCGGCAAGCCAGGACCTGATGGGCCCGCCGGGCAAGCGGATCTCGCTCTGCCTTGCCGTCGCCATCTGTTTCCTCCTCGCGATGCAGCCCGATTTCGGGCAGGCCTCGCTGATCCTTTTCTCCTGGGGCGTCATGTACTTCGTGGCCGGTGCTCCGCTGATCGTCCTGGGCGGGCTCGCCGGGATCGTGGTGGCAGCGGGGACGCTCGCCTACAACATGTCCGAGCATTTCGCCCGCCGGATCGACGGCTTCCTTTCGGCCGAGGTCGACCCCACGACGCAGCTCGGCTACGCCGCCGGCGCGATCCGTGAGGGCGGGTTCTTCGGGGTCGGCGTCGGCGAGGGGCGGGTCAAGTGGTCGCTGCCGGACGCCCATACCGACTTCATCATCGCCGTGGCAGCCGAGGAGTACGGGCTGATCCTCGTGCTCGTCATCATAGGTCTTTTCGCCACCGTCGTTCTGCGCTCGCTGGTGCGGCTGATGAAGGAGCGGGACGCGTTCATCCGGCTTGCCGGTACGGGCCTCGCCTGCACGCTGGGCATTCAGGCGATCGTCAACCTCTCGGTCGCCGTGCGGCTCCTGCCCGCGAAGGGCATGACGCTGCCTTTCGTGAGCTATGGCGGCTCCTCACTGATCGCGGCGGGGATCACGCTCGGTATCCTCCTCAGCTTCACCCGCAGCCGGCCGCAGGGCGGGATCGGCGACGCGCTGACCGGACGGATCCGCTGATGGCCGCGCCCCTGTGCATCCTGGCCGCCGGTGGCACCGGCGGACACATGTTTCCCGCCCAGGCGCTGGCGGAAACGCTGGTGGCGCGCGGCTGGCGCGTGAAGCTCTCGACCGACGAGCGCGGCGCCCGCTATGCTGGAAATTTCCCCATGGACGTGCCCGTCGCGCGGGTGATTTCCGCGACTCCCTCCCGTGGCGGTGCGCTCGGAAAGCTCTTGGCGCCGTTCTGGATCGCGGCGGGTGTGCTGGGCGCTTTGGGGCAGATGGTGCTGGACCGTCCCAAGGTGATCGTGGGCTTCGGCGGCTACCCGACGATCCCGGCCTTGTGCGCCGGAACGGTGCTGCGGATCCCCCGGCTGATCCACGAACAGAACGGCATCCTCGGCCGGGTCAACACCGCCTTCGCGCCGCGAGTGAACGCGGTCGCCTGCGGCGCCTGGCCGACGAAATTGCCGGTGGGCGTGCTCGGCCACCACGTGGGCAACCCGGTGCGCAAGGCCGTGCTCGACCGGGCGGGCGCGGGCTATATCGCGCCCGGCGACTACCCGATGTCGCTTTTGGTGATCGGCGGCAGCCAGGGCGCGCGGATCCTGTCGGACATCGTGCCCGAGGCGGTGGCGATGCTGGACGACCGCCTCAAGGCCAATATCCGCGTCGCGCACCAGGCGCGCGGAGAGGACGAGGCGCGGGTACGGCTCGCCTATGACGAGGCCGGCATCAAGGCCGAGGTGAAGCCATTCTTCGAAGACGTGCCGCGGCGGATGGCCGAGGCGCAGCTGGTCATCAGCCGGGCCGGGGCATCTTCGGTGGCCGACCTTTCCGTGATCGGGCGGCCTTCGATCCTGGTGCCCTTCGCCGCCGCGACGGGCGATCACCAGACCGCGAACGCCCATGCGCTGGTCGAGGCCGAGGCGGCGATCCTGATCCCGGAAAGACGTCTTGCGCCTGACGCGCTCGCGGGCGAGATCGCCCGCATTCTCACGAATCCCGGGGCCGCCGACACGATGGCCCGCAATGCCCTGTCCGCCGGCGTTCCCGACGCTGCCGAACGCCTTGCCGATATGGTAGAAAGACTTGGAGGAACCGCCTCATGAACGCCGCCGCCGCCACCAAGCTGCCCACCGAGATGGGGCCGATCCACTTCGTCGGCATCGGCGGGATCGGCATGTCGGGGATCGCCGAGGTGCTGTTGAACCACGGCTACAGCGTGCAGGGCTCGGACCTGAAGCGGTCGAAGATCACCGACCGGCTGGAGCAGCTCGGCGCGACGATCTTCGAGGGGCAGCGGGCGGAGAATCTCGAAGGCGCCGAGGTGATCGTGATTTCCTCGGCGATCAAGCGGGGCAATCCGGAGCTGGATGCGGCCCGGGCGCGGGGCCTGCCGGTGGTGCGGCGGGCGGAGATGCTGGCGGAGTTGATGCGGCTCAGGTCGAACATCGCGGTGGCGGGCACGCATGGCAAGACCACCACGACGACGCTGGTGGCGACGCTTCTGGACGCGGGCGGGGTGGACCCGACGGTGATCAATGGCGGGATCATCCATGCCTATGGCTCGAACGCGCGGGTGGGGCAGGGCGAGTGGATGGTGGTCGAGGCCGACGAGTCGGACGGGACCTTCAACCGACTGCCGGCGACGATCGCGATCGTCACCAATATCGACCCCGAGCACATGGAGCATTGGGGGACGATCGAGAACCTGCGGCAGGGTTTCACGGATTTCGTGTCGAACGTGCCGTTCTACGGGCTGGCTGTTTTGTGCACCGATCATCCCGAGGTGCAGGCGCTGGTGGGCCGGGTGACCGACCGCCGGGTCGTGACCTTCGGGTTCAACGCGCAGGCGGATGTGCGGGCGGTTGGGCTGCACTACGAGAAGGGCGTGGCGCATTTCGACGTGGTGCTGGCGGGCGAGGATATGGTGATCGAGGGTTGCACCCTGCCGATGCCGGGGGATCATAACGTTTCCAATGCCTTGGCGGCGATTGCGGTGGCACGGCACCTGGGGATGAAGGCGGCCGAGATCCGCGAGGCGCTGGCCAAGTTCGGCGGCGTCAACCGGCGCTTCACCAAGGTGGGCGAAGTCGAGGGCGTCACGATCATCGACGATTACGGGCACCATCCGGTCGAGATCGCCGCGGTTCTGAAGGCCGCGCGGCAGGCGGTGGAGCCGGGCTGCCGGGTGATCGCGGTGCATCAGCCGCACCGCTATTCGCGGCTCTCGGCACTGTTCGACGATTTCTGCGCCTGTTTCAACGAGGCCGACGTGGTGGGCATCGCCGAGGTCTACGCGGCGGGTGAGGACCCGATCCCGGGCGCCTCGCGCGACGATCTGGTCTCGGGGCTGATCCGGCATGGGCACCGGCACGCGCGGGCGGTCCTGTCGGAGGACGAGCTGGAGCGGCTGGTGCGCGAGCAGGCGCGGCCGGGGGATATCGTGGTCTGCCTGGGCGCGGGCACGATCTCGGCCTGGGCGAACGGGTTGCCGGCGCGGCTGACGCGGCTGGCGTCGTGAGATGAGGCGGGCGCCTCCCCCCTCTCCCCCCTCCGAAGCGGAGGGGGGAAGCGCTCAGCTCGAGCCTCGCGCCTCCCCCTCCCGGCGGGAGGGGGGCCGAGGGGGTGGGGCGGCGTGACCGGGCCGTTGCTCTTCGGCTTTCTCTGGGTCGTGGCGGCCGCGGCGACGGCGATGATGCCCTATCGCTGGCAGTTTCCGCCGGGCATCGTGCTTCTGATCCTCGCGCCGGTGCTCATCGCCTGGATCGGGGCTGTGCATGGCTGGATGGTCGGCCTTCTGTGCCTCGCCGCCTTCCTTTCGATGTTCCGCAGGCCGTTGATCTATTTCTGGAAAATGGCGCGCGGGCTGCCAGTTGAGCGGCCGGGAGGGCGCCGATGAGCCTCTCCCTGGTCTTCGCCTGCGCCTGGGTCGTGGTCGCCTGCGTGGGCGCGATGTTCCCGTCGAAGCGGCACCACTGGCCGTTCGCCTATGTGCTGATGGCGGTGGGCGTGCCGATGCTGGGCTTCGTCACCTACCAGCACGGGCCTTTCGTGGCGCTGGTAGTCTTCTTGGGCGGGCTGTCGATCCTGCGCTGGCCCGTTGTCTATCTCTGGCGCTGGGTGAAGCGGCAGCGGGGTCACAAGTGACGGCACTTCCCGAGACGCGCGGCCGGCTTACGCCGGACCGTCCGCTTGCCGATCTGACCTGGCTTCGGGTCGGCGGGCCGGCGGAGTGGTTGTTCCAGCCGGCGGATGTGGAGGATCTGGCGGCGTTCATGGCGGGGCTTGACCCCGCCGTGCCGGTGTTCCCGATGGGGGTCGGGTCGAACCTGATCGTGCGGGATGGCGGCATTCGCGGCGTCGTGGTGCGGCTGGGGCGGGGATTCAACGGGATCGAGATCGACGGGACGCGCGTAACGGCGGGCGCGGCTGCGCTCGACGCGCATGTTGCGCGGAAGGCGGCGGAGGCGGGGCTGGACCTGACCTTCCTGAGGACGATCCCGGGCGCCATCGGTGGCGCAGTGCGGATGAATGCAGGCTGCTACGGCGAGTATGTGGCCAACCGGTTCGTTTCGGCCGAGGCGGTGACGCGGGGCGGGGCGCGGGTGACGCTTACCCCGGGGGATCTGGCCTTCGCCTATCGCCAGAGCGCGCTTCCCGAGGGCTGGGTGCTGGTCTCGGCCACGTTCGAGGCGCCTTCAGGCGATCCGGAGGCGCTCATGGCGCGGATGGAGGCGCAGATCGCCAAGCGCGATGCGACACAGCCGACCAAGGACCGCACAGCGGGGTCGACCTTCCGGAATCCGGCCGGGTTCTCGTCGACCGGCGCGGCGGACGATACGCACGAGCTGAAGGCCTGGAAGGTGATCGACGAGGCGGGCCTGCGCGGCGCGCGGCTGGGCGGGGCGGTGATGAACGCCAAACATCCCAATTTCCTCACCAATTCGGGGGAGGCGACGGCCGCCGAATTGGAGCAACTCGGTGAAATGGTGCGGGAAAAGGTATTCCAAACCCATGGAATCAGGTTAGAATGGGAGATCATGAGGGTCGGTGAACCGGCTCCGGACTGAGGCAGTCCACAACATAACGAAAAGGGTCGGACCAGCGGCCCCATGTAGCAGAGTGGCGGGCATGTCGAGCAGGGCATCCCCCAAGGTGGCGGTTTTGATGGGCGGTCCGTCCGCCGAGCGCGAGGTTTCGCTCTCGACCGGACGGGAATGCGCCGCGGCCTTGCGGGCGACGGGATATGATGTGGTGGAGCTGGATGCCGGGCGCGACCTGGCAGACCGGCTTGTTGCGCTTTCTCCCGACCTCGCGTTCAACGCGCTGCACGGCCGCTGGGGCGAGGATGGCTGCGTCCAGGGACTGCTGGAATGGCTGCGGATCCCGTACACCCATTCGGGCGTGCTCGCTTCGGCCCTGGCGATGGACAAGGAGCGCTCAAAGGACGTGTTCCGCCGTGCCGGGCTGCCGGTGGCCGAAAGCCGCCTTGCCTGCCGAGCCGAGATCGAGGCGCGGCACGTGATGGAACCGCCCTACGTGGTGAAGCCCTACAACGAGGGATCGTCGGTCGGCGTCTACATCGTGCAGGAGGCGGCGAACGGGCCGCCGACCCTGGCGCCGGATCTGCCGGACGTGCTGATGGTCGAACGCTATGTCGCCGGGCGCGAGCTGACGGTCACCGTGATGGGTGACCTGGCGCTTTGCGTGACCGATATCCTCAGCGACGGCTGGTACGACTATCACGCGAAATATTCGGTGGGCGGATCGCGACATGTGATCCCGGCCGAGATTCCGGCGGAGATCGAGGCGGCCTGCCTCGACTTTTCATTGCGGGCGCACGCGGCGCTCGGGTGTCGGGGGCTGAGCCGGTCGGATTTCCGTTGGGACGAGGCGCGCGGGCTGGACGGGCTGGTGCTCCTCGAGACCAACACCCAGCCCGGGATGACCCCTACCTCGCTCGCGCCGGAGCAGGCCGCCCACGCGGGCTATGACTTTCCCGCCTTCTGCCGGTGGATCGCGGAGGATGCCTCATGCGACCGCTGAGCCGCTTCCGCGATCCGGCGCCGTCACGCTGGGCCTACCGCAAGCAGCGGCTGATGCTGACACCGGCGTTCCGGCTCTTCCTGCGCGCGGGTTTGCCGGCCTCGGTCGTGTTCCTGGCTGTGGCGATCTACCTCGCCGACGGCGACCGGCGCGAGGCGCTGGTGGAAGGGGCGGCAGACATGCGGCGGCAGATCGAGCAGCGCCCCGAGTTCCAGGTGCGGCTGATGGCCATCGACGGGGCGTCGCCCGAGATCGACGAGGATCTGCGCGAGATCCTGCCGCTGGATTTCCCGGTCTCGTCCTTCGATCTGGACCTGGAAGGGATCCGGAAGCGGGCGGAGGAACTGGACGCGGTGGCGAGCGCCTCGGTGCGGATCCGGTCGGGCGGGGTGTTGCAGCTCGACGTGGTGGAACGGGAGCCCGCCGTGGTCTGGCGGGGGCGGCGCGGACTGGAACTTCTCGACGGGGAGGGGCACCGGGTGGCGGCGCTGGAGCATCGGACGGACCGCCGGGAACTGCCGCTGCTTGCAGGCGACGGGGCCGAGGACGCGGTGCCCGAGGCGCTGGAACTGCTGTCGGTGGCGGGGCTGATCGAGCCGAGGATCCGCGGCGTCCTGCGCGTCGGCGCCCGCCGCTGGGATATCGTGCTCGACCGCGACCAGCGCATCCTGCTGCCCGAGACGGGCGCGGTCGAGGCGCTGGAGCGGGTGATCGCGATGGACGAGGTGCAGGATCTTCTCGACCGCGACGTAACGGTGATCGACATGCGCAACCCGAAACGCCCGACGCTGCGAATGGGCATCGCGGCGGTCGAGGCGTTCCGGGATGCCGGTCTCTTTCGACATGGAGCCAACTGAAACGATGAGGGAACTCTATCACAGCCAGCGCACCATGCGCGCCCTGCGGCGGGCCGCGATCCAGAGGGGTGTCGTCGCCGTTCTGGATGTCGGCACGACCAAGATCGCCTGCCTGATCCTGCGGTTCGACGGGCCGGAACGGACGCGGAGCGCCGACGGGGTGGGCCCCCTGGCGGGGCAGTCGTCGTTTCGGGTGATCGGGGCGGCGACGACGCGGTCGCGGGGCGTGCGGCTGGGTGAGATCGACGCGATGGGAGAGGCCGAGCGCGCGATCCGGACGGCGGTGCAGGCGGCGCAGAAGATGGCGATGGTGCGGGTCGACCATGCGATCGTCTGCGTGTCCGGAGGTGCGCCGCGCTCCTACGGGCTGGCGGGCGAGATCGAGCTGGAAACCGATCTGGTGGCGGAGACGGACGTGGCCCGGGTGCTCGCCTCCTGCGATGTGCCGGACTATGGCGAGGGGCGCGAGGTGCTGCACGCCCAGCCGGTGAATTTCGCGCTCGACCACCGGACGGGCCTTGGCGACCCGCGCGGCCAGATCGGCACGCGGCTCGCGTGTGACATGCACATGCTGACCGCCGAGACGGTGCTGATCCAGAACCTTCTCCACTGCGTGAAACGCTGTGACCTGGAACTGGCGGGTGTGGCCTTCTCGGCCTATGCCTCTGGGCTCGCGAGCCTGGTCGAGGACGAGCAGGAGCTGGGCGCGGCCTGTGTCGACATGGGCGGCGGTACCACGAGCGCGTCGGTCTTCATGAAGAAGCACATGATCTACGGCGACGCGGTTCGGCTGGGCGGCGACCATGTGACGCTGGATATCTCGAAGGGGCTGCAGGTGCCTCTGAACGTGGCCGAGCGGATCAAGACCTTTCACGGCGGCGTCGTGGCCACCGGCATGGACGACCGCGACATGATCGAGCTCGGCGGCGAAACCGGCGACTGGGACCATGACCGGCGCACCGTGAGCCGGTCGGAGCTGATCGGGATCATCCGCCCCAGGGTGGAAGAGGTGCTGGAGGAGGTCAGGATCAGGCTCGACGCGGCGGGGTTCGACCATCTGCCCAGCCAGCAGATCGTTCTGACCGGCGGCGCGAGCCAGATGCCGGGCCTTGACGTGCTCGCGCCGAAGATCCTCGGGCAGCAGGTGAGAATCGGTCGGCCGCTTCGCGTGCACGGTCTGCCGCAGGCCGCGACAGGGGCCGCGTTCAGCAGCGCCGTGGGGTTGTGCCTGTTTTCGGCTCACCCCCAGGACGAGTGGTGGGATTTCGAGATTCCGACGGAGCGCTACCCGGCACGATCGCTGCGGCGAGCGGTAAAATGGTTTAAAGACAACTGGTAACCACAACATGTTAACACGCGCGCTAAAACTCGCCTATGAGACACAATTTTGCCCAAGATTTTGTGGTAATTTGCGAGTTTTCTCGTGACGTTTTGGCCCTTTGGAAGTAGGGTGACGCAACTTCCAGGACACCGCCCGGATGCGGGCGCAACGAAGCCGCCTCGCCCGGGGCGGCGCAGAACGGACAGGCGGACGGACCGATGACATTGAATTTGATGATGCCCCAGAGCAACGAATTGAAGCCGCGCATCACCGTGTTCGGTGTGGGCGGCGCCGGCGGCAACGCCGTGAACAACATGATCGAGAAGGCCCTTGAAGGGGTCGAGTTCGTGGTGGCGAACACCGACGCGCAGGCGCTCGCGCAATCGGCCGCCTCGAGCCGGATCCAGATGGGCGTCAAGGTGACCGAGGGGCTCGGTGCGGGGGCCCGCCCCGCGGTCGGTGCCGCGGCGGCCGAGGAAACCATCGAGGAAATCGTCGATCACCTGGCCGGGGCGCATATGTGCTTCATCACGGCGGGGATGGGTGGCGGCACCGGGACCGGCGCCGCGCCGATCATCGCCCAGGCCGCGCGCGAACTAGGGGTCCTGACGGTCGGCGTCGTGACCAAGCCGTTCCAGTTCGAGGGCGCCAAGCGGATGCGCCAGGCAGAAGAGGGCGTGGATGTTCTCCAGAAGATGGTCGACACGCTGATCATCATCCCGAACCAGAACCTGTTCCGCCTCGCCAACGAGAAGACCACGTTCACCGAAGCCTTCTCGATGGCCGACGACGTGCTCTACCAGGGCGTGAAGGGCGTGACCGACCTTATGGTCCGGCCGGGCCTGATCAACCTCGACTTCGCCGACGTGCGCGCGGTGATGGACGAGATGGGCAAGGCGATGATGGGGACGGGCGAGGGCACGGGCGAGGATCGTGCGATCCAGGCCGCCGAGAAGGCGATCGCCAACCCGCTCCTGGACGAGATCAGCCTCAAGGGCGCCAAGGGCGTTCTCATCAACATCACCGGCGGCACCGATCTCACGCTGTTCGAACTCGACGAGGCCGCGAACCGGATCCGCGAGGAAGTGGACCCGGATGCCAACATCATCGTCGGTTCGACGCTCGACCCGGAAATGGGTGGCGCGATGCGGGTCAGCGTCGTGGCGACCGGCATCGACGCCGAGGTCGGCGCGACCGAAGTGCCGGTCCCGCGCCGCAAGCTGTCGCAGCCGCTCACGCAGCATGTCGAGGAAGAGATCGCCGTCGAGCCGGAGCCCGAGCCCGCGGCGCCCGTGATGCAGGCCGAAGAACCGTCGCTGTTTACCCGTGAGGAGCCGGCACCGGTCGAAGAGCCCGGTCTGTTCCGCTCCGAACGGACGCAGTACGAGCACCGTGACGCGGACGTGCCGCAGCCGGCCTATCGCCCGGAACCGGCCCCTGCGCCGCGGGCCGAAGCGCCCCGGGCGGAGCCCACACGGGCGGGGGCGCCCTCGGCAGAGGCAATGGCCCGGCTGCAGGCGGCGGTGCGTCAGAACCCCGACCATCATCGGCCGGAGATCGCCGCGCCGCAGCGGCAGGTGCCCATGGTTCAGGGCAGCGACAAGGGCCGGTTCGGGATCAACACGCTGATCAACCGGATGACCGGCCATGGCGCCGAACAGCAGGACCGGCCCGTCAATCATGTACGCCGGCAGCCCCCGGTGCAGGCCGAGCCGGACGTGCCGGCCCGCGTGGAGGAGGATGAGCGGATCGAAATTCCTGCCTTCCTCCGGCGCCAGGCGAACTGAAAGCCGTCACAAAACTGAAACCCAGGGGCCGGTAATCACCGGCCCTTTTTTCATGTTTTCAGGGGGTTATTGGTGATTCGGCGGGAATTCGCCGAGCTGCCGCGGGCATGTTTCATCAAGTTACAAAGATTGAGTTGAGAGGTGGGACCCGTCCCCATAGTTCCGCAGTTGTCGAGCAAACAGAACCATTCACAGGTCTTACCGTGCAAACGACTTTGAAATCAGCGATCTCCTTTTCCGGAGTGGGGCTTCATACCGGCCGTCGCAGCCGGATCGTTCTGCGCCCGGCGTCGGCGGAGTTCGGGATCTGGTTCCGACGCATGGACATCGAGCGCCTGGATCCGCTGATCCCCGCACGCTGGGATGCCGTCCCGGCGGCCGAGCTCTGCACGAAGATCGTCAACGGCGACGGCGTATCGGTCTCGACCATCGAGCACTTGATGGCGGCGATCATGGGGACCGGCATCAACAACCTGCTAGTCGAGATCGACGGCCCCGAGGTTCCGATCCTCGACGGCAGTTCCGCACCCTTCGTGGCGGGTATCCTCAGCCGGGGCCTGCAGAAGCAGGACGCCGAGGTACGCGCGCTGAAGATCCTGAAGACTGTCGAGGTCCGGAATGGCGATGCCTTCGCCCGGCTCGAACCGTCGGACGGGCTGGAGATCGATTTCGAGATCGAGTTCGCGGAGGGCGCCATCGGGCATCAGCGCAAGTCGCTCGACATGGCGAATGGAAGCTTCGTCCGCGAGCTTTGCGACAGCCGCACCTTCTGCCGGAAGTCCGACATCGCGGCCATGCGCGCGAACGGTCTCGCGCTGGGCGGTCAGCCCGGAGAGAACGCCATCGTGTTCGACGGCGACCGGGTATCGAGCCCGGGCGGCCTGCGGCATCGCGACGAACCCGTGCGCCACAAGATGCTGGACGCCCTGGGCGACCTCGCCCTGGCCGGCGCGCCGATCCTTGGCCGCTACACCGGGCACAAGGCGGGGCACGCGATGACCAACGCGCTCCTGCGGGCGCTGTTCGCCCGGCCGGACGCGTTCCGCATGATTTCCTGCGATGCCGGCGTTTCGGCGCGGCTTCCCGGTGCAGGCCTGACCAGCCACGATCTGGCGGAAATGGCAGCGTGAAGCGCGCCGCCAAATAGCGTTTTGCTGCCCAATCTTCTGTGCTAGACCGACCGGGCGCCTTGGCGCGGGTTGGGAAGAAAACGGTGCGCGCGTGCGAAAACTTGGCCTGTCCGGACTGGCACTTGCGGGAGCGCTCGCGCTGGCGGGTTGCGGCGGAAAGGGCTTCGCCACCCGCGAACAGCCGCTCGAGTCGTTCTCGGCCCAAGAGATCTACCAGCAGGCCGAGATCCAGCTGAACGCGAAGGACTACAGCGAGGCGGCGCATAATTTCGGCGAGGTCGAGCGGCTCTACCCCTATTCGGAATGGGCCAAGCGCGCGCTGATCATGCAGGCCTTCGCCTATCACCGCGACCGCGACTACGAGTCGAGCCGGGCCGCCGCGCAGCGCTATATCGACTTCTACCCGGCCGATGAGGACGCGGCCTATGCGCAATACCTGATGGCGCTGAGCTACTATGACCAGATCGACGACGTGGGCCGCGACCAAGGGCTGACGTTCCAGGCGCTCCAGTCGCTGCGGACGGTGATCGAGCGCTATCCGGATAGCGAATATGCGCGGTCGGCGATCCTGAAATTCGACCTGGCCTTCGACCATCTCGCGGCGAAGGAGATGGAGATCGGCCGCTACTACCTCAAGCGCGGGCACTACATGGCGGCGGTCAATCGGTTCCGCGTTGTGGTGGAGGATTTCCAGACCACGACGCAGACGCCCGAGGCACTGCATCGGTTGGTGGAGTGCTATCTTGCGCTGGGTCTGACCGACGAAGCGCAGAGCGCGGGCGCGATCCTTGGCCACAACTTCCGCTCGACGCCCTGGTACGAGGACAGCTATGCGCTGCTGACCGGGCGGGGGCTGGAGCCGAAGGCGCGTGGCGACGGATGGCTCGCCGCGCTCTACCGGCAGACGGTCAAGGGCGAGTGGCTCTGATCCCGGGCGGGGTGTGAGCGGTGCTGCGTACGCTTGAAATCCGCGATCTTCTGATCATCGACAGGCTGGAGCTGGAGTTCCGGCCGGGGCTGAACGTGCTGACCGGCGAGACCGGGGCCGGGAAGTCGATCCTGCTCGATGCGCTGGGCTTCGTGCTCGGGTGGCGCGGGCGGGCCGAGCTTGTGCGGGCCGGGGCCGAACAGGGCGAGGTCGTGGCAGTGTTCGACCTGCCCGAGGGCCATCCCGCGCGGGCGGTGCTCGAGGAGGCCGGGTTTCCGGCGGAGGAGGAGCTGATCCTGCGCCGGGTCAACTCTGCCGATGGTCGGAAGACGGCCTATGTGAATGACCGGAGGAGCACGGGCGAGGTCTTGCGGGCGCTCTCGGATTGCCTGGTCGAGCTGCACGGGCAGCAGGATGATCGCGGGCTTCTGAATCCGCGGGTTCACCGGGCGCTTCTTGACGAGTTCGGCGGGTTGCAGGGGCAGGTGGCCGAGGTCCGGCGTGCCTGGCGGTCGATGTCGGCCGCGCGCAAGGCGGAGGCGGCGGCACGGGAACGGATCGCGGTGCTGCGGGAGGAGGAAGGGTTTCTGCGCCATGCGGTGAGTGAGCTGGATGCACTGGCACCGGAGCCGGGCGAGGACGCCGCGCTCGACACGCGGCGGCGGTTGATGCAGGGCGCGGAGCGGATTCGCGAGGACGTGGCGCGGGCAGCCGGGGCGCTGGGGCCGGACGGGGCCGAGGGGCTTCTGGGCGATGCCGGGCGCTGGCTCGAGGGGGTGGCGGACAAGGCCGAGGGCGCGCTCAACACGGCGATCGCGGCGATCTCGCGGGCGCTGATCGAGCTGGGCGAAGCACAGGATCTGGTGGATCGGGCGGCGGAGCGGCTCGAGTTCGATCCGGGCGAGCTGGAGCGCGTGGAGGAGCGGCTGTTCGCGATCCGGGCGCTTGCCCGCAAGCACAGGGTGGCACCGGACGATCTGGGCGCGGAGGCCGAACGTCTGCGCGGGCGTCTCGAGGCGCTCGACCGGGGTTCGGGAGACCTTCAGGCGCTGGAAAGGGCGGTCGCCGAGGCAGAGGCGGCATTCGACCGGGCGGCGAAGGCATTGTCGTCGGTCCGGGCCGGCGCAGCGGGGCGGCTCGATGCGGCAATGGCGCGCGAGTTGGCGCCGTTGAAGATGGAGCGCGCGGTGTTCCGGGTCGATGTGGAGGCCGGAGAGCCGGGGCCCGAAGGATGCGATGCGGTGACCTTCACGGTGGCGACCAACCCGGGCGCGCCCGCCGGGCCATTGTCGAAGATCGCTTCGGGGGGCGAGCTGTCGCGGTTTCTTCTGGCGCTCAAGGTCTGTCTGACGGCGGGGGTCCAGGGGCTGACGCTGATCTTCGACGAGATCGACCGGGGCGTCGGCGGGGCGACGGCCGATGCCGTGGGGCGCCGTCTGGCCGCGCTGGCGGCCGCGGACGGGGCGCAGGTTCTGGTGGTGACCCACTCGCCGCAGGTCGCGGCGCTTGGCGGGCATCACTGGCGGGTCGAGAAGGCGGTGGAGGCGGGCGTCACGCTCAGCCGAGTGATGCCGCTGGACGAGGCCGAGCGAGTGGATGAGATCGCCCGCATGCTGGCGGGCGACACGGTGACCGACGAGGCGCGGGGCGCCGCGCGGGCGCTGCTCGCCTCGGCCTGAGCCTATTTCCGGGCGTAGACATCCTCGTAGCGGATGATGTCGTCTTCACCGAGATAGGAGCCCGTCTGAACTTCGATGAGCACCATCGGCACCTTGCCCGGATTCTCCATCCGGTGGACGGCGCCGAGCGGGATGTAGACGGACTGGTTCTCGGTCACGAGCCTGATCTGGTCATCGACAGTGACCTTGGCGGTGCCCGCCACCACGATCCAGTGCTCGGCGCGGTGATGGTGGCTCTGCAGGCTGAGCGCGGCGCCGGGGTTGACGACGATGCGCTTGACCTGGAACCGGTCGCCGACGACGAGGCTTTCGAACCAGCCCCAGGGGCGGTGGTCGCGGGCCGACTGGACAGCGGTGGGCGCACCCTTCTGCTTCAGGGCGGCGACGGCGTCCTTGACCCTCTGGGATTCGGACCGGGGCGCGACGAGAACGGCGTCGGGCATCGCGATGGCGACGATGTCGGTGAGGCCGATGCCGACCAGTTCGGGACCGTCGGGCTCGGAACGCAGGAGAGAGCCATTGCAGTCGATCGCGGTGGCCGCGCCCCGGGCGACATTGCCGGCGCCGTCCGGGCTGGCCTCCTGCCAGACGGCTTCCCAGCCGCCGAGATCCGACCAGCCGCCACGATAGGGCATTGCCAGGAGACCGGTGGATTTTTCCATGATCGCATAGTCGACCGAGATGTCGGGCGCCGACGCCCAGGGTTTGGGCGCGAGCCGGCAGAACCCGAGATCGGCTTCCGCCTCGAAGACCGAGGCTTCGACCGGAGCGACGACTTCGGGCGCGAGCGTCTTGAACGCCTCGACGGCCGTTGCGGCACGCATGAGGAACAGGCCGGCGTTCCAGAGATAGGTGCCGACGGACAGCATGTGCTCGGCGTCGGCGGGTTCGGGCTTTTCGACGAAGCGGGCCAGGGGTTGCGGCGTGTCTGCCGCCGCGTCGGCACCGGGTTCCAGTTCGAGCCAGCCATAGCCGGTTTCCGCGCGGCTCGGCGCGATGCCGAACAGGACGATCGCGCCGTCCTGCGCGGCGGGCGCCGCAGCATGGACGGAGGCCCGGAAGCCGGACGGGTCGCTGAACACGTGATCCGACGGGGCGACGAGCATCAGGGCGTCGGGATCCTTCGCCGCCAGCCACAGCGCGGCAGCGAGGATCGCTGGAGCGGTGTTGCGCCCTTCGGGTTCGATCAGGATGCCGAGCGGGTCGGTTTCGGCGGCGGCGAGCTGTTCCGTCACGATGAAGCGGAACGGGTCGCCGGTGACGATGAGCGGGGCGCCGAAACGTTCTCCGGAGAGGCGGCGAACGGAGGCCTGGAAGAGGCTTTCCTCGCCCGTCAGCCGCGCGAATTGCTTGGGGTAGCTCTTGCGCGAAACCGGCCAAAGCCGGGTGCCCGACCCGCCGCAGAGGATTACGGGAGTAATGGGCGAATTCTGGGGCGCCATGTCAGGCCTCTCTCAAAATGTCCTGGTTCTCGAGGAACCACGCATAGGTCCCTTCGATACCTGCCTTCAGCGAAATACCGGCACGCCAACCCATAGCGGACAGGCGCGAGACGTCCATCAGCTTGCGCGGGGTTCCGTCCGGCTTTTCGGGATCGTAAACGATCCGGCCCGTGAAGCCGGTAATGTCCGCGATGAGCGCGGCGAGTTCGGAGATGGAAATGTCTTCGCCGGTGCCCACGTTGATGTGGCTGAGCGTGGGCTGGGTATTGGTGGCGTAGGTCGCCTGGTCGAGATTCATCACGAAGAGCGCGGCTTCGGCCATGTCGTCGACATGCAGGAACTCGCGGCGCGGCGTTCCGGTGCCCCAGATGGTCACGGTCTCCCCGCCGTCGCGCGTGGCCTCGTGGAAGCGGCGGATCAGGCCCGGGAGCACGTGGGAATTCGTCGGGTGGAAGTTGTCGCCGGGGCCGTAGAGGTTGGTGGGCATGACACTGCGGTAGTCGCGGCCGTACTGCCGGTTGTAGCTTTCGCAGAGCTTGATGCCGGCGATCTTGGCGATGGCATAGGGCTCGTTGGTGGCTTCGAGCGGGCCGGTGAGGAGCGCGGTTTCGGCCATCGGCTGCGGCGCTTCGCGTGGATAGATGCAGGAGGAGCTGAGGAACAGGAGCCGGTCGACGCCCGCGAGATGCGCGGCGTGGACAAGGTTCGCCTCGATCATCAGGTTTTCGTAGAGGAACTCGGCCGGGTAGGTGGCGTTGGCGTGGATCCCGCCGACCTTGGCCGCCGCGACGATCACCGCCTCGGGGCGGGTGTCGGCAAGGAAATCCGTGACCGCGCGCTGGTCGAGCAGGTCGAGTTCGGCGCGGCTCCGCGTGAGGGTCTCGGCGCTCTGCGCCTGCAGCCGCCGCAGGATGGCGGAGCCGACCATGCCACGATGACCGGCAACGAAGATGGCGCCCATGGTTCAGTCCTCCTGCGCGACCGGAGTTTCGTAGCCGTGGAGCTTCAGGAAGGCGTGGCGGCGGGCGATTTCAAGGTCGCAGGCGACCATCTCGGCGCACATGTCCCGGGCGGCGATCTCGGGAATCCAGCCAAGCTTTTCGCGGGCCTTTGTGGGGTCGCCGAGAAGAGCTTCGACCTCGGCAGGGCGGAAGTAGCGCGGATCGACGCGGAGCACGGTCTGGCCGGGTTTCACGGCTGGTGCGGCATCGGAGGTGACACGTTCGACCACGGCGGTCTCGTCGACGCCGGCCCCCTCGAAGCGGAGGTCGATACCGAGTTCCCGGGCCGTCCAGATGACGAACTGGCGGACCGTGTGCTGTTCGCCGGTCGCGATCACGAAATCGTCCGGTTCGTCTTGCTGCAGCATCATCCACTGCATCCGCACGTAGTCCCTGGCGTGGCCCCAGTCACGCAGCGCGTCGAGATTGCCGAGATAGAGGCAATCCTCCAGCCCTTGTGCAACGTTTGCGAGACCGCGGGTGATCTTGCGGGTCACGAAGGTCTCGCCGCGGCGCGGGCTCTCGTGATTGAAGAGAATGCCGTTGCAGGCATACATTCCGTAGGCTTCCCGGTAGTTTACCGTGATCCAGTAGGCGTAGAGCTTGGCCACGGCATAGGGCGAGCGCGGATGGAACGGTGTGGTTTCGCGCTGGGGGGTTTCCTGGACGAGGCCATAGAGTTCGGAGGTCGAGGCCTGGTAGAAGCGCGTGGTCTTTTCGAGCCCCAGGAAACGGATCGCCTCGAGCAGGCGGAGGGTGCCGATGCCGTCGGTGTCGGCGGTGTATTCGGGCGCCTGAAAGCTGACCGCGACATGGCTTTGCGCGCCGAGATTGTAGACCTCGTCCGGGCGGATCTCGGCAATGATCCGTGTGAGGTTGGAGGTGTCGGTCAGGTCGCCGTAATGCAGCTTGAGCCGCTGCCCGGATTGGTGGGGGTCCTGGTAGATGTGGTCGATCCGCGGTGTGTTGAGGGACGACGCACGGCGCTTGATGCCGTGGACGATGTAGCCTTTTTCCAGAAGGAATTCAGCAAGATAAGATCCGTCCTGACCCGTGATTCCGGTAATCAGCGCTGTCTTCATGTTCCGTCTCCGGACCGGGATTTGAGGGGCGTCGCTGCCTTGAAAACACAGGGGTGTTGTGGCGTCCAGCGCGGAAATTCGGGCGTTTGCCGAGCGATGCAACGGCGCCGCATGCTGTGCGGGCGCCCAACGGTTGCGCAGGATTCGTCGAGCTTGGCGCCCAATGATGCAGGCGCAGCACGGATCAATGCGGCATCGGAAACACAGCGGTTCCGGGGCAGGGCGGGCGGTTGCCTTTTGTGGCACGAGCGCGCAAAGGGGGAGGCGGCGCCGAGGCGCCCGATGGAATTTTCAGTGGTGAGCGTCGTTATTCCATGAAAGTCGCTATTTTCGGGTTGGGGTATGTCGGATTTACGGCGATGTGCTGTATCGCGAGCGAAGGATCGTCGGTAATCGGCATCGACGTGTCCGAGCGGAAGGTGCAGGAAATCCGCTCGAAGAAGCCGCCGATCGTCGAGCCGGGGCTTGCGGACCTTCTCGTCGAAGGGGTCGATGCCGGACGGATCCGGGCGTCGACCGAGATTGGCGGCGAACTGGACGATACCGACCTGGCGATCGTCTGCGTGGGCACGCCTTCGGCGCCCGACGGGTCGCACAACATGGACTACATCGCCAATGTCGCCCGGCAGATCGCCGAGGCGGTGAAACGGGGCGGTGCGCGCGAGGTTCCGCTGGCGGTCGCGTTCCGCTCGACAGTGCGCCCCGGAACCATGGAAGAACTGGTCTGGCCGATCTTCGAAATGGTGCTGGGCGAGGCGGCGGAGCGGGATGTGGATATCGTCTACAATCCTGAATTCCTGCGCGAAGGCAGCGCAGTGAAGGACTATTTCGCGCCACCGAAGATCGTGATCGGCACGCGCGACGGGGTGCCGAACGCGGCAATGGAGGCGCTCAATGCCAACATCGAGGCGCCGGTCTTCGTGACGCGGTATCGCGAGGCGGAGATCACCAAGTTCGTGGACAACACCTGGCACGCGGTGAAGGTGACCTTCGCGAACGAGATCGGGCGGGCCTGTTTGAACCTGGGGATTTCCGCACAGAAGGTGCATGAGATTTTCGTCTCCGACACCAAGCTGAACATTTCGCCCTACTATATGCGGCCGGGCGGCGCGTTCGGCGGATCCTGCCTGCCGAAAGACGTGCGTGCGCTGCAATACCTGGCGGCGGATAGCGGGGCCGCTGTGCAGCTTGTCGACAGCCTCATCCGCTCGAACGAGGCGCACAAGCATCGGCTTTTCGAATACGCCGTGGAAGGGCTGGCGCCGGGCGCCAGGATCCTGCTTGCCGGTGTGGCGTTCAAGGCCGGGACGGACGACTTGCGGGAAAGCCCGAATGTGGATCTCGCAAGGAAACTGCTCGCGGCCGGGTTCGAGTTGGAGATCTTCGATCCGGCTGTGGATGCGTCGAAGCTGATCGGCGCGAACCTGGGGTATGTGTACAAGACACTGCCGGCGTTGCAGAAGATCCTCGTGGGCAAGGAACGCGCCGAGACGGGCGGTTATGATCGCGTGATTGCCGCGAATGCCACGGTGAAGGCGCTTGCGCTGGCGGACGGCGTCGAGGTCCGCGATATCGGATCGTTGCCATGAACCTGGCGACGCCGATGGAAGGCTCTCCGCGTCTTGACGCCGTGGCGGCCGCGCGTCCGCTGGAAGGGCGCCGCGTCCTCATCATCGTCGAGAACCTGCCGCTGCCGTTCGACCGGAGGGTCTGGCAGGAATGCAAGACGCTGAGGGCGGCCGGTGCGGAGGTTTCGGTGATCTGCCCGACCGGAAAGGGCTTCGAGGCGCGGTATGAGGAGATCGAGGGGGTCCACATCCACCGGCATCCTCTTCCGCTCGATGCTGCAGGCGCCTCCGGCTACCTGCTCGAATACGGCGCGGCGTTGTTCCACGAGTTTCGGCTGGCCCTGAAGATCGCGTTTGGCCGTGGCTTCGACACGATCCAGGCGTGCAACCCTCCAGATCTGATTTTTCTGGTCGCGCTCCCGTTCAAACTGTTCGGAAAGCGCTTCATCTTCGATCATCACGACATAAATCCAGAGCTTTACGAGGCGAAGTTCAACCGTCGCGGAGTTTTCTGGAAGCTGATGGTCTTGTTCGAAAAGCTCACGTTCCGGGCGGCGCATGTGGTGATCTCGACGAACGTGAGCTACCGGGAAATCGCGCTGACGCGGGGCGGCAAGAGGGCCGAGGACGTGTTCGTCGTGCGTTCGGGCCCCGATATCGGCAAGCTCAAGGTCGTGCCGGAGAACGCCGAATGGCGGAACGGGCGAGCCGAATTGGTCGGCTATGTTGGGGTCATGGGCGACCAGGAGGGGATCGACCTGCTTCTGGAGGCCGCCGACACGTTGACGCGGCGCGGGCGGGACGTTCAGTTCGTGCTCGTGGGCGGTGGGCCGGCGCTCGAAGGGCTGAAGCGGCAGGCGGAAGACATGGGCCTGGCCGATCATGTCACCTTCACCGGGCGCGCGCCGGACGAGGTGCTGTTCGAGGTGCTGTCGACCGCCGATGTCTGCGTGAACCCGGACCGGGTGAACCCGATGAACGACAAGTCCACGATGAACAAGATCCTCGAATACATGGCGTTCTCGAAGCCCATCGTGCAGTTCGAGGTGACCGAGGGGCGGTTTTCGGCTCAGGACGCGTCGCTCTATGCAAGGGCGAACGATCCGGTGGACATGGCCGACAAGCTCGCGGCGCTGCTGGACGACCCGGAGATGCGCCGTGAGATGGGCGAGTATGGCCGTGCGCGGGTCGTGTCCGAACTGAGCTGGGACCACCAGGTCGATACGCTTGTCGCGGCCTACCAGCGCGCATTGCCCGCGTCGCGCCGAAAGACGTAGGGTCTGGTCGTTAGCTTTGGGGTCGGGGACGGCTATGGGACAGAGCGCAGGGTTCGGCGATCATTCACGGAGTGCTGGCAGCATCCCGGAGATTTCTGGATCCTGTCAGGAGCGCTTCCATGGCCGACGACTTCAAGAACCACACGACTTCCCTGACCTCCCCGGCGGTTGCCGGCGAGACGATCGTGCCGAACGACACGGCCGATCTCGCGTTCTGCACGCGCGGCCTCTATGTCGGCGCGACGGGCACCGTGGTGGCCGTGCTGATCTCGGGCGACGAGATCGTGCTGAACGAGGCGCAGGCCGGGTCGATCTATCCGCTGCGCATCCGCCGCGTGAAGGCGACCGGTACCAACGCGGCCGGCCTGATCGGGCTTCGCTGAGCGGGATCTGCCGATGACGCGCGTGAGCGTCATCATCCCGCATTTCGAGGATGCCGACCGGCTTCGGCGATGCCTGGATGCCCTGTCGCGGATGCCCGAGGCAGACCGGGCGGAAGCCGAATTCGTGGTGGTCGACAATGCATCGCGCGTTGACCTGAGCTGGGTGGAGCGGGAGTTTCCCTTCGTCCGTTTCGTGGTGGAGACGAGCCGGGGCGCGGCCCTGGCACGCAACCGTGGCGTCCGGGAAACCGGAGCGCCACGGATCGCGTTTCTGGATTGCGATTGCGTGCCCAGAGCCGATTGGCTCCGCCGGGTTCTCGATCTGCCGTTGGCGGGCGACGAAGTTGTCGGCGGTGCGATTTCCACCTTCGACGAAACTCCGCCGCCGCGGTCCGGACCGGAAGCCTTCGAGACCGTCTTCGCCTTCAACCAGCAGGACTATATCGAGCGGAAGGGCTTCAGCGTGACCGCGAACCTGGTCACGTCGCGAGAGGTATTCCTGCGCGTGGGAGACTTCATCGACGGGCTTTCGGAAGACGTCGACTGGTGCCGCAGGGCGGTGGCCCAAGGAGCGGGCCTGCGCTTCGATCCGGACCTGGCGGTGAGCCACCCGACGCGGCGGGATTGGCCGTCGCTCCGCAAGAAATGGATGCGTACGACCCGGGAAGGATATGGCATCGACGGCGCGCGCAGGGCCGCGTGGTTCGCGAAAGCCGCGTTGATGCCGGTATCAGCGTTAGCGCATGTGCCGAGGGTTCTGATGTCAAAGAAGCTCGCGGGCAACCGCGAGCGTCTCGCCGGCGTCGGGACACTGTTTCGGCTGCGATTTGCGCGGGGGTGGTGGATGCTTCTTCTGGCGTTGGGGCGCCAGATTTCCTGATCAGCAGGATCGTCCGAACGTCCCGGCGATGTGATTGGCGAGGCCCGGTACGGTTAGCCTTTCGGTCGCTTCCTCGCTGGGGTGAAGGCCGTCGGGAAGCAGCTGCTCGGAGTGGGGCATGTCCGTCCATCGCGCGTAGAGATCGGCGAGCCCGAGATCGTATGCCGACGCCAGATCTCGATACATCGAATAGTATGCGCGAAGGGCAGGGCGGCGTTCGGCCATCTTTTCGAGCGCAGGATTGGTCGTGACCAGGGTGATGGCCGTGCCGGGGTGGCGTTGAGCCAGGATCCGGATCAAGGCTTCGTGCTGCGCCTTGCTCTGGTCGAGCGGCATGCCGATGTCGGTGGCGGCATCGTTGATCGCGAACTCGATGAGGACGACGTCCGGAGCGCGCTCAGCCAGTTGCGCCAGTTGCGTGATTCCCCGGTCGGATGTGGCGCCCGGCTGGGCGAAGCTCCGCACCGAAACGGGAATCCCCAGGCAGGTTTCCAGCCGATGTTCGAGCGCATCGGGCAAATGCGTCCCGGCCGAGAGGCTGGTTCCGAGCAATACGACCGTCACGCGATCGGCGAGGAGCGCATGACGTTGAGCGAATCGATCGCCGGGGACCGGCGGCGCGGGGACCGTCGCGGGAATCGCGAGCGCCAACCCTGCCAGCAGGACGAGCGTCGTGACCGTTTGTCTGGCGGCAGTTGGCACGTCCCGTTCCTCAGCCTGTTCCGGTCGCCAATGCTGCGTTGACCGCAGCACTGTTGCCGGTCAAGCATAGGCGTTCCGGCGCACCTGGGCATATTGTTCCGAAGAGTCGGGCCGCGTGCTAGTGCAACCTGGAAACGAGTGATGCCGCCCATGACGCCTGCTCCCTCCGGACCGATCTGCGTGATCGTCGTTGCCTACAATGCCGCGACCTTCATTCTTGACTGCATCGCGTCGGTGCTCGCGTCCGAAGATGCGGATCTGCGCATTGTCGTCGTCGACAACGCCTCGTCCGATTCCACCAGCGCTGTGATCCGGGACTGGGCCATTGGCGTGCGCGCACATGTCATACCCGAAGACATGCCGATTGCATTGGAAGCAACGGAAGCGAGGCCGGAATTTGCGGAGCTGGCGGCCGATGCGGCCGTTCCGGGCAAGCGTCTCGCGCGTTTGACGCTGGTTCGGTCGGACGAGAATGGTGGCTTTGCGGCGGGCGTGAACATTGGCTTGCGGCTCGCGGTTCAGGATGAGGATGTTGCGCATTTCTGGGTGCTCAATCCCGACAGCGTCGCCTCTCCCGGCGCGGCCAAGGCATTTCTCTCCGTCGCTTCGGCCAATCCCGGCTACGGGCTCATATCCGGACGGGCCTGCTACTACGATCACCCCGAAACCGTTCAGATCGATGGTGGCCTTATCAACCGCTGGACGGGCGTGACGAGCAACGCGAATGTCGGGCGGCCTGCGGCCGAGGCGGATATGCCGGAGGGCGATGGCATCGATTTCGCCTTCGGGGGCAACATGCTGGCGTCGCGGACCTTCGTCGAGGGCTGCGGCGATATGCCGGAAGACTATTTCCTCTACTACGAGGAGGTCGATTGGTCGCTTCGGCGGGGAGGCTTGCCGTTGCTGACATGTCGGGACGCGTTGATCTACCACCGCGCGGGGGCCTCGATCGGCTCGCCGATCTTCGGGGGGCGTGCGGCCTCTCCGTTCTCGCTCTACTTCAAGCACCGGGCCCGGATGATGTTCGTGCGTCGGTACCACCCCTGGGCGTGGCCGGTGGCCGCGGTCTATACGCTGGCCAAGGCGGCTCAACTCGCTCTGGGCAGAGACGCAGCCGGGGCAGGCGCGATGCTGCGCGGGGCATTTTCGGGCAAGCCGCCGCTTGCGGTGGCGGGGCGGCTGCACCCGAGCGCGTTGTCGCGTATCGGGCACGCGGCTCAGGCAAACGGCGCCTGACGATGAGGCACTGCGGCGCATATTCCCCGAACGCGACGAATTGCGAGGAAGCGACGGCTTTCGGCTTGGGTCCGCGCCCACTATGCTGGCTCTGCGGACAGGAACGGGGCTGACGAATGGCGGTTGCCCAGATCGATCCGCGCGCGGCGCGCGTGAATTTGCAAGCCCCGGCCGGTGTCGGGCGGCCCGTTCTGCTGTGCCTCTTTGTCGTCGCGTTGATGACGCCGGTCATTCTGAACATCGGGCCCTTCGCGTTTACCCCGTCGCGGCTCTTCGTGTTGCTCGTGTTCTTCCCGGTCGTCGGTCTCTGGCTGACCGGCCGGGCCGGGCCGGTCCGGCTGCAGGATTTCACGCTGATTTTCGCTGCAAGCTGGGCGGCGCTCAGCGTGATCGTCATCCATGGCGTCGCCAAGGGATACGAGCGCGCGGGTTTCATCTTTCTCGAGATGGTCGGCGGGTATTTCTTTGGCCGCACGGTGATCCGCTCGGCGAAGGACTTCAACACCTACATGAAGTTCGCAATGGGCGCGCTGATCTTCATGCTTCCACTCGGCATCCTGGAGACCAGGACCGGCGAACCGCTGATCATCGATATCCTGAGCCGTTTCATCGAGAGCGACCGCGCGGTGGACAACGAGATGCGCCTCGGCCTGCATCGCGCGCAGGTGATCTTTCCGCACCCGATCCTCTACGGCGTGTTCTGTGCCGCGATGCTTGGCCCGGTTGCCAGGGGCCTCAACTACGGGACCGGGATGTTCCGGTCATTGGTCCGGATCGGGCTGGTCGCCGGGAACACGTTCTGTTCCGTCTCCTCCGGCGCATGGCTGATGTTCCTCGTTCAGGCGGCCTTCCTGATCTACGACCGCGTCCTGAGGTCGTTCTCCCGGCGCTGGCTGCTCTGGTTCATCGCCGTGGGCAGCTTGTATCTGCTGATCGAAGTCACCGCGAATTCCAGCCCGTTCAAGGTCTTCGTGCGGTACTTCACGTTGAATTCGGCGTCGGGCTTCTACCGGATTGCGCAGTTCGATGCGGCGATGGTCAATATCCTCGACAACCCGATCTTCGGTCGCGCGTTCAATGGCTGGGTGCGACCGCGATGGATGATCTCGTCGATCGACAATTACTGGCTGGTGCTGACGGTTCGGCACGGACTGCCGATGTTCTTCGTTTTCCTCGGCGGCATTCTCGTCACGATGTACAGGATGGGGCGGCTCCGGCTGGTCGATCCGCTCGTTTCCGAAATCCGGGCGGGCTATCTGATCGGGCTCGGCGGATTTCTCCTGGCCGTCATCACGGTCCATGTCTGGTCGAACGTGAACGTGTGGTTCATGTTCTTCCTCGGTTCGGGCATGTGGATTTTCGATGCCGAGCGGCGAACGGATGAGGACCCGGAGCTGGATTCGAGCCAAGGAGACGGCGCGCCGTCAGACGGGAGGGCGCGGACGGAAAGGGCGGCCGAAATCGAACCGTCGCCCGTGCAGAGCCGATATTCCCGCTTCCCGGCCAACCCCAAGACGCCGGAGAGTGTTGTGGGTAGGCGACGTCGGAATCGATGAGTGGAATTGCGTGCGAGTAGGGGTGGGTCAATGACGGCGATCGGCGAACAGGCGGGCGAAATCCGTACCGCGGCAGGGTTCGGTCCCTCGGCAAACGTCAATCGGGTTCGGCATATCCGGAATCGCGCGGCGGTTTTCGTCAAGAAGAACCAGGGTCTCGTGACGAACCCCGACTTCTGGGCGCTTCTTCCCGACATGGTGTCGAGCCGGGTGGGCGGCCTAGAAGGCTACCCGGCCGACGGCCGGCGCCTTTTCGTGGGCACGCATCACAAGGCGATGACAACCTATTTCAGCGCCGTCCTGCGCCTTCTCGCCTTCGGGGCGGGACGTCGGTTTGCGGAGATCAATTTCGAGGAGCCGCCGGAGCAGGCGGAGATCCTGCTGTCGAACCATACGGCGTTCGAGGTGGACGCGTTCCGTCCGTGCCGCGGGGTCCATATCATGCGGGATCCGCGCGACATGATCGTGTCGGGATACCATTACCACAAGTGGACGCACGAAGCCTGGGTCCACCGGATGGACGAGAGTGGCCGGACCTACCAGGAGAAGCTGAACGCGGCCGACAAGACGTCCGGGCTTTTCATGGAGATCGACCACTTCATCTTTCTTTATCGCGCACTTCTCGAACGCTGGAACACCGAGGACCCGGATGTTCTGGAAGTCTCCTACGAGTCGCTCATGGGCGACGGGCGCGATGAACTTTATTTCCGTATCTTCGAGCATCTCGGGCTGACCGGTCCGGCGCTGGCCTATGCCGTTGACCTGATGCGCCTATTCGAGGCGAAGAGCCGCACCGGAAAATCCGGCGATGCGAACAAGTTCGCGCATATCCGCAGCGGTGCCAGCGAACAGTGGCGCAAGGAGCTCGAGCCTCAGCACATCGCCTATATCGAGCGCGAGCTGGGCCCCGTTCTGGAGAAGTTCGGCTACAGATAGGCCCGCCGCCATGTGCGTGCGGCGGTCTTACGGTGGGTTAGTTCCCGGACGGTAGCGTTCCCCGAACTGCTCCCCGTGCGTTTCCGTCACGATGACGTTGGGGAGTTCTCGTCCAGACCGAGTCCGGGACCCAATCCGCATGCCTGATTTCTCGATGAGCGTTCGCAACTCCTCCCGGCCTTCTGGCCGGACCAACTCCGCAACGACGCCTGGGTTGATGAACCCTCCTGCGCTCTCCGTCACGGGGACGGACAGTATCGTCGTGACCCTGGCGAACCCGCCGAAGAGCACCGTCGCGCCGATCGACAGCTACGATCTGCAGTATTCGACGGACGGTGCGTCTTGGACGGTGGTGCAGGGGATCGCCAATCCCGAGACTCTGGCCGGTCTGCCCGCCGGTACCACGCACCAGGTGCAGACGCGGGCCGTCAATGTGAACGGGCCAGGGCCGTGGTCGGCTTCCGCCACCGCGACGACCGATGCCGTCGCATCGGTTCCGGCAGGTTTCGGCGGTGCCGATTGGTCGCTGGCGGACGATGGCGACGGGGGGGGCGTCGGTGTCGTCGTCGCGACGCTGCCTGCCGATGGCGGCGCGCCGATCACCGACCTGGAATATCAGGTCGACGGGGGCACGTGGCTGTCGCTGGGCGGGAGCACGGCGGGCACCTATCATTTCACCTGGGGTACGACCGGAACCGCGATTTCGGTTGCGATCCGGGCGGTCAACGCGGTGGGTGCAGGTGCGGCGGCGAGCGCGAAGAGCGTGACGCCGACCGATCCGGCCACGGTTCCCGGCGTCATGAGCGCGCCGGCCGTGACAGCCGCCGGTTCGGATACGATCTCGGTGGATCGCGCCGCGGCACCCGCCGACGGCGGCTCGCCGATCCTGTCCTACGACCTGCGTTATTCGATCGACGGGACGATCTGGACGCTTTTGTCGGGCATTTCCGATCCGCAGCTTGTTGCGGGTCTTGCGAGCGACACCACCTATCTCGTGCAGACCCGGGCGGTGAACGCTGTGGGGCAGGGCGGGTGGTCGGCCTCGACGAACGTCACGACGGCTGCTGCGGCGACCGCTCCGGCACAGATGGGCGCTCCGGCGGTGTCGGTTGCTTCGGAGACGGAACTGTCGGTGAGCCGTGCCGCCGATCCGGCCGATGGCGGCTCGGCGATCCTGTCCTATCACCTGCGCTATTCCTTGGACGAGGCCGCCTGGACGGTCGTGACGGGTATTGCGGAGCCTCAGCCGATTGGCGGTCTTTCCAGCGGGACGAACTACTTCGTCCAGACGAGAGCCGTGAACGCCGTGGGCGCGGGAGCCTGGTCGGCCTCGACCAGCGCGACGACGGCTTCAGCGGCGTCTGTGCCGGCGCAAATGGCGGCACCGGTTGTCACAGCGCTTTCGGAGACCGAGCTTTCGGTCGACCGGGCCGCGGCGCCGGCCGATGGCGGCTCGCCGATCCTGCGCTACGATCTGCGCCATTCGACCGATGAGGTCGTGTGGACGCTGGTCCAGGACATCACGGCGACGGCCGAGGTCGTGTCGGGCCTCGCAGCCGGAACGACCTACTCGGTGCAGACGCGCGCGGTGAACGCGCTCGACAACGACCCGCAGAACTGGTCGGCGAGCGCTTCCGCGACGACCGGGACCGCGCTGCCGACCGTCTCAGGAAGCGTCGCCGATCAGACCTACAAGCGCGGTGTCGCGATCGTCGATCTGGACTTGTCGACGGCGTTCAGCGGCCAGATCGACAGCTATGCGATGAGCGCCAATTCGGATGCCCTGCCGTCCGGGCTCGTGCTGGATGCCGCCACGGGTATCCTGAGCGGCGTGCCGCTGGAGGTCAGCCTTCCCGGTCAGCCGTTCTTCATCGAGGTCGAGGCGATCAATTCCGGCGGGTCGTCCGCGGAGGCGCTCAGTTTCTCGATCTTCGTCGATCAGATCGAGCTGACCAACGTCGCGATCACCTCGACGACGATCAGCTTTGCGACCGACGCCCCGAACGGCACGGTCTACTGGTCGTCGGGTGATGCCGAGCCGACGGAGGCGGATCTGATCGCCGGCACGGGGACCGGTATCGATCTTGCCGGCAGCTTCGCGGTCGATGCGCTGGGCGGATCGGCGGAGATCGACCTGTCGGCCTATGTCGGCGCGACGAAGACCATCGCCTTCATGCAGGTCGCGGGCGGCGGAGAATGGTCTGCGCTGCTCTCGACGACCGAAACGATCCAGGCGTCACGCCCCGCGGCCTTTGTGGATGCGGATTGGAGCGTTGCGACTGGTGGTGCCGCCAATGCGCTGACCGTCGCGATTGCGACCCTGCCGGTGGATCGTGGCAGCGCGATCACCGATGTCGAGTACGACGTCAACGGGGCCGGGATCTGGACGCCGCTGCCGTCCTTTGCGGGCGCCGGCAGCTACACGGTCGCGATGGCGGCGGAAGGAACGTCCTACGGAATTCGCCTGCGCGCGATCAACGCGAATGGCGCCGGCGATCCGGGCAATACCGAGACCGCGACGTCTGGTGTGGCGGTTGTCGCGCCCGCGATCGTGAGCTCCGCCGCGAGTAACTCCACCGCCTCGGGCGAGGTCACCTCCTTCGCGGTCACGATGCCCGGCGGACTCGTCGCCGGAAACAAGCTGGTGGCCATTGTGGCAGCGGATGGCGCGCCGACGATGACGGCGAGCGGCTGGACCAAGATCAATCAGGCCGACCAGTTCGGTGCCGCTGCGCTTGCGGTGTTCCAGAAAACCGCGGTGGGGGGCGACACGATGACCGTCTCGCTCGGCAGCGCAGAATATGTCGCCGTGGAGGTCGTGCAGATCGAAGGTGTCGATACCGTCGAGGCCGGCTTCGCGACCGGTACCAACGTGAACCCCGATCCGCCGTCCCTGACGCTGGCAACCGGAAGCAGAGACGCCGTCGCGCTGGCTGCGATCGGGCATGACAGCGGCACCGTCAGCACCTCCGCCGTGCCGTCGACCTACACGCGTATCGGGTCGGAGAACGTCGCCGGAGCGGGAATTGGGGCGGGTGCCGGCGTGGCGGTTGCGTCGAAGACGATCTCGGCGGCGAGCGCGAACCCCGGAACCTTCACGATCAGCGGCACCGAGCAGTGGGTTGCCGCCACCATCGTCGCCTACAAGGCATGAGGTAGCTGAAATGGCCATTGACGCAGTCTTCAATCTTTCGGCGACCTATGCCGACCCGACCGAGCTGATCTTCAACGAGACCCTCGCGCAGGTGGAGGGCGTGGGCGGCGAGACGCCGCCCGACTACCAGGTGCAGACCCAGTTCCAGTATCCTGCTTCGTTGAGCGACGGTGTCTTCATCTCGCGGTTCAAGTCGAACTTCAACGGGACCGACGGGAAGACCGAGATCGAGAATGGCGATGCCGGGAACTGGCCGTTGCAGGACCCGGTGGCGGATCTTGGCGGCTCGGGCAGCCTGACAAGGGAAAGCGCGCAGAACCTGGTGGCGGGAACCACCTATGTGGGCCTGCATTTCTGGATCAGCAGCTACTATTACGACAAGGTCTTCGTTCAGCAGACGCATTTCCTGTCGGACGCGATCAACGATACCGACGCCGTCGGCGGTGCCCATGTCTGGCCCGCTGGCAACGCCCTCGTGGTGACGAACGCGCTCACGATATCGGGCACCACGACGCCTGCGACCGATATCTCCCTCGCGCGGGCCTCGGTCACCGAAGGCGCCGCTGCGGGGACAGTCGTCGGCACGGTTTTCGCCGACCGGATCAACGGCGCGTTCGCGGCGGGCACGCCGTCGCTGTCGTGGATCGAGGTCGCTGCGAACGGCCAGCTTGTCGTGGCGGCCGGCCAGACCGCGCCGGCCGCCGGATCCTACCCGCTTCAGATCGTCTACGACAATTCGGCGGTCCAGGGTGGTGGCATCTACGCCGAGACGCTCGTCATCGTCGTCTCGATGACATCGGTCGGCCCTACTGCGAAGTTCATCGAGATGCCGGCCGTCAATGCGAATGGCGGCGTCGCCTTCACCTCGCTATCCGCGCTGGAGGCCGCGCTGGCTTCGCTGACGAGCAACTGGGCAGGGACCATGTCTGGTTGGGGACTGGCCTCCTCGGGGGTCGAGCCGGTTCTGGGTCTCGCCGTCGGGCAGCATGGCAGCATCAACTGGTCCGGCTACGGACCGTTCCCGAAACGCGTCACCGTGCGCGGCATGGGCTCCTTCTCGCATGACGGCTACGCGCCCACGGCGGGTACCAAGCTTGGCCGGATCATCTGGAGCAATTGCGAGGACCTGCGCCTCATGGGGGTCGAGGCGCAACCGCCGTCGATCTCTACTGGCTACAACAGCGAAAGCCACAACGTCGTCAATTGCGACCGCGTGGAGTGGGTCCGGAACGCCATTCTGGGCGATGTTGCCCGGAACACCCCCGACCTGGCGACCACGCCCAAGGCGGGCACGCAGGTACTGATCTGGATCGACAAGACCTACGACAGCAAGTTCATGCAGAACGTCCTTATGGGGTCGCGGGAATGCGTGATCGGCAAGTCGCCGAATGTCAGCGCCGACCGGATCGAGTTCCGCGGCAACGTTATGGCGCAGAACCACAACGATCTCGTCAAGTTCGGGACCTCGGTCACCGATGACTGGATCGTGGCCGATAACCTTGCCATGGGGAAGGGCCGGAACTCGGGCGGGCAGCACCGGGACTTCATCCAGATCCTGGGCACGAACGGCACGGGTTATGCAAGGAACTGGCTGATCGAGGGCAACTGGTTCCAGTCGCGCACCGCCTGGGGCTCGGACACCTACCTTGCCAAGCAGTTCGCCTATTGGGGCGGCGGTGCGGCGGCGTCGGCGGCGACGATCCTCGATAATTTCATCGGTTCGCCGGGGAAGGGGGTCCAGACCTTTCACTCCGGCGCCACGATTATGTTCAACACGTTCTTCATCCCGATCGACACGCTGGCGACAGAAAGTTCGGGCACGTCCTGGACGGCGAACTACACCGGAATCCGGCCGGCGGGCGGCATGACGACGGACGAGAACATCGTCTGCGCGACCGGTACGCCAGAAGGCGTGGGTCCGAACGGCGTCGCGATCTCGAGCGACGGTTTCGTGGCTTCCGACAACCCGTTCGGCACCTTCAATTGGGACGAGATGGGCCAGTATCTGGAGAACTACGACGGGACCTACACGACCGACGTGAAGAGCCAGGTGAGCCCGCGCGAAGAAGGCGGCGTCGAGCAGTACATTCCCAAGGTCGGCACGCGTGCCCATTGGGGGCATGCCGATCCGACGGGGTGCTTCCAGCTCTTCAAGCGCGTTTTCAGCGCCACCGAGCACGACCACTGGAAGGACTGGGGCTGGCCCTGCGCCCCGGCGGCGCATCTGTACTACGACACCACGAACGCCATGGGAGGGGCCACGGGCACCTACCAGAGCTTCGACGGCGACGGAAATTATCTCGGCTGATTTCTAGCCGAGATTGACACCGCTCACCGCGTCGTAGGAGGCATAGCGACCCGCGGAACTGGCCAGTTCGTTCCGCGGGTCGTAGGCTATGTGGCACATCGCATCGACCGGCCAGCCACGGGTCTTCCAGTGGTTCGGCCGGGTTTCGTCGAACATGTCCCGCATCAGTTGCCAGGCGCCCACGGGGCGCGGATTCGCCCAGTGCGACCGGACCCGGGGCGAGGGCGGGCGGAGGCAGCCGATGGTTTCCGACCGCCGCAATTCCCGTGAGAGATAGGCCGTCTGCGGCAGCCAGGCCCTCGGGGGCGCGCTGTCGCTGTCGTCGGAGGCCGGGCATTCGATATTGACGCCGTTCGGCCCCGCGCCGCGGTCGTCGTCGCGGCTATTCCGGGTCACCAGGTTGTAGTCCGTATGCCCCGAATAGACGTAGCAGGCGAAATTCGCGTTGTAATAACCCTTCGAGTAGCTGCGCGGGATGTCGGACGGCGCCATGTCGGTGTTGAACACCGCCGAACTGCGCGCCAGCGTGACGCCCTTCTTCGGGACCGAGTTGTTCAGGAGCCGTCCCGGCGCGAAATGCCCGTTCTGCCGGAAGGTGTGGCCGTCCGAGGCGTCCGCCCCGCGGCCGAACCAGAACATCTGCACCGGCGCGTGGTTGTCGGCCCCGTAGCTCTCCCGCACGAAACAGCAGTTGAACTCCATCAGCCCGTTGAAGAATCCGGTCCGCTGGCCCGCGCCAACCTGAAGGCAATCCGAATGGTCGCCGCCGGGGTCACGGAACCGGCCGCCGAACAGGTTCTTGTGGATGTGCCAGCCGTCGTTCGTCCCGCCCTGCAGGCGGATATGGTCGCCGCGCACCTGGTCGAAGACGTTCCAGGCGATGGTCAGGTCGTGTGTGCTGCTCTTCGGCGTCTGTTTCTGCGTGCCGTTGATGAGCTGGAAATTCCCGCCAACCACCGCGTTGTCGGTGAAGGTGCAGCGCTTGGCGTTGAAGAAATAGATCCCGTTCCGCACCGTGTTCGCCCGGCCCAGCCCGGCCCGCGAGGTCGCGGCCTTCAGGTTGCAGACATTGCGCGCGATCACGCAATCCTCGGCATTCACGAAATTGCCGACCCCCGCACTCCCCTGCGCATTGAACTGGAGCGCCATGATCCGGATGTTGCGCGCGTTCTGCAGCGTCCAGTCGCCGACCTGGGTGGTCGAGGTCGGGAAGAAGTCGTTTCGCCCCAACTTGCCGACCCCGCGGATCGTGATCCGCTCGGGCAGACGGTAGTTCGCAAGCCGCAGGGGCTCGCGCGTCGTCACGTCGAGCCCGATCACCGGCTCGTCCTCGGGCACGCCGAACCGCTTGCGCGCGCCCCGGAAATCCTTCGCGAAGGCCGCGACGATGGCATAGAGCTGGTCCAGGCTCTGCGCCGTGACATTCACGTTCGGCGCCGGCAGGGGCGGCGACCCGGCCGGGCCCAGGGCCAGTGCCGGCCGCGCGAACTCCGGCGCGCAGGCGGCCGACAGAAGCCCCGCGCCGGCGATCAGGAAATTTCTGCGGTCCATCGCACCCCCTCGAAACCCCTTCAAACTGGGCGAAACCGGGCGCCGAGACAACCGCCTGCCGCATCACGTTCCGCTGTGGGGCAGGCCTCGCCGCGTGGAAAACGGCGGTGGCCCGCCCATTGTTCCGGCAGCCTCGACAATCCCGACGCGGCGGTCCCGCCCGGACCGCCTGAGACATCGTTTCCGGGTGCAGCTTTGCCGCGAAAGGGCTACATATGTAGAAGGGGAGTGCACGAGTGTCGGGGAGTGGCCGAATGAATCACGTGGATCGCGGGAACGTCACCGCATTGCGCCCGCCGGCGCAGCGGCCCCGCCTGACGACGACCCATTGCCATGGCAGCCTGAACTACCGCCAGGACGGCAAGCTCGCGCTGCTCCGGATCTCCAAGAACGCCTCGACCGAGCTGATGAACCGGCTCGACTGCCACGACTGGCGGCCCTATCGCGAGGTCGATGCGCCGATCGTCATGTTCCTCCGCGAGCCGGTGCGCCGCTTCGTCTCCTCGATCGGCGAGACTCTGATGCGCGTGCAGCACCCCGCCATCGAGGACCGGCAGAAGCGCGACCGGGTGATGATATCCGAAGATGTCTATGCCGAACTGGCCGAGGCGATCACCGAACCCGTGCCGGTGGTGGTCGACGCGATGCTCGACCTTGTCGAGGAACAGCCGTTCGACGCGCATCACGAGCCGCAAATCTACTTCTTCACCGCCCGCGACGGCACGCCGCGCTTCGACGGGCGGCTCTACACGGTGGAGCGGATCGAAGAGGGGCTCGAAAAGATCTCCATCCGCTACGGGATCGACATCGCCCCGCCGGGCGCGCCCACCGGCGGCCGCTTCAACGCGGGCGGGGCCAAACCGCTCAAGGGTTCGACGAAGTTCCGCGCACTCGCCCGGCGGCTCACCGGCACCGGCCTCTACCGCCGCCTGCCGCGCCCGCCATTGCTCGCGGCGCGCTATCCCGAGTATGCCGGCCGGACGCTCCTGCGCCGCGACCTCAACGCGATGGCGAACCTCTTCACCACCGAGCTCAAGGCCGAGGGGCTGACCGAGGCGCAGACCGCGCGTGTCCGGCGGATCTACCAGGAAGACATCGCGCTCTGGTCGCGCGTGAAGGATGCCGACGACCGTCTCCTCTCCGATTTTCTCTGACCGGATGAGCGGGACAGGGGCAGACGGCTTCGCGGTTCATCGCCCGGCCGAGCGGACCTCCGCGCTGGTGACCGGCGCCGGAAGCGGCATCGGCCGCGCCGTCGCCCGCGCGCTCCATGCCAGGGGTGAGAGCGTGATCCTCTCCGGCCGCCGCGCCGCCGCGCTGGCCGAAACCCTGCCCGAGGGCGACCGCGTGGCCCATGCGGTGGCCGATCTGGCCGACCGCGCGGCTTTCGACGCCGCACTCGCCGGCGCCACTGCCCGGCTCGGCCCGGTCGGCCGCGCGGTTCTCTCGGCGGCGCTGAACACGCCGGGCCATTTCCTCGACCAGCCGCCCGAGGAATTCGACGCGATGATGGCGGCGAATTTCACCGGCGTGGCGAACACGCTCCGCGCCGTCCTGCCGGGGATGATCGAGAACCGCCACGGCCGCATTGCGGTGATCGGCACGCTTGCCGACATGAACCCGCTGCCGGGCGCGGTCGGCTATTCGGCCACCAAGGGCGCACTGCACCCGCTCATCCGCGGCATCGCCGGCGAGATCGACCGCACGCGCTGCCCCGACGTGCTCCTGAACGAGATGAACCCGGGCCCCGTGCGCGGCAACATGGCCGGGTTCGGCCGCCAGCCCGAGGAGGTCGTGCCCGAGGTTCTCGCGCTCCTGGACCTGCCCTCGGGCGGGGTCTCGGGCGGCTTCTTCCAGAACGGCCGGCGGATCTACCCGGGCGAGTCGTGGAAACGCACGATCAAGCGGAAGCTTCTGCGCCTCGTGCAGGCGTGAGCTCTGCCGCGATCCCCTCGGCAATCCGCAGCGCGTTCGCCGCCACCGTGAGCCCCGGATTGGTTCCACTCGAAGAGGGAAAGACCGAGGCATCGGCAACATAGACCGGCGCCGCCACGCCCCGGAGCCGCCCGTCCGGGGCCACGGGCGCGGTCGCGGGGTCCTCGCCCATCCGCACCGAGCCGCAGGGATGGCCCAGATTGGGCAGCACCCGCCGCAACAGGAACCGCACCGGCAGGGGCGCGAAAGCGGCGCGGATCTCCCGCCGCATCGCCTCCCAGCGCGCCGCGAGCTCGGGCCGCACCTTATAGCGCACCTTCACCGGGCCCGCCGGATCGTAGCCGCCCTCGGGCGGCAGCACCCGGTTTTCCGCGTAGGGCAGGTCCTCGAGGATCGTCGCCAAGACCGGCGGCGTCCCCAGCCGCCGTGCCAGGATCGTGGCCGGGATCCGCAAGGCCGCCATGAAGAACGGCTGCCCCGGCAGCCCCAGGGCCGCGATCCGCTCGCTCAGATGCCGCGACACCAGCCGCGGCGCGAGATCGAAGCCGAGCGACTGCACCTCGCCGCCGCGCCCCTCGGGCAGGTTGTAGAAATCCCGCAGGCCCAGCACCTTCTTCGGCCCGCTCGCCGCCAGCGCCGGATCGACCCGCGGCACGAAGAGATCGCTGCAATGGAACATCAGCCCTGCGCCGATCAGCGCATGCGGCGCCACCTCGTAGAGCTCCGGCGAGGCCAGGAGCAGCCGCGGCGTGTTGAGCGCCCCCGCCGCCAGTACCACCGCCCGTGCCTGCACCGGCTCGGCCCCCACGAGCGACAGCCGCACCGTGCCGTTCGCCTCCCGCGCCATCCCGGCCAAATGCGCTCCGGCCCGGACCTCCACCGAAGCCCCGTCAAGCCCCCGCGACCAGCCCTCGCCCTTGCAGCCCCGCGCGCAGCGCATCCCCTGGCACTCGCCGCAGCCCGGCCTGTAGCCGATCGCCACCGGCAGCCGGTAGGGCGCCCGCCCGTTCCCGCGCAAGGTCTCCACGATCACCCGGTCGCGCTCCGACACCGCCGGGGCCACGGCGCCCACGCCCAGCCGCCGCTCCGCCTCCGCGTACCAGCGGGCCATCTCATCTGCCGCGACCGGCCAGGCGGTGGGCAGCGCCTCGGCCACCGTGGCCCGCGAGCCGTCGAAATCCTCCGGCGCGAACCGCTCCAGCGCCGCACCGTAGAGCGCCGAGGACCCGCCCGGCCCATGCCCCAGAAGCGCCGCCGCCTCGCGGTGGAACCGCCCGCCCTTGCCCTCGCGCAGGATCGGCCCGGGCCAGCGTCCCGCGCCCTGCGCCTCCGCCGCGCCGCCCCGCGCCGGCCCGGACTCGAGCACCACGACGCGCAACCCCGCTTCACCCAGCCGCGCCGCGACCATCCCGCCCGCGAGGCCGCCGCCCACCACCGCCACGTCCCAGGGATCGCTCATTTCAACACGCCCGCCAGCTCGGGCAGAAGCGCGCCGGTCAGCATCGGCGTGGCCGCCGCGGTGTGGTGGATCGGATCGAGATACCAGCTCATCGCCCCGTCCGAGAACCGGCAGACGCCGCCCGGGCAGACGATCCGCCCCGGATCCACCACCTTCGCCCCCGGCAACAGTTCCGCCAGCGCTGCCGCGAACCTCTCGCGCGCCGCCGCGTCCCGTGCGGTCATCACCGAATAGGTGGGCGGGATCGCCGCGATATCGGTCACCGGGCCGATCCGCGACAGGATCTCCGGCACGTTCTCCACCGTCACCTGCGGCCCGAACACCACCAATTGCCCGACCCGCGGTACCAGCGCCGCCTCGGTCGCGAGGATCGCCTTCCGCCAGCGGTCGATCCCCTCGCCCCCTGCCGGAACGAAACCGCCCTCTTGCTCCAGGAACAGCCGGTCCGAATATTCCATCCAGCTCTGGTTCCAGATCGCCAGATCGTACTGCCCCTTGTCGGCATAGAGCCGGTCGCGCAGGTCGCGACAGCTCCGGTCGACCCCGCCATTCACCACCTGCAGGCTCCCCGCCGCCATCGGGCAACCGCCGCGGGTGACCACCGTGACCTCCGCCTCCGCGATCCCCGGCAAAGCCATCAGCGCCGGCACGTAGTTCTGCATCATCGAATCGCCGAAGATCAGCACCCGCCGCCCGTTCGTGCCGCTCCCCAGATGCAGCACCCCGTTCCGGTATTCCTCGAGAAACTCGAACCCCATCGCCCGCGCCATCTCGCGCTTTTCCGGCACCAGATCCATCCGCCCGGGCAGCCCGCCGGTTTCCCGCACCCCGAAGGACAGCGCCAAGACCAGCGCCGCCGTCGCCGCGACGCCCAGCGTCTCGCGCCAGCGATGCCCCGATCCCTTGCCCGCGCCCGACAGCCGGAACCGCGCCTCGACCGTGTAGAAGAGGAGCCAGCCGCCGCCCACCGACGCCGCGCAGAGGAGCCATTTCTCAAGGCTCGTGAATGGCCCGACCGAGAGGTAGCGCGCGAAGACCACGATGGGCCAATGGGCGAGATAGACCGAGTAGGAAATCCGCCCAAGGGCCGTGAGCGGCGCCACCGACAGGAGCCGCGCGGGCAGGGGCGCCCGCCCGCCCGCCGCGACGATCAGGAACCCGCCCAGCGCCGGGACCGCCCCGTGGAAGCCCGGAAACGGGCTCGCCTCGTCGAAGACCAGCGCCGAGCCCAGGACGAGGCCTATCCCCGCTACAGTCAGCGCCGTGGACGTGCCCCGGCCCGCCCCGGCCAGCCGCCGCTCGGCCCAGACCGCCAAGGCGCCGGTCAGGAGCTGGTAGGCCCGGAACGGCAGCAGGAAATAGGCCCAGGCCGGGTTCTGCCCGATGGCGAATTCCGACAGCACCAGCCCGGCCACGAGCACGAGCCCGACGATCAGGAACAGGTGCCGCCTGAGCGCCGCGACGCGGAAGATCACGAAGAGCGTGAAGGGCCAGAGCAGGTAGAACTGCTCCTCGACGCTGAGCGACCAGGTGTGCAGGAGCGGCTTGATCCGCGAGGAGGTCTCGAAATAGCCGTCCGACAGCGCGAAATTGAAGTTCGACAGCGATAGCGCCGCCGCCAGCGACGAGGACGCCAGCTCCCGCAGGTGCTCGGGCGAGAGAATCACGATGCCCGCCGCCAGGGTGACGAGGATGGTCGCCAGCAGGGACGGGATCAGCCTCCGAATCCGGCGCACGTAGAAATTGCGCACGGAAAACGTGCCGGTCTCGAATTCGTCGATCAGGAGCCGGGTGATCAGGTAGCCCGAGATGACGAAGAAGACATCGACCCCCACATAGCCGCCTTCGATCCAGGCAAAGGTGGCATGATAGAGCACCACGAGGAGCACCGCGACGCCCCGCAACCCCTCGATCTCGGCGCGGAATCCCAGCCGTCCCGCGTGCCGGGCCGCGCCCGGAAGGGCCTGATCTGCCAGTGCGGCCATCGTCCTCTGCCGGGTCTCCTGCGTGCCGCGTCCTGTCTCGCAGGAGAGCCTCGCTCATGCAACCCGCTGCCTGCCGCGGCGCGGCGACAGGCGGGCTGCAGTCAGGGGCCCGGAAACAGTGTCCGGCCCGTCCCGCCACTGTCCCGGCGCCTGCCGGGCTGCGGGGCGGCAATGCGGCAGTGCGGCACTTCGCGCATGACACCACCCGGCACGGTTGCTATTCAGGTCGCGATATTTTCCGAAGGTCGCCGGTTCATGTTCAACGTTCGCCAGTTCACCAACCTCCTTCCACAGCCCGTCCGCTTCGAGCTCCGTCGCCGCCTGTTCTCGGGCTCGGCGCGCGAATGCCCGCTCTGCGGCAATTCGGTGAAGGCGTTCCACGGCCATGGCGGCGGCGCGGCGGTGCTGGACGATCGCAAGGTGGTGGGCGGTATGCGCCGCGAGGACGACCGCTGCCCGGTCTGCCACGCCTGCGACCGTACCCGGATGATGATGCTGTTCCTCGAAAGCGAGACCGAGGTCGGCCGGCGGCCCGTGCGCATCCTCCATGTCGCGCCCGATTTCGGCCTTTATCTCTGGCTCAAGCGGCAGCCGGCGGTGGACTACATCTGCTCCGATATCGACGCCAAGCGCTACCGTCATATCGAGGCCCTGCAGATCGCCGACCTGACCAAGCTGCATTTCGACAGCGACAGCTTCGACATCGTGATCTGCAGCCATGTGCTCGAGCACGTCCCCGACGACGCCGCGGCCTTCGCCGAGATCCGCCGCGTGCTGAAGCCCGGCGGCAAGGCGCTCCTGCTCACGCCCTACGCGATGGACGGCCAGCCGACCGACGAGGACCCGTCGATCCACGATCCGGTCGAGCAGGATCGCCGCTTCGGCCAGTGGGACCACGTGCGGATCTACAATCGCGACGACTTCCTCGCCCGGATGGAGGCCGCCGGCCTCCAGACCCGCCTGTTCGAACCCTTCCGCGAGATGCCGGAGCGGGCGAAAGAGCTGAGGCTCAACCCGCTCGAGGCGCTGCCCATCGGAATCAGCCCGGCCCAGTCCGCCTGATTTCCGCGCAATCGGCCTGATTTCCGGGCCGTTGCGCACTCATTTCCAAACCGTTTCCGCCCGCTCGGCGCCGGCCTCTTGCCGGATTTCGCCGAGCGTTGGGCCGGTCTGAGCGACAATCTTCCGACCTCCTCCTATTGGTGCCCGTTTTGGCAACTGTCGCGGGTGTGCGCCCGATTCTTACCCGGTCCTTGCCCAATTTTCGCCACGCCCCGTCCGAGAACTCACATCGTGGTTAACGAGTTTTTCCCATCGCACAGGGGCAGTGCGGCGTTCGGGGGCGTAACGAAACGAACCAGCCAGCGAGGAATGCTTGGGGATGAGCACCACCTACACGGACTATTCGGCCTATGGGAACGCAACGGTTTATGTCTCGAATTCGTCGGAACTGAACGCGGCGATCAAATCGCTCGCGGCCAGCGGCGGCGGCACGGTGAAGGTGGATCCGAACGGCGGGCCCTATGACCTCAGCGTCAGCGGCGTGGGCTCCGCGGGCTCGCCCGTCCTGGTCCAGTCCTCCGGCAGCGACGCGCCGCTCTTCGAATCCATGACCTTCACCAATTCGAGCTACATCGCCGTCGACGGCGTGAACGTCGACACCGCCTACATGACCAGCCGCAGCCAGTACGAGGACGATCTCAAGATCGAGAATTCCTCGCATATCGAGGTCGTCAACTCGACCTTCACCGGCAGCGCCAAGGGGTACCTGAGCGAGGCGACGTCCTCCGACGTGCAGGGCACCGTGGGTGCCAACGTGTTCGACAGCGACAACATCACGCTCTCGGGGAACACCTTCTCGAACTATTACTTCGTCGTGAAGATGGTCGACACCACCGACATCAACTTCACCGGCAACGAGATCACCCAATGGCAGGGCGACGCCTTCCACGGCGGCGGCATCCAGGACGTGCTGATCGCCGACAACTACTTCCACGACCCGCTGGGCTCGACCCAGACCATGACCCATTCCGACTTCATCCAGATCCGCATGGTCGCCACCGACCTGGAGAACCGCAACATCGAGATCGCCAACAACCTTATGGACACCGAGGGCGGCCCGGCGGCCCAGGGCATCCACATGGGCACCGGCGGCTCCGATGGCCGGAACTACGACATCTCGATCCACGACAACGTCATCATCACCGGGTTGCCTCGCGGCATCGGCGTGGACGGCGCGGACGGGCTCGACATCTACGACAACACGCTGCTCTGGGACAGGGAGTCCTGGGTCGAAGCCTCGCCCGGCGCAGACAAGAACTCCTGGGATCCCCGGATCCTGGTCAGCGGACGGGACGTGGACGTTTCCGGCAATGTCGCCACCTGGATCCGCGTCAACGGCACCCAGACCGAAGAGGGCGGCTACCAGATCCAGTACAAAAACGCGTCGGCCGACAACTACGCCGACAAGCACTTCGACAGCGACGGCACGATCAAGGCCACGAGCGATCTCTACGGCGAATATGGCGCGGCGATGAGCTCGGGCGAGGCGATCTCCTACGGGGGCAGCACCGGCTCCGGCGGCAGCGGATCCGGGGAGACCCCGGTCGAGGAGCCAACCACGGTGGAGACCCCGGCCGAAGAGACACCGGCTGAGGAGACTCCGGCCGAGGAGACCACTTCGGGGTCGCATCACGGCTCGACTGCTCCCGACGAGGCGCCCGCCGAAGAAACGACCGCCGAGGAGACCACCGAGGAGACCACCGAAGAAGAAACCACCGAAGAGGAAGCCGCCGCGGAAACCGAGGAGGAGACCACCGCCGGGACGGGCGGTGAAACCGCCTCCGAGGAAGAGGCCGAGGAAGACACCCCCCCTCCGCCGAGCAACGGCCGGAACGAGGAAGACGGCAATATCTTCTCGAAGATCCTCAACATGATCCTGGGCCTGTTCGGCGGCGGCAAGGACAAGGGCGGCGACGAGCCGGTGGAGACAACCGAGGCCACCGTCACGCTTACCGAGCGGGTGCTGGCCACCGAGGAGACGCGCCTCGACGACATGCTGCCCGATACCAGTACCGACGAGAGCGACGACCATCACAGCCACGATGACGAGGACGATCTCGACCTCGCCGCCTGATGGCGGCCGTACACGGAAAACGCGCGGGCCGGAAACGGCCCGCGTTGGCGTTTCGGCCACACGTCCCCAAGCTGTCTGCCTCCGGCTCGACCCGGCCGCCGGCGCAAGGCCGGTTCGGTTCGCCTCGCCCGGCTCCGAGCTTCGGCGCGTCAAGCAGGGAGTTCAGTGGAGAACGCCCGCATTGGAACGCATCCGGTCATGGAGGATGGGAGACGGGAGGCGGCGCAAGACACCCCCGGACCATTGCTACCGGTACGTGCAGTTCAACTGTTGTAGAGGTACAAGATGAAATCCCAGCCTGCGTGACTTGGAGCCGATGACGGTCCTGACTCGGGCGAAATTCTCACCGTCACGCTCGACGACCGCAACGACGTCGAGTTCGGGCCCTGCGCCCTCGTAAATTGCCGACGAGACAAACTTCGGCGGATCCGAGTCGGTCAGGAAGATGAGACCCTGAGCAGACCCGCTCCGGCAATCGGCGATGACGTCCGGATCGCCTCCCCCTCGGGCGGAACATAGGCCCTCCAGTCGCTTTCACTGGCGGGAAAAGCGAAGAAGAGTTCAGCCCCTGCCTGTTCCGTGCAAGCCGCAAGCATCGCCAGAGCGGCGATCCTCGTGGCCAAGCGCATCAGCCGACGCTCATCGCCGCCGCGCTCTCGGGCAGTTCCTCGTCGAAGCAGCGCTGGTAGAACTCCGCCACGGTCTGGCGCTCGAGCTCGTCGCACTTGTTGAGGAACGTGAGCCGGAACGCATAGCCCAGGTTGCGGAAGATCTGCGCGTTCTGCGCCCAGGCGATCACCGTCCGCGGGCTCATCACCGTGGAAAGATCGCCGTTCATGAAGGCGGTCCGGGTGAGATCGGCCACGGTGACCATCTGGCTCACCGTCTTCCGGCCCTTCTCGGTATTGTATTGCGGCACCTTGGCGAGAACGATGGCGGTCTCGGCATCGTGGCTCAGATAGTTCAGCGTCGCCACCAGGGACCAGCGGTCCATCTGGCCCTGGTTGATCTGCTGTGTGCCGTGATAGAGGCCGGTCGTATCGCCCAGACCCACGGTGTTCGAGGTGGCGAACAGGCGGAAATACGGGTGCGGCGTGATCACCTCGTTCTGGTCGAGGAGCGTCAGCTTGCCGTCCACCTCCAGCACCCGCTGGATCACGAACATCACGTCGGCGCGGCCCGCGTCGTATTCGTCGAACACGATGGCGGTGGGGTTCCGAAGCGCCCAGGGCAGGATGCCTTCCTGGAACTCGGTCACCTGCTTGCCGTCGCGCAGCTTGATCGCGTCCTTGCCGATCAGGTCGATCCGGCTGATATGGCTGTCGAGGTTGACCCGCACGCAGGGCCAGTTCAGCCGCGTCGCGACCTGCTCGATATGGGTCGATTTCCCGGTGCCGTGATAGCCCTGGATCATCACGCGGCGGTTGTGGCTGAAGCCCGCGAGGATGGCGAGCGTCGTGTCCGGGTCGAACTTGTAGGTCGAGTCCAGATCGGGCACCCGCTCGGTGCGGATCTCGAACCCTTTCACGACCATATCGGTGTCGATCCCGAAGGTCTCGCGCACCGAAATCTCCTCGGTGGGTTTCACCGACACGTCCATGCTGCCGTCCATCCATGCTTCCGTTGGTTTTGCCCCTTTGTGGGGCCTCGACGGTTGGTGAACCATTCCGGCGGCGAGAGCAAGAGGAGGGCGGCGTCCCGGCCCCCGTCAGGGGGGCCAGATCAGCGGAATGCACAGCGTTGCGGTGATCGCGAGCAGAATGTTGAGCGGTAGCCCGACCCGGGTGAAGTCGGTGAACCTGTAGCCACCCGGCCCGTGCACCAGCGTGTTGGTCTGGTAGCCGATCGGCGTGCAGAACGCCGCCGAGGCCGCGAACATCACCGTCACCACGAAGGGCCGCGGATCGAAGCCCAGCGCGAGCGCGAGCTGGATCGCCACCGGCGTCAGGATCACCGCCACCGCGTTGTTGGTCACCATCTCGGTCAGCGCCGAGGCCAGCACGTAGAGCGCCAGGATCGCCACGAAGGGCGGCGCCTCCCTGAGGAGCGGCTCGATCGCCTTCACGATCATCGTGACCGACCCGGCCTCCTGCAGCCCGGCCCCCACCATCAGCATCGCGAAGATCAGCGCCAGTAGCCGGCCCTCGACCATGGCGAAGGCCTCCTCGGCATCGATGCAGCGCGAGATCAGCACCACCGCCACCGCCAGAAGCGCGAGCGGCAGGATATCCGCCACCCCGAGCGCCGCCAGGAGCACCACCGCCGCAAGCGACGCCACCGGGATCCAGGCCTTCGTCCGCCGGTAGGGCTGGTCGATGGGCTTGGTGATGTCGACCAGCTCCATGTCCGCCGCCAGCCGGTGGATGTCGTCCGGCGCGCCCTCCAGGAGCAGCGTGTCGCCCACCCGCACCACAACGTCGTCGAGCTGGCGGCCGATATTCTCGTTCCGCCGGTGTACCGCCAGGGGATAGACCCCATAGCGCCGCCGCAGACGCATCGAACCCAGCGACCGCCCGATCATCCGGCAGCCCGGCGAGATCAGCACTTCGACCGTCTCGGTCTGGATCGAGGAAAGCTGGTCCACCGGCCTCAGGTTCGGGTTCGCCTGAAGCCCCAGAAGCTCGCCCACCTCGGTCCTGAGTACCACCCGGTCGCCCGCCCGCAGCGCCACCGCCGCCATGTCGCGCCGGAGCGAGGCATCGCCCCGAAGCACGTCGATCACCCGCATCCGGTCGCGCTTGAAAAGCTCCACCTCCAGCACGGGCTGCCCGATCAGGTCGGAATCCTCCGGCAGCGCGACTTCGGTGAAGTACTTCATCCGCCGCCGGTCCGAGAGCATCACCCCCATCGACTGCCGCTCCGGCAGGAGCCGCCGCCCGATCAGCATCAGATAGGCCGCGCCTGCCGCCACCTGCACCAGCCCCATCGGCGCGATCTCGAGGATCGAGAACGGTTCGAGCCCCTGCGCCCGCGCCACCCCGTCGACCAGGAGGTTGGTCGACGTGCCGATCAGCGTCACCGTGCCGCCCAGGATCGCCGCATAGGACAGGGGAATCAGCACCTTCGACGGCGCGACGCCCATCCGCTTCGCAAGCTGCACGAAGACCGGGATCATCAGCACCACCACCGGCGTGTTGTTCAAGAACGCCGAGGCCGCCGTCACCACCGCGAGGCTGCCGAGAAGCGTGCGCCGCGGCGCGGCCTCCACATAGGTGTCCATCCGCTGGATCAGCCAGGCCAGCGCACCGGTGCGCACCAGCCCGCCCATTACCAGGAACATCGCCGCGATGGTCCAGGGCGCCGAATTGGCGAAGACCTCGCGCGCCTCGGCATAGGGCAGGAGCCCGAGGACGTACATCGCCGCCGCGCCGCCGATCGCCACCACCTCGGGCGGATAGACCTCGCGCGCGAAAAGCACCAGCATCAGGACGACGATCACGATCCCGGCAAGCGCCATGACCATCGGGTCGGCTCCAAGCGCGTTCAGCAATGGCCCGACCTCTCGCTTCCTGGCACCGGTCTCTCGCCGCCGATACTACCCGTTCGGAGGGGTACGGCAAGGCCGTCGCGCGGCCTCGGCTGCACCAGGAACAGCCCGACCACCATCATTGCCATGGCGCCCCAGACCCAGCCCGAATAGGCCTCGTCAAGCAGCGCCATCGCCCAGAACACCCCGAACCCGGTCACGAAATAGCTCACCTGCGCCGCGAAGGTCGCCCCGGCTCGGCCCACCAGCCAGACATAGCCCGTATAGACGAAGACATGGATCGTCGCCGAAAGCACCAGCGCGGCGTCGGGCAGGGCCCAGGGCGGCCGCGGGTCGATGAACTGCCCCGACAGCACCGCCATCGGAAGGGCCATCGCGAGGCCGACCACCGACGCCCCGTAGAGCGTCCGCACCGGCGAGGCGCCGTAGGTGCCCCATCTCGCCACCACGTTCGCCTCGATCCCGTAGAAGAACGGCGCCACCAGCGCGAGCGGCACGAAGGCTGCCATCGCATCGTCGGGCAGGCTCGCCTCGGGCCCGAGGATCAGCACAACGCCGCCGAGCCCGAAGAGGAGGCCCAGGAGCCGGGGGGCGGAAAACCGGTCGTTCCCCAGGATCAGCGCGATGGGGAAGGCGAACATCGGCACCGAGGAGATCAGGATCGACAGAAGCCCCGAGGGAAGCTTCGCCGCCGCCGCGTAGGAGGCGGAGTTCGGCAGCACCGTGCCGAACAGCGCGACCAGCGCGTAGAGCCGCAGATGTGCGCCACACAGGGGGAGGCGCTCGCCGCGCAGCCGGGTCACCACGCCCAGGATCGCCGCGCCGAACGCGAGCTGCCAGAAGATCAGGCCGAAGGGCCGGTAGCCGCCGCTCACCGCGATCTTGGCCAGCGGCTGGGTCAGCCCCCAACCGGCGCCGAGAAGCACGAGCAGGGCCAGAAGCCCCAGGGTGCCGCGTGTCACGGGGCCGCCTCGGCAAGGCGCCCGCCTTGGCGCACCGGCACCGCGCGGGTCGCCGCGCCGGTCCGGTCGTCGGTCTCGACATAGAGGCCCGAGAGCGTCGCCTCGCCCATCGCCGGGGTGAACCGCCCGCCCGCCATGCCGGTGATGAAGCGCCGCATCGGCTCCTCGGCATCCATGCCGATGACCGAGTTGTAATCGCCGCACATGCCGGCATCGGTCTGGTAGGCCGTGCCTTTCGGCATCACTATCGCGTCGGCGGTCGGTACATGGGTATGGGTGCCGACCACCACGCTCACCCGCCCGTCGCAGAAATGGCCCATCGCCATCTTTTCGCTCGTGGCCTCGCAATGCATGTCGACGAGGCTGGCCTGCACCATCCCGCCCCTCGGATGCGCCTTCAGCACGGTCTCCACCGCACTGAACGGATCGTCGAAGGGCCGCTTCATGAAGACCTGGCCC
>JBNKWI010000019.1:0-45951 GCA_050299695.1 Paracoccaceae bacterium
TCCTGCAACCGCCCACCGACAAGCCGCACGGACTGCGCGAGGCCTTCCTGCTCTCGCCCGCGGGCTATTGCTGGGTGCCCTCCCGCCCCTTGTGAGCCGCGCCGGCCCATGCTCTTCTCGGCTCCATGGCGAAACCCGAGATCACCATCACCTTCTGCGTCGGCTGCCACTGGCATATCCGCTCGGGCTGGATGGCGCAGGAGCTCTTCGCCACCTTCGGCGAAGATCTCGGCGCGGTCCGCCTCGTCCCCGGCGCCAGCGGCGAATTCGCGATCGCGGTGGATGGCGAGACGATCTGGGAACGCAAGCGCGACGGCGGCTTCCCCGAAGCGAAAGAGTTGAAACGGCGCGTCCGCGACCTGGTCCGGCCCGGCGCCGATCTCGGCCATGTGGACGGCGGCACGGCGACTTGACGCCGCCGCAACCGGCGCAGGCTATCCGCCGCCGGCAAGCCCTTGCGCCTTCGGCTCCAATTGCCTTTCGCTGCATCGGGGGCACATGCCGTGCGAGATCCGGGCGTCGGTGTGGTTCCCGAAATACTTCTCGATCCCCACCCATTCGCCGTCGTCGTTCTTGATCTGACTGCCGCACCAGGCGCAGATCGGAACGATGCCGCTGATGGTCTTGATCGCACCGATGGCCTTCTGAAGCTCGTCATTCCGGATTTCGAGATCGGCCAGCGATTTCGCCAGGCGTTGCTGCGCATTCAGCGCGCGGTCGAATTCGATCTTGGACTTGATGGCAAAGCCCGCAGCCACCCAGATGCCGACGATCGACCAGCTCCGGTTGGTCAGGACCTGCCAGAGCTCGGCGCCGGGGGGCGACAGGAAATACCCCACGATCGTCAGAAGCGTCGCGAGCGCCGCCGCCAGATAGACCTGGCCCACCTTCGGGGCCCAGTTCGTCATCATGACAAGGAGGATATACGGCATGCCGCCGGCGACGCCGAGGGGCAGATTGAGATCGAGAATGAAGACCCCTGTCGCAAGAACCACGCCACCGACGTAGAATCTTGCCGTTGTCCGGTGAACCGCCAGGTGGCTGCTGTCGGCTTCCATCCGTTACCTCTGCATTGAGCATACAGAAATCCGGCGAAAGCGCACTTGCATTGTGGTCACGGGGCGGGGCCACGCGCCCGGGCGCGCGGCGGTCCGGGGACGCGGGCAGGCCGCACCGCCCCCGGGGCGCGGGCGTCACATCTGGATCAGCTCGGCCACCTCGACCGATCCCGAGCCGTCCTTCACCATCGGGCAGCCGCTCGCCATCGCGCAGGCCGCGTCCTGGTCGGCCGCCTCGACGATGGTCAGCCCGGAAACCGGGTTCGCGCCGCCATTGTCGGCCACGCCCGACAGGCTGACCGTCTTCGACATCCCCGCCGGGCCGCCGCCGTCGAGCACCGCCGCGCCCATCGAGCCGTACCAGGCCATCCAGTCCCCCATGACCTTCTGGCCCTCCTCGGGCGTCTCCGGCTTCCTGCCGCCGTGATAGACGAACATGTATTTCGGCATCCTTTTTCTCCCTGTCAGTTGGATTGCAGAACCGCTTCGAGCTTCCTCAGGCACGAGGTCCAGCCGCGCTCATGGCTCTCGGCCACCTCGCCCTCGGGCAGGTCGGCATGGTGCAGGTGGAACGCCGTGCCGCCGCCCTGCGCCGGCACCAGCCTTATCGTCACGTGGCTCTCGACCCCGCGCCGGTCGTTCTCGTCATGCCAGGCCCAGGTGAAGCCGATCGAATGCGGCGGGTCCACATGGGTCACGTGGCCCGAAACCTTGTAGCGCTGGCCTTCGCCGTCCCGCATCACCGAGTACCAGGGCCCGACCCGGTCGAGCGAGAGGTCGTGCTCCGATACCGCGATCCCTTCCGGCCCCCACCACTTCACCAGGTTCTCGGCCCGCGAAATGAAGGCGAAGACGGTCTCGGGATCGGCGTCGAAGCGGCGTTCGAGCGTCAGGTCGGGCATGTTCAGGTATCCTTTTCCAGGAGCATTTCCAGCCGGTCGAGGCTCGCGGTCCAGAACGCGCGATGCGACATGGTCCATTCCGCAATGGCGCCGAGCGCCGGCCCGTTCGCCGAGTAGATCCGCCGCGTCCCGTCCACCTCCCGCTCCACCAGCCCGGCCTCGCGCAGCACCCTCAGGTGCCGCGACAGCGCCGGCGGCGAGATCTCGGCCACGTCCTGCAAGGCGCCGGCGCTCTGCGCGCCGTCGCGCAAGAGGCGGTCGACGATGGCGAAGCGCACCGGATCGCCCAGCGCGGCGAAGGATCGGGTCAGGTCGGGCATATGATTCCACTCCTCGTTAATTAACGTATCAGTTAATAAGTGCCTGTCAACCGCTTGCGCCCGCCCGCCGGAAGCGGGAGACTCGCGCCCATGACCGGCACGCTCCTCTCCTTCGGCCACGGCTATTCCGCGCGCGCGCTGGCGCGGACGCTGCTTGCCGAGGGCTGGCAGGTGATCGGCACCACGCGCAGCGCCGAGAAGGCCGAATCGCTCCGCGCCGAGGGTGTGGAGCCGCTGATCTGGCCCGGCTCCGGCATGGGCGAGGCGCTCGACCGCGCCACCCATCTGCTGACCTCCGCCGCCCCGGACGACGACGGCGACCCGGTGCTGAACGCGCTCGGCCCAGAGATCGCGCGGCGCGCGGGGCAGCTCCAATGGGCCGGCTATCTCTCCACCACCGGCGTCTACGGAAACCACGACGGCGGCTGGGTCGACGAAGACAGTCCGCTCACGCCGTCCACGCGGCGCGGGCGCCTTCGGGTCGCCGCCGAGGGCGCGTGGCGGACGCTGGCGGACGCCGCGGGCCTGCCCTTGCACATCTTCCGGCTGGCCGGGATCTACGGACCCGGCCGCGGCCCGTTCGAGAAAGTCCGCGCCGGCACCGCGCGGCGCATCGTCAAGGACGGCCAGGTGTTCAGCCGCATCCATGTGGATGACATCGCGCAGGTGCTGAAGGCTTCCATGGACCGGCCCGATCCCGGCCGCGCCTACAATCTCTGCGACGACGACCCGGCCCCGCCGCAGGAGGTTCTCGCCCATGCCGCCGAGCTTCTGGGCCTGCCGCCACCGCCCGAGGTGCCGTTCGAGACGGCCGACATGTCACCCATGGCGCGCAGTTTCTATTCGGATTCCAAGCGCGTCCGGAACGACCGGATCAAGACCGAGCTCGGCGTGCGGCTGAAATATCCCGACTACCGCTCGGGCCTCGCCGCGCTGCTCGCGGCCGGCGACTAAGGCTTTCCGCGGGCACCAGCGGCATGAAAGCACCGACCGTCCATTGCCCCCGCCAGGAATCAAGGCCCGGCACGGGCCGCCGGGCCACACTCCTTGCCGGAACCTTCGCTCAGGCCCGCCGCGCGCCGATATCCGCCACGCCCATCACCTCGAGCACCTTCGCCTCGATATCGGCGGCGTTGAGTTTCGCCACTGCGTACATGTCCGCCGGGCTGGCCTGGTCGATGAAGATGTCGGGCAGCACCATCGACCGGAAGGTGAGCCCCCGGTCGAACACGCCCTCCTCGGCCAGGAGCTGCGCCACATGGGAGCCGAAGCCGCCCACCGCGCCCTCCTCGATGGTGATGAGCGCCTTGTGCGACGCCACCAGCGTCAGGATCAGCTCGCAGTCGAGCGGCTTCGCGAACCGCGCATCGGCCACGGTCGGGCTGATCCCCCGCGCCTCCAGCGCCTCCGCCGCCTTCTCCACCTCGGCAAGCCGCGTCCCGAAGGACAGAAGCGCCACGCCCTTCCCCTCGCGGATCATCCGGCCCCGGCCGATCTCCAAGACCTCGCCCCGCTCCGGCATCTCGACGCCCGTGCCCTCGCCGCGCGGGAAGCGGAAGGCGATGGGCCCGGCGTCATGCGCCGCCGCCGTCGCGACCATGTGGACAAGCTCGGCCTCGTCCGCCGCCGCCATCACCGTGAACCCGGGCAGGTTCGCCAGATAGGCGATGTCATAGGCGCCGGCATGAGTCGCCCCGTCGGCGCCGACGAGCCCCGCCCGGTCGATGGCGAAGCGCACCGGCAACCGCTGGATCGCCACGTCATGCACCACCTGGTCGTAACCGCGCTGCAGGAACGTCGAATAAAGCGCGCAGAACGGCTTCAGCCCGCCCGCCGCCATGCCCGCCGAGAAGGTCACCGCATGCTGCTCGGCGATCCCCACGTCGAAGCAGCGCGACGGATAGCGCTCGGCGAAGCGCTTCAACCCGGTCCCGTCCGGCATCGCCGCCGTCACCGCGACGACCCGGTCATCCGCCGCCGCCTCCTTCAACAGGCTCTCGGCGAAGACCCCGGTGTAGGAGGGCGCGTTCGACGGCGCCTTCCTCTGCTCGCCGGTCACCACGTCGAACTTCGCCACCCCGTGGCCCTTGTCGCGCGCCGCCTCGGCCGGGGCATAGCCCTTGCCCTTCCTGGTGATCGCATGGATCAGGACCGGCCCGGTCGCCCGCGCCTTCACCGTCCTGAGCACGTTCAGAAGCTGCTCCATGTCGTGCCCGTCGATCGGCCCGACATAGTCGAAGCCCAGCTCCTCGAAGAGCGTGCCGCCCACGGTCATGTGCTTCACCATGTCCCGCGCCCGCTTCGCGCCTTCCTGGAACGGCGGCGGCAACAGGCTCACCGCCCCCTTGGCGGCGGCCTTCAGCTCCTGGAACGGCGCGCCGGCGTAGAGCCGCGACAGGTAGGACGACATCGCGCCCACCGGCGGCGCGATGGACATCTCGTTGTCGTTCAGAATGACGATCAGCCGCTTCTTCAGATGCCCGGCGTTGTTCATCGCCTCATAGGCCATGCCCGCCGACATCGCCCCGTCGCCGATCACCGCGATGCAATCGCCGATCCCGTGTTCGGGCGCCCCGCCCAGGTCGCGGGCCACGGCAAAGCCGAGCGCCGCCGAGATCGAGGTGGAAGAATGCGCCGCCCCGAACGGGTCATAGGGGCTCTCCGACCGCTTGGTGAACCCGCTCAACCCGTCCTTCTGCCGCAGCGTCCGGATCCGGTCGCGCCGGCCGGTCAGGATCTTGTGCGGATAGCACTGGTGCGACACGTCCCAGATGATCCGGTCACGCGGCGCGTCGAACACCGCGTGCAGCGCCACGGTCAGCTCCACCACGCCCAGCCCGGCGCCCAGATGCCCGCCGGTCACGCTCACCGCGCTGATCGTCTCGGCCCGGAGTTCGCCCGCAAGCCGGGTCAGCTCGGCATCGCTGAACCCCTTCATGTCGGCGGGCACGTTCACCCGGTCGAGAAGCGGGGTATCCGGTCGGTCGGTCATGGTCTCTCCGGGCTCCTAACGATCCCGCGAGATAACGAAGCGCGCCGCTTCCCGCAAGGAATTCGCCGCCGCGCCGTAGGGGGCGAGCGCCGCCTGTGCCTCATCCACCAGCTCCCGCGCGATTGTCCGCGCCCCGTCGACCCCCAGGAGCGAGACGAAGGTCGCCTTGCCCGCCCCCGCATCCTTGCCCACGCGCTTGCCCGCCGCCGCCTCGTCGCCCTCCACGTCGAGAAGGTCGTCGGCGATCTGGAACGCCCGGCCCAGCGCCCCCGCATAGGCGGCGAGCGGCGCGGTGTCCGCCCCGGCCATCACCGCCCCCGCAGTGGCCGACCACTCGATCAGCGCCCCGGTCTTGTTGCCCTGAAGCGCGGTGATTTCCTCCAGCGTCAGCGCCCGCCCGGCCGTTTCGGCGGCGATGTCCTGTGCCTGCCCCAGCACCATCCCCGCCGCGCCGGCCCTCGCCGCGAGTCCCGCCACCAGCGCCACACGCCGCTCCGCCGGCAGGTCGAGCCCGGCCAGAAGTCCGAAGGCCAGGGATTGCAGCGCATCGCCGACCAGAACCGCCGTCGCCTCGTCCCATTTCACATGCACCGTCGGCTGCCCGCGCCGCAGATCGTCATCGTCCATCGACGGCAGATCGTCATGGACGAGGCTGTAGGCATGAAGCGCCTCGATGGACATGGCCGCCGGCATCGCCGCCGGTTCCACCGCAAAGAGCGCCGCGCTCTCCAGCACCAGGAACCCCCGGAGCCGCTTCCCGCCCAAGAGCGCATGCGCCATCCCGTCGCGCACCACCGAGCCGGGCAGATCCGCCAGAACAGTGTCTAGCGCGGCCTGAATCGCTCCGGCCCGCGCCGCCAGAAGCCCGGGAAAGCTCATTCCGCCTTGAACGGCTCGGCGCCCTTCGGCGCGCCCTCGGCATCGAAGGTGATCGCCGCGACCTTCTCCTCGGCCGCCTTCAGCTTCGCCTCGCAATGCGCCTTCAAGGCCGCCCCCCGCTCGTAAAGCCGGATCGAGGCCTCGAGCTCCACCTTGCCGGAATCGAGCTCGGTCACGATCGCCTCCAAGGCCCGCATCGCCTCCTCGAAGCTCATCTCTGCAATCGGTGTCTCGCTCATGCGCCCCGCTCCATCAACACCCGCACATGCGCCGCCACCGAAGCGGCGAGCGCGTCCAGATCATACCCGCCCTCGAGTGTCGAGACCACGCGCCCCCCGGCATGGGCATCGGCCAGGTCGCAGATCCTGCCGGTGATCCAGGCGAAATCCTCCACCTCCCAGTTCAGGTTCGCCAGGGGATCGGCGGCATGGGCATCGAACCCCGCCGAGACGATCACCAGCTCCGGCGCGAAATCGTCGAGCGCCGGAAAGGCCTCGCGCTCCCAGGCCCTGCGCATCGCCTCGCCCCCGGTCATCGGCGCGAGCGGCAGGTTGATCACGTTGTCATGGGCGCCTCGCTCATGCGCCGCGCCCGAGCCGGGCCAGAGGGGCGACTGGTGCGACGAGACGAACAGTGCCCGCGCCTCGTCCCAGAGCAGCGCCTGCGACCCGTTGCCGTGATGCACGTCGAAATCCAGAAGCGCCACCCGCTCGAGCCCGTGATGGTCCAGCGCCCGCTTCACCGCGATCGCCGCCTGCCCGAACAGGCAGAACCCCATCGGCCGCACCGCTTCCGCATGGTGCCCCGGCGGCCGGCAGCCGACGAAGGCATTCGCCGCCGCCCCCGCCAGCACCGCATCCACCGCCGCGCAGCAGCCGCCCACCGCATGCAAAGCCGCCACCAGCGAGCCCGGCGACATATGCGTATCCGCGTCCAAGGACACGTAATCCTCCTCCGGCACCGCCTCGCGCAACGCCTCGAGATAGGCCGCCGGATGACAGCGCAACACCTCTTCGTCCGCCGCCAGGGGCGCCTCGCGCCGGTCGAGCGCGTCGAATTCCGGCGCCGCCAGCGCCGCCGCGATCGCCTCGAGCCGCGCCACGCGCTCCGGATGGCCCGGCGGCGTGACATGTCTCAGCCCCGATGCATGGGAAAAATACGCGGTCGCCATCGCCCCCTCCACTGTCGCCGGCACGCTAACGGCGCCCGCGCCCGAGGTCCAGAAACACCGCCCGCTTCTTTGGGTCCGGAAAATCCCGGGGGAGCCGGCCAGGGGCCGGCGGGGGCAGCGCCCCCAAACCCGAGCCCCGCAGCCGGAGGCGGAGGGGCGAGAGGAAAACCGCGCGCCGCAGGCGCTCAATACGGTCAAGACCTCCGAACCAGAGCCTAGTCCGGCGCCAGCATGTACCCCGCGCCCCGCACCGTCTGCAGATAACGCGGCTGCTTCGGATCGGCCTCCAGCTTGCGCCGGAGCCGGGTGATCTGCACATCCACCGCCCGCTCCTGCGCCGCGCCGCCGCCATCCTTGCCGCCCGAGCGCCCCAGATCCTCCACCAGCTTCGCCCGGCCCACCGGCGCCCCCGGCGAGGCCGCGAAGATCCGCATCAGCTGGCTCTCGGTCGCGGTCAGCCGCACCGGCTCCTCGCCATGCCAGAGCTTGCCTTTCTCCACGTCATAGCGCAGCGGCCCGAGATTGAGGAATTTCGGCAGCACCGCACCGGTCTCGTGCGGCACCCGCCGCAGGATCGCGTTGATCCTGAGGAGCAACTCGCGCGGCTCGAACGGCTTCGCCAGGTAATCGTCCGCCCCGGCTTCCAGCCCGGCGATCCGATCGTCGGTCTCGCCCCGCGCCGTCAGCAAGAGCACCGGCGTCGCCACGCTCTCGCGGATCGCGCGGGTAAAGCTGATCCCGTCCTCCCCCGGCATCATCACGTCGAGCACGATCAGGTCGAACTCCAGCCCCGCCATCAGCCGCCGCGCATGGTCGGCATCGCGCGCCGCCGAGACGAGAAACCCGTTTCGCGCCAGGAATTTCTGCAACAGGCCGCGGATCCGCTCGTCATCGTCGACGATCAGAAGATGGGCGTCCGGATCGATCATGCGCCATGGTCCTTCTCGCTGAAATGCCGCTGCATCTCGGGGTCCATCATCGCCTCCAGCACCTGGCGGAACCCCGCCACCGCCTCGGGCCCCGCCTTGCGGTAGGCGGCCCGCATCCGCCGCCGCTGCGCGTCGGAGAGTTCCTGCTCCAGGACCGCCCCCTTCGCCGTCAGATGCAGGTTCCGCTCGCGCTTGTCGCGCAGCCCGACCCGGCTTTCCACCAGCCCGTCCTCGACCAGCGTCCTGAGCACCCGGTTCAGCGACTGCTTGGTCACGCCCAGGATCGCCAGGAGGTTGTTGACCGTGGTTCCCGGGAAGCGGTTGATGAAATGCAGCGCCCGGTGATGGGCGCGGCCGTAGTCGTAATGGTCGAGAATGCGGTCGGGATCGGCGGTAAAGCCGCGATAGGCGAAGAACATCGCCTCGATCCCCTTCCGGAGCTGCTCGTCCGTCAGGAACAACAGGCTCTCGCTGCCCTGTCCGCTGGTCTCTGCCATGGTTCTCCTGCCCTCGTGCCGGGCATTTTATGTCAGTCTTGTTGACATTCCAAGACTCAACTGCTAGCGAATGCCCGGTTTCGCGACATATTATGTCCACTTCGGACATAAATTGCGCAACTTTCGAAAACCGGCTTCATGCCAAACGCAAGGAAGGGTGCCATGGCAGGCGCATATGACGACCGCGACGGATGGATCTGGATGGACGGCAAGCTGGTGCCGTGGCGGGACGCGAACGTGCATCTCCTCACTCACGCGCTGCATTACGCCTCCTCGGTCTTCGAGGGCGAGCGCTGCTACAACGGCAAGATCTTCGAGGGCGCGCGGCATTCCGAACGGCTGCGGAAATCGGCGCAGATGCTCGATTTCGAGATCCCCTACACCGTCGAGGAGATCGAGGCCGCGAAATACGAGATGCTGAAGGCGAACGGCTGGACCGACGCCTATGTGCGCGCGGTCGCCTGGCGCGGCGCCGGCGAGGACATGGGCGTCTCCGCCGCGCGCAACCCCGTGCGGCTCGCCATCGCCGGCTGGGAATGGGGCAACTACTATGGCGACGCCAAGTTTAAGGGCGCCAAGCTCGACATCTCGAAATGGAAGCGCCCCTCGCCCGAGACGATCCCATCGCATGCCAAGGCCGCCGGCCTCTACATGATCTGCACCATGTCGAAACACGCCGCCGAGGCGAAGGGCTGCTCCGACGCGATGATGTTCGACTATCGCGGCTACGTGGCCGAGGCGACCGGCGCCAACATCTTCTTCGTGAAGGACGGCGAGGTCCACACCCCCGACCCGGACTGCTTCCTGAACGGCATCACCCGGCAGACCGTGATCGGCATGCTGAAGGATCGCCAGGTCAAGGTGAACGTCCGCCACATCATGCCCGAGGAGCTCGAGGGCTTCGAACAATGCTGGCTCACCGGCACCGCCGCCGAGGTGACCCCCGTCGGCCAGATCGGCCCCTACAATTTCGAGGTGGGCGCGATGACCCGGGAGATTTCGGAGAGCTACGAGAAGCTGGTGCGGGCCTGATACGCCCCGTCCCGGAATTGCAAGAGGGCGGCCCGTCGGCCGCCCTTTCCTTTGAAGAACACCCGGTTTTCACGCCACGGTCGTCACCACCTCGATATTCCCGTTCGTCGCGTGGCTGTAGGGGCAGATCCCATGCCCCGCCTCGGCAATCTTCTCCACCTCGGCCTTGTCGACGCCCGGCATCGACACCACCAGCTCGACCTTCAGCCCGAAGCCCTTGTCGCTCCGCGGCCCGATCCCCACCTTCGCCGTCACCGTCGCGTCACCAGGTACCTTGGCGAGCGCCTTGTCCTGCGTGGTCGCGTATTTCATCGCGCCGAGATAACAGGCGGCGTAGCCCGTCGCGAACAGCATCTCGGGGTTCACCCCGTCGCCCGACCCGCCCAGTTCCTTCGGCGGGGCGAGCTTGACGTCGATCTCTCCGCCCTCGGTCCGCGAATGCCCCTCGCGGCCGCCCGTGGCCGTGGCCGAGGCGGTGTACTTGATGTCGATGCTCATTGGCTCCGCTCCTGTCCAGTTCCGTGTCGTAAACCTAGCCCGGCCGCCCGGAACGGACAGTGCCCGCGTCACATCAATTCGTAGACGCCGACGACACCCGCCCAGAAACCGGCATGGGCGATCAGGAGCACGTTCAGGCGCCGCGCGAAAGGCTGTTTCCGCGTCTTGTGTCGCCAGATCCGCTGCACCGCCTTCGCCCCGGGCCAGCCGAACACCGCCCAGAACAGCAGCGTCGCCTCCCGCACACGCCGGCCGGCCACCACCGCGCGCTCCTTGTCGAGGGCCATCACCAGCGCCGCCCAGAGGCACGCGACCGCGTAGAGCGCAAGGAGGCCCACCCTATTGCCAGCCCTTCTGCCGCACCTTCGCCTCGGCCGTGCGGCGCATCCCGAGCTGACGTTCGCGCAACACGATGGCCACGCCCGCGCCGATGATCAGCGCCGCGCCGATCAGCATCTGCACCGTGGGCACCTCGTCAAAGGCGAGCCAGCCGATCAGCACCGCCCAGAGCATCGAGAGATAGGTGAAGGGCGCGAGCACGCCGGCCTCGGCGAAGCGGTAGCTCGAGGTCAGGAACAGCTGCCCGGCCCCGCCGATGATGCCCGCGCCCAGGAGGAACACCCATTCCCAGCCCATCGGCCGCACCCAACCGAACGGGAGCGTGAAGACCGCCAGGCAGCTCGCAGTCAGCGAGAAATAGAACACGATCGCCGCAGGGTGCTCCTGCCCCGCCAGCCGCTTCACGAAGATCTGCGCGAAGGCGGCGCAGGCCGAGGAGCCGAGCACGATGACGGCGCCGAGGAGCTCGCGCGAATTGCCCTCGACGGTGACCCGGGGCGACAGGATGATCGCGACGCCCACCAGCCCCACCGCCACCGCCGAAAGCCGGATCAGCCGCACCCGCTCGCCCAGCATGAAGGCGGCGAAGATCACGATCAGCATCGGCGTGGCGAACTTGAGCGCGGTGACCTCGGGCAAGGGCAGGTATTTCAGTCCGGAAAACCCGAGCCCCATCGCCACAGAGCCCACCACGCCGCGCCGGGCATGGCCCAGCCAGTCGGAGGTGCGGAGCGTCTCGGCGATCTCGCCGCGCAGCCCGAACCACAGGAGCAGCGCCGGCACCGTCACGAAGGCGCGGAAGAACACGGCCTCGCCCGCGGGCACCCGCCCGGCCGCCTTGATCAGCGCCGACATCACGGTGAAGCAGGTCACCGAAACCAGCATCAGGAAAATGCCGCGCATCGGGCGCGGCTCGGCGGGCGGCAGGGACATATCCCCGCTCTACTGCCTCCGCCCTCCGGGCAAAACCGATTTCTGCGGGCCTAGGACTGCGCGCGCTCGATGGCGAGGAACCGCTTGAGCCGGAGCGCGCCGCTCAGCTTCTTCGGCGCCCGCCGCAGCGCCTCGACCTGCGGCCGCGCCTTCACGCCACGCAGCCGCTCGATCCGCGCGAACTGCGCGAGCCGCCCGGCGGACGCCGCCTTGGGATGATCGACAAGATGCCGTGTCATGATCGGTCCTCCTTCATGGGGGACTCGCATCCTATCACGGCCGGGCCAGCCGCCCAACCGCCCAGCGCGCCGCATCGGCGACCTCCGGCGCGGGATCGCCGGTCAGCCCGACCGCCACGGGCGCCAGCGCCGGGTCGTCCGAATTGCCGATGGCATAGAGCACGTTCCGCACGAAGCGGTCGCGCCCGATCCGCTTGATCGGGCTGCCCGCGAACCGCGCGCGGAACCCCGCGTCGTCCAACCGGGCAAGCTCCGCGAGCGGCGGCGCCTCGCTGCCCGGGCGGGGCAGGTAGCCGGTCTCGCTGGCGGCCCGGGCGAACTTGTTCCAGGGGCAGACCGCGAGGCAATCGTCGCAGCCGTAGATCCGGTTGCCGAGCCCCGGCCGCAATTCCTCGTCCACCGGGCCGCGATGCTCGATGGTCAGGTAGGAGATGCAGCGCCGCGCGTCGAGCTGGTAGGGCGCGGGGAAGGCGTCGGTCGGGCAGATGTCGAGACAGGCCCGGCAGGAGCCGCAATGGTCGCGCTCGGGCGGATCGGCCGGCAGTTCCAGCGTGGTGAAGATCGCGCCGAGGAAAAACCAGCTCCCCAGCTCGCGCGAGACCAGGTTGGTGTGCTTGCCCTGCCAGCCGATGCCGGCAGCCTGCGCGAGCGGCTTCTCCATCACCGGGGCGGTGTCGACGAACACCTTGATCTCGCCCCCCGCCTCCGCGATCAGCCAGCGCCCGAGCCGCTTCAGCCGCTTCTTGACCAGGTCGTGATAGTCCTTTCCCCTGGAATAGACACTGATATTCCCCCGATCCCGCTGCGCCAACCCCGCCAGCGGATCGCCCTCCTGCGTGTAATTCTCCGCCAGCATCACCACCGAGCGCGCCGCGGGCCAGAGCGCCGCCGGATCGCCGCGCCAATGTTCCCGCTCCGCCATCCAACTCATCTGCCCGTGCCGCCCCGCCGCGAGGAACGCGCGCAGCCGCCCCGCCGTCTCGGGCACCGCATCGGGCGTGGTCACCCGCGCCGAAGCGAAGCCCTCGGCCAAGGCGCGCGCCACGAGGCGCGGTTTCAGATCGGGAGCATCCACCATCCGCCGGACGCTAGCACGGGCCCGCGACGGCGGAAACGGGAGGCGTCCGCGCCGCTCCCGTGCTATCCTCCCGGCATTTCAGCACCGAAAGGATTGCCCATGAAGCGCCTTGCCTTTCTCGCCCTCACCCTTGTTGCCGCCTGCGCCGGCGGCACCGAAAGGCCCTACCGCCTGCCCTACGGCGCCGGCACCGAGGTCACTATCACCGCCGACCACACCGACCACCAAAGACCGCGCGAAAAGATGTTCGACATGCGGGCCAGGCAATCCGGCGCGGTCATCACCGCCGCCGCTCCGGGCTGGGTGCGCGAAATCGAAGATTCGAAGGACTCGACCTCGCCGACCAACAACTATGTCTGGATCGAGCACCCGCTCGACTACTGCCAGCCGGTCGGCGGCCTGACGACGCAGCCCAATCCGCCGGCCAATTGCCGGACCTGCCCCAAGGGCCTCGGCAAGTGCAACGAGTGGACGCTCTACGCACATTTCCAACAGGGCAGCGTCGGCCAGCGCGTCTCACCGAACCAATGGGTTGAAGAGGGCCAGCCGATCGGCTTGGAAGGCGATGTCGGCTGCCAGCAGTTCAGCCCGCCCTGCACGCGGCACCTGCATTTCACCGTGTTCACCATCGACCGCGACGCCACCTCGGCGCAGAACCTGCCGGATGTGAACGGCGCGTACGAATTCTACGCCCAGACTCAGGAAATGTTCGGCGACGGCCGCCCCGAACGGGTACCTCTCTTCTGCACTTCGGCCGGGCTGCGGCTGGTGCGCACCGGCGAGACCCACATGCCGGGGGCCTGCCCGCCGCTTGTCACGCAATAGGCTTGCACAGTAGCGCGAAGCCGGGCGAGCGCCTGCCCGTGGGATGGCGCCACGACGGCTGGTCGGGGCGATTTATGGCGCGACCCACCTCCAACCTCGAAGGTCCGCGCAAACGTCACCAGAGCGCCAGCCCGGTCGTGCCGAAGGCACGCCTCCGGCGTGACACGGGCAGGCGCTCGCCCGGCGGCCCTTCGGGCCTTGTTCCGGGCGGGGAGCTGCACAGCCATCGGAGGAGCCAGCACCGCGCAGGAGTTCAGAAATCCAGATCGGCATAATGCGCCGGCGGCAGGAAGCCCGGCACCTGGTCGGCCAGGATCGACCGGAAGGCCGGGCGCGACTTGATCTTGGCGTACCATTCCTTGACATTGGCCTGCCGGGCCCAATCCACGTCGGAAATATAGTCTAACGCTGAGAAATGTGCCGCCGCCGCGAAATCCGCGAGGGTCATCGCATCGCCCGCCAGCCAGCGCCGCTGGTCGAGAAGCCAGGCCATGTAGTCGAGGTGATACTTGATCGCCTTGGACCCGGCCTTGATCTTCGCGCTGTCCGGATAGCCCTCCTTGGTGACCTTCTTGTTCACCCGCTCGTAGAGCAGGTTCGAGGTCACCTCCTGGTGGAACTTGTCGTCGAACCAGGCCACCAGCCGCCGCACCTCGAACCGCTCCTCGGCGCCCGAGGGCATCAGGGGCGGGGTCGGATGCATCTCCTCGAGATACTCGCAGATCGCCGCGCTCTCGGCATAGATCTTCCCGTTCATCCTGAGAACCGGCACCTTCCCCGCCGGGTTCCGGCGCAGGAAATCCGGATCGCGCTCCCAGTACCGCTCCTCGACCAGCTCCACCTCCAGGCGTTTTTCCGCCAGCGAAAGGCGGACCTTGCGGCAGAAGGGCGAGAGCGGGACATGGTAGAGACGGTGCATGGGGCGCGCCTGCGGACGGGAACGGGTGCGCCCTCAATGCCGCGTTCTCGGGCGCGATTCAACGGCGGAAGGCGTCAGTCCTCGAAACAGGCGGCGCGGCCGTCGGCGCGGATCGTGGCGGCGCCGTCGGCGATGGCGCGGGCGCGGCGTTGCACGAAACCCGAGGGCTTCGCGGCCGAGCGGCCCTTGGGGTCGGGCAGGATCGCGGCGAGCCGCGCCGCCTGCTGCGCCGAGAGCTTCTCGGCCGTCACACCGAAATAGTGCTGCGCCGCCGCCTCGACGCCGAACACGCCCTCGTCGAACTCGGCGACGTTGAGATAGACCTCGAGGATCCGGCGCTTCGTCCAGAACAGCTCGACCATGGGCGTCAGCACCGCCTCGAGCGCCTTCCGCGCCCAGCTCCGCCCGTGCCAGAGGAACACGTTCTTCGTCACCTGCTGGCTGATGGTCGAGGCGCCGCGATTGCCGCCCTCGTCCAGCGCCTGCCGGATCGCGCCCATGTCGAAGCCCCAATGCAGGCAGAAATTCGCGTCCTCCGCCGCCACGACCGAGCGCAGCATCGCCGGGGCGATGCGCTCCGCCGGCACCCAGCTCCGCTCGACGCTGCCGAGCCGCAGGCCCTCGGAGACGATATAGGGCGTGGTCGGCGGCCGCACGACCGAGAACAGCGCGACCAGCGCCAGTACGGCCCCGACCGCCCCCAGCACACCGCGCAGGGCCCAGCGTCGCAGCCGCGCGCCGCGCGGCGCCTTGACGGCACGCCGTTTGCCGCCCTTCCGTTTCGAAGCCGGTTTCGCCATGGGTCTCCTTCGCCCGGTACGCGTCCGAGATCAATGGCGAAGCCGGGCGGCGCCCCGAGGAGCCGCCCGAAACAGACCCTATTCCGCGGGAATCGCCCGATCCTGCTCGATCCCCAGCGGCACCTTGAGCTTGCCGAGCATCTCCTTCGGGCAGACCTGGAGGAAATGCCCCTTCTCGGCCTCCCAATCATGCAGGATCTCCGAGGCCCGCACGCTGCCGGTCTCCTCGGCATGGCGCGCGATCAGGCCCTTCAACTCGGCCTCCCAATGGTCGACCGTGACGGGACAGGCCACCAGCGTCTCCATGTTCATCATGTGCGCCGACACCCCGTCTGGGTCGTAGAGATAGGCCATGCCGCCGGTCATTCCCGCGCCGAAATTGGCGCCGATGGAGCCGAGGATCACCGCGGTCCCGCCGGTCATGTACTCGCAGCCGTTCGAGCCGCAGCCTTCGATCACCACTGTCGCGCCCGAGTTCCGCACCGCGAAGCGCTCGCCCGCCCGGCCCGCGGCGAAAAGATAGCCGTCGGTCGCGCCGTAGAGCACGGTGTTGCCGATGATCGTGTTTTCATGCGCCACGAGCGGCGAGGCCATGTGCGGCCGAACCACGATGGTGCCGCCCGAGAGCCCCTTGCCAACGTAATCGTTGGCATCGCCCGCCACCTCGATCTTCAGCCCCGGCGCCGCGAAGGCCCCCAAGGACTGCCCGGCCGAGCCGCGCAGCATCACCTTCAGATGATCCGGCTGCAGCGAGTTCCGCATCCCGAAGCGCTGCACGATATGGCTCGAGGTGCGCGTCCCGATGGTCCGATGCGTGTTCCGCACCGCGTAGGAGAGCTGCATCTTCTCGCCGTCCTTGAGGAACCGCGCCGCATCCTCGACGATCTCGGCATCGAGCGTGTCCGGCACCGCCGTCCGAGGCCGGTTGCGGTCGTAGACGATGTTCTCGGCCCCATCGACGGTGATGAGAAGGGGGTTCAGGTCGAGATCGTCCAGATGCGCCGCGCCCCGGCTCACCTGGGTCAGGAGATCCGCCCGCCCGATCACGTCGTCGACCGTGCGCGCCCCGATGGAAGCCAGGATCTCCCGCACCTCCTGGGCATAGAAGGTGATGAGGTTCACCACCTTGTCCGCCGTGCCGGTGAACTTCTCGCGCAGCTTCTCGTCCTGGGTGCAGACGCCCACCGGGCAGGTGTTCGACTGGCACTGACGCACCATGATGCAGCCCATGGCGATCAGCGCGGCGGTGCCGATGCCGTATTCCTCGGCCCCCATCATCGCCGCCATGACGATGTCGCGGCCCGTGCGCAGCCCGCCATCGGTGCGGAGCGTGACCCGGTCGCGCAGGTTGTTCATCGACAGCACCTGATGCGCCTCGGTCAGCCCCATCTCCCAGGGCAGGCCGGCGTATTTGATCGAGGTCGCCGGCGACGCCCCCGTCCCGCCATTGTGGCCCGAGACCAGGATCACGTCGGCCTTCGCCTTCGCCACCCCCGCCGCGATGGTGCCGACGCCCGAAGACGCCACCAGCTTCACCGTCACCTTGGCGCGCGGGTTGATCTGCTTCAGATCGTAGATGAGCTGCGCCAGGTCCTCGATCGAGTAGATGTCGTGATGCGGCGGCGGCGAGATCAGCGTGACCCCCGGCGTCGAATGCCGGAGCCGCGCGATCAGCTGGGTCACTTTCATGCCGGGCAGCTGACCGCCCTCGCCGGGCTTCGCGCCCTGCGCCACCTTGATCTCCAGCTCCTCGCAGGCGTTCAGATACTCCGCCGTCACGCCGAAGCGCCCCGACGCCACCTGCTTGATCTTGGCCGAGGGGTTGTCGCCATTGGCCTCCGGCACGAAATGCGCCGGATCCTCGCCGCCCTCGCCGGAATCCGACTTCGCGCCGATCCGGTTCATCGCGATGTTCAGCGTCTTGTGCGCTTCGGGGCTGAGCGCGCCCAGCGACATCCCCGGCGTCACGAACCGCTTCCGGATCGAGGTGATCGATTCCACTTCGTCGATGGGCACCGCCGCGCCCAAGGGCTTGATGTCGAGGAGATCGCGCAGATGGATCGGCGGATTCGCCCGCATCTTCGCGGAATACTGCTTCCACATCTCGTAGGAGCCCCGCGCCACCGCGCTCTGCATCAGATGCATCGAGGTCGCTTCCCAGGCATGGGTCTCGCCCGAGCGGCGCATCTTGTAGAAGCCGCCGATGGGCAACACGTCGCGCCCGCCGCGCCAGCCCTGGGCATGGACGGTCTCGACCTTCTTCTGGATGCCCGAGACGCCGATGCCCGAGATCCGCGACGCCATGCCCGGGAAATACTCGGCCACCATGGCCCGCGAGAGGCCCACCGCCTCGAAGTTCAGCCCGCCGCGATAGGAGGAAATCACCGAGATCCCCATCTTCGACATGATCTTCAGAAGCCCCGCGTCGATGGCCGCGCGGTACCGCGCCATCGCCTCGGTGAGCGTGCCCTCGACCAGCCCGCGCCGGATCCGGTCGGCGACGGAATCCTCGGCCAGATAGGGGTTCACCACCGTCGCGCCGCAGCCGATCAACACCGCGAAGTAATGCGGGTCGATGCATTCCGCCGAGCGGACATTGAGCGAGCAGAAGGTCCTGAGCCCCTTTTTCGTCAGCCAGCTATGCACGGCGCTGGTGGCGAGGATCATCGGCATCGGCACCTTGGCCTCGCCCTGGTGATGGTCGGTCAGCACCAGATGCCCCGCGCCCGAGCGCACCGCCTCCTCGGCCTCGCCGCGGATCCGCTCCAGCCCGCGCCGTAGCGCGCCCTGCCCGGCGTCCACCGCGATGGTGCAGTCGATCTCCACCATCGGCGCGTTGAACTGCTTCACCAGCTCGTCGAATTGCGCATTGGCGACGAAGGGGCTCTCCAGCACCACGATCTCGGTCTGGCTCGAATCCTCGTCGAGCACGTTCTTGAGGTTCCCGAACCGCGTCTTGAGGCTCATCACCCGGTATTCCCGCAGGGAGTCGATGGGCGGGTTGGTGACCTGGCTGAAGTTCTGCCGGAAGAAATGGCTGAGCGGACGGTATTTCTCCGAGAGCACGGCCGAGGGCGTGTCGTCGCCCATCGACGCGATCATCTCCTTGCCGTCCTCGGCCATCGGCGCGAGCACCTGCTCGAGCTCTTCCACCGTGTAGCCCGCCGCGATCTGCCGCTTGCGGAGCTCCGCGCCCTCGAAAAGCGGCGCCTCCGGCACGCCTTTCAGCGCGTCGTCGAGATCGTTGATCTTGCCGACCCATTCGCCGAAGGGCAGCGCCTTGGCGAGCTTGTCCTTGATCTCGCGGTCGTGGAACAGGACGCCCTTCTTCATGTCGACGGCCAGAAGCTGCCCGGGGCCGAGCGCGCCCTTCTCGACCGCGCGGGCCTCGTCCACCGGCACCATCCCGGCTTCCGAACCGGCGATCACCAGCCCGTCGCCGGTGACCACATAGCGCATCGGCCGGAGCCCGTTGCGGTCGAGCCCGGCGCAGACCCAGCGCCCGTCGGTCATGGCGAGCGCCGCCGGCCCATCCCAGGGCTCCATCACCGCGTTGCAATAGGCGTACATGTCGCGCCAGGCGAGCGGCAGCTCCTCCGCCTGCTTCGACCAGCTTTCGGGCACCAGCATCGTCTTGGCCATCGGCGCCGAGCGCCCGGCCCGCACCAGAACCTCGAAAACAGAGTCTAAAGCGGCCGAATCCGAGCTTCCCGCCGGCACGATGGGCTTGATGTCCTCGGCGAGGTCGCCAAAGGTCGAGGAGGCCATGCGGATCTCATGGCTCTTCATCCAGTTCAGGTTGCCCTTCAGCGTGTTGATCTCGCCGTTATGCGCGAGCATCCGGAACGGCTGCGCCAGCCACCATTGCGGGAAGGTGTTGGTGGAATAGCGCTGGTGGTAGATCGCGAAGGCGCTCTCGAAGCGGTCGTCCTTCAGGTCCGGGTAGAACTCGGCGCAGTCCTGCGCCAGGAACATCCCCTTGTAGATGATCGACCGGCAGCTGAGCGAGCAGATGTAGAGCGAGCCCACATGCGCCGCCAGCGCCGCCTTCTCGATCCGCCGCCGGATCACGTAAAGCTCGCGCTCGAACTGCTCCTCGTCCACGCCCTTTGCGTTCGAGATGATGATCTGCTCGATCTCCGGCCGCGTCGCGTTGGCCTTCTCGCCCAGCACCTCGACATTCACCGGCACGTGCCGCCAGCCATAGATGTAATAGCCCATCCGCAGCACTTCGGATTCGACGATGGTCCGGCAGGTCTCCTGCGCCCCGAAATCCGTGCGCGGCAGGAACACCTGACCCACCGCCAGAAGCTCGTCGCGCGGCTCGTGCCCGGTGCGCCGGATCTGGTCGCCGAAGAAGCCGTGCGGGATCTGCACATGGATCCCCGCCCCGTCGCCGGTCTTGCCGTCGGCATCCACCGCACCCCGGTGCCAGACCGCCTTCAAGGCGTCGATCCCGTGCTCCACCACACGCCGCGAGGGCTGCCCGTCGATCGCCACGACAAGGCCAACCCCGCAGGACGAATGCTCGTTTTCCTCGGAATAGAGACTGTTTTCCGCCATCCACTTCCGCGTCGCGGCTTCGCGCTCGGCCCAGGCAGCATCGTACTTGGTCATGGCAGGTTTCCTTTCATGCGAACACTTCGGCGGTGCGGCCGCCGGTTCCTTCGTAAAGTTCGGTCTGCGTGTCGGTCAGCGCCAGCACCACGCGCCGGAACAGCCAGGCGCAACCGAGCGAGATCGGGAAATTGACCAGGTCGAGGACCGAACCGACCATGTAGGCGTCCACGTCGTCGGCCCTCATGTTGATCCGCGAGGAGATGTTGCCCAGGATGTTCGCCAGCACCCAGAGCGCCCACCACCAGGCGACATAGCCCGGCGGTCCGGCGCCCGGCACGCCCGGCCCGGTCAGCTCCCAGACCCGCTTCATCGACTGGTACGGCTTCCACAGGCTCAGGATCGGCACGAAGAACCAGCCCACGCCCCAGCCCGGGCTCGGCCCGGACCCCGCCGGCGCCACCGCCCGCGCGTTGAACGTCACCCGGTAGATCCACATCCCCGACACGATGCAGCAGACCAGATAGGCCGCGATGTAGCCGAACGAGACCGCGCTTCCCAGATCGTCCACCATGACGGCGCGCGCGTCGATCTCGGCCTCGGTCAGCCGGTCGAGCGCATTCAGGAACTGCATGAAATACACGGTATAGGCCGCGTAGATCACCTCGAACACCATGATGACCAGCAGCAGCCGGGCCGCGGAGCGCCCGGTCTTGCGCGGATCGTAGAACCCGTTCTCGCCCACGGCCATGCTACCCGTCCCCGCCCGTCACGCCGTAAAGCGCGAAGACCTCGACCTCGGTCAGCCGGTCGTGGTCGCCCGCCAGCGCGAACCCGTCGGGCTTGGCGTCGATGAAGATCTCGCGGTGCAGGACCAGCCCGTCGGCATCGTCCAGAAGGCCAATCGGCACCTCGTAGCCGCCGGCCCCGTCCACGCCCTTGTCCCAGCGGTACCAGAGCGGTGAACCGCAGGTGGCGCAATTGCTGCGCGAGGCCCAGTCCGACGTGCGGCGCGTGCGCACGTTCTCGGCCCCCTCGACGCTCATGTCGGCCTCGGCCACCGAGACGCCCAGGAGCGGCCCGCCGGTCCAGCGCTGGCACATCTTGCAATGGCAGGCGCCGAAATTGCCGAGCGTCGCCGCGGTGAAGCGGACGGCACCGCACAGACAGGCTCCGGTCCGGGCCATCAACAAGCCTCCCCTGCGACGAACGGCCTTTCGGCCTCATAGGCGGCGGCCGAGACGCGCGGATGACCGCCCGCCAGCGGCACACAGGCCATGGCGCGGTCGGCATAGACCTCGCGGGCCAGCGGGAACGCCGCCGCGCCCTCGAACAGGCCGGGCGCCAGGTCGTAGGGCCCGCTGTCGTCGCGGATCCAGAGATGGCTGCCGCAGGTGCCGCAAAAGGCGCGCTCGGCGAAGGCGGACGAGCGATAGGTCCTGACCGGGCCCGTGGCCTCGACCGCGGCGGCTTCCAGGCACCACAGCGCCGCGCCGGTCCAGCGGCGGCACATCGCGCAATGACAGGCCGAGACCTCCGGCAGAAAGCCGGTCGCCCGCAGCGTCACCGCGCCGCAGAGGCAGGCGCCCGTAAGGCTCTCGCCGCTCATCGCGTTCGTCCTTTCTTAACGCTCCGGGTCAGCCGTTCTGACCCACCCCAATTCGCCGCCCCGTTCCGCCGGTGTACAGGCTGTGTACAGGTTGTGCGGGCCTATTCCGCCGCCACCGCGGCCTCGCCGATATAGTCGAGGATCGCCTCGGCTGCCTCGCGCCCATCCCGGATCGCCCAGACCACGAGGCTCGCCCCGCGCACGATGTCGCCCGCCGCGTAGACCCCTTCGAGCGAGGTCGCATGGGTGCGAAAATCGGCCTTCACCGTGCCCCAGCGGGTCACCTCGAGCCCCTCGACGCCCCAGAGCTTCGGCAGGTCCTCGGGTTCGAAGCCCAGCGCCTTCACCACGAGGTCGGCGGGTTCCACGTAATCCGCGCCGTCGATCACCTCGGGCGAGCGCCGGCCCGTCGCGTCGGGCGCGCCCAGGCGCATCTTCTGCACCATCACGCCCTCCACCGGGTCGCCGGCAAAGCCCTTGGGCGCGGTCAGCCAGACGAAGTCGACGCCCTCTTCCTCGGCGTTCGACACTTCGCGCTGCGAGCCGGGCATGTTGTCGCGGTCGCGGCGGTAGAGGCATTTGACGCTCGCCGCGCCCTGCCGGATCGCGGTGCGGACGCAGTCCATCGCGGTGTCGCCGCCGCCGATCACCACCACCTTCTTGCCCTCGGCATTAAGCTCGCCCGTGTCGAACTCGGCCACCTCGTCGCCGAAGCTCTTGCGGTTCGAGGCGGTGAGATAGTCGATCGCCCGTACGATCCCGCCGGCGCCCGAGCCCGGGCCCTGAAGATCGCGGCTCTTGTAGACGCCGGTGGCGATCAGCACCGCATCGTGTTTGCCGCGGATCGCGTCGAAGGAGATGTCCTCGCCCACGTTGCAGTTCAGCACGAACTCCACGCCACCTTCGGCGAGCTGGTCCATCCGCTGCATCACCACGTCCTTCTCGAGCTTGAAGCCCGGGATGCCATAGGTCAGGAGCCCGCCGCCCCGGTCGTAGCGGTCGTAGACCGTCACCTGCAGGCCGGCGCGGCGCAGCGCATCGGCCGCCGCCAGGCCGCCGGGGCCCGCGCCGATGATGCCGACGCTTTCGGCGCGCTCGGTGGCCGGGGCGAGCGGCTTGACCCAGCCTTCCGCGAAGGCGGTGTCGGTGATGTATTTCTCGACCGAGCCGATGGTCACGGTGCCGTGGCCCGACTGCTCGATGACGCAATTGCCCTCGCAGAGCCGGTCCTGCGGGCAGATCCGGCCGCAGATCTCGGGGAAGGTGTTGGTGGCCTGGCTGAGCTCGTAGGCCTCCTGCAGGCGGCCCTCGGCGGTGAGTTTCAGCCAGTCGGGGATGTTGTTGTGGAGCGGGCAATGCGACTGGCAATAGGGCACGCCGCACTGGCTGCAGCGCCCGGCCTGTTCGGCGGCCTTCTCGCGCGCGAACTCCGCGTAGATCTCTCCGAAATCCTGACGCCTGAGGCTCGCCGGACGCTTCTCGGGCATGTCCCGGGCGACCGTGACGAATTTCAGCATCCGATTCTCAGCCATGCACGTTTCTCCCTACCGGCAGCGCTCTTTACCCACAGTCCGGACAAAAATAAAGGCATAAATACTGACCTAATTTCGGAAAAAATCCGCCGGCGCCCTCCGAAACGAAGAACCGGTAGTCAAAAATAGGTCCGATACGGTACCTTTTTAGCTCTTTCCCTCCCGATTCAGGGGACTAGAGTGCCGCCGCATGGGGCTCCTGCATCTCCTTCTCGTCGCCGCGATTCAGGGACTCACCGAGTTTCTGCCGATTTCGTCGTCGGGCCACCTGATCCTCCTGCCGAATCTCACCGGTCTCGACGACCAGGGGCAAGCCATCGACGTCGCCGTCCATGTCGGCACCCTCGGCGCGGTGGTGGTTTACTTCTGGACGGACGTCCGCCGCGCGATTTCCGGGCTCCCGGGCCTGATCCGCGGGCAGATTGACAACCCCAATTCGCGACTCGCCCTGCTGCTGATCGTCGCGACGATCCCGGTCGTCCTCGTCGGTCTCCTGCTCAACATCACTGGCATCGAGGAGATGCTGCGCTCCACCGCGGTGATCGGCTGGACCATGCTGCTGTTCGGTCTCTACCTCTACTGGGCCGACCGGCGTGGCCCCGAGACCTTCACCGCCGGCGATTGGAGCCTGAAACACGCCATCGTCATGGGGCTCTGGCAGGCGGTCGCGCTCATACCCGGCACCTCGCGCTCGGGCATCACCATCTCGGCCGCGCGCCTCCTCGGCTACCGCCGCGAGGATGCGGCCCGGATCTCGATGCTGATGTCGATCCCGACGATCATGGCCTCAGGCGCGCTCCTCGGCATCGAGGTCGCCGCCGAGGCCGACATGGAAACCGCCAAGAATGCCGCCATCGGCGCGGTCTTCGCCTTCGCCGCGGCGCTCGGCGCGCTGACGTTGATGATGCGGCTCCTGAAAAGCGTGAGCTTCACGCCCTACGTGATCTACCGGATCTTCCTGGGCGTGATCCTGTTGTGGATCGCCTACGGCCAAGGCGTGTAGGCCCCTGCTCGGGCAGAGAACGCGCCTCGGTCGACGCTCTCAGATCTTCAGGTTCCGCGCCGACGCGGTGATGTCGTCATACTGCCCCTGCGGCCGGAACCGCCACAGATACTCGGGCAGCACCGCCTCGAGCGAGACCGGCACGATTCCCAGATCGGGTAGGCCCTTCGCGCCGCCCGAAACCACGTTGTCGCGGGTGAGCGAGGCGACCTGGTCGCGGGTGAGCGGCGGCTGCACCAGCCCGCCCGAGAGCCAGCGCACCACGTCGAAACAGCCCGCCAGGACCCGCGCCAGCCAGAACGGCAGGCCAAGCACCAGGCGCCGGCGGTGGATCACCGTCAGCATCTGCCCCATCAGGTCACGGAACGTGCCGATATCGGGTCCGCCGAGCTCGTAGATCCCCGGCGCCGCCGCCCCGGTCACCCCGGCCACCGCCGCGCGGGCCACGTCGTCGACATAGACTGGCTGGAACCGCGTCTCGGCGCCGACAATGGGCAGGATCGGTCCCAGCCGCGCCATCCCGGCGAAGCGATTGAAGAAATCGTCCTCGGGCCCGAACACGATCGAAGGGCGCAGGATCACCGCGTCGGGCCGCTGCGCCAGCACCGCCTCCTCGCCGAGCCCCTTCGAACGGGCATAGGCGCTCGCGCCCTCGGGATCGGCGCCGATCGCCGAGACATGCACCAGCCGGGCCACGCCCTCCTCGGCCGCGATCCGCGCGATCCGAACCGCGCCCTCGTGCTGGACCGCGTCGAAGCCGTTCTTGCCCTGCTCCGCGAGGATGCCCACGCAGTTCACCACCGCATCGGCGCCCTTCATCGCGGCCCGCACGCTGGCCTCGTCGCGGATATTGCACAGGACCGGCTCGACTTGGCCCACGGCGCCATAGGGCCTGACGAACATCGCCTCGTTGGGCCGCCGGACCGCCACGCGGATGCGCCAGCCCTCCTTCGCGAGCCGGCGGGCGACATAGCGCCCGACGAAACCGGATCCGCCGTAGATCGTGACGAGCCTGGACATGGGCACCTCATCGTTCGAGCCTCCCCGTCCATAGCGCCCGGGGGCCCGGGGAACAAGCCGCGAGAACGCCGCCGATCACCCGTTGACAGTTCCCGGGCCTCCGAGTAATCCCGCGCCCTACGACACCTGCCCAGGTGGCGGAATTGGTAGACGCGCTGGTTTCAGGTACCAGTGGCTTAACGGCCGTGGAGGTTCGAGTCCTCTCCTGGGCACCACTATTTCTTTGTAAGATACTGAAAAAGATAGTTATCAGATTTCAGTTTTCTGCCGATCCCCCCTTCGATGCGTTTGCTGTGTTGCCGCGATCCCGGCGCCCTGCTCTCGGCCGAAGCCGACCTGTTGAGGACGCGCGGTGGAGAGATCGTTCAAGCGGATGTCCCTGGTTTGGTGCCCGATGGCGCCGGATGGCAGATCGAGGCCGGCAAGGGGCGCTTTGCGGCCGCCCATGTCGTTGTCGCGCTCGACCCCTGGTCTCCGAAGCTGCTGACGACGCTCGGGCTTCGCCCGCGACCGGCAAGGTGTTGGCCGGTCTGATGGCTCTCGATAGTCCGGCGGCCGGGCAATGGCGGCCGGCCCCGGTGCGTTCGTCGGCGTTGCCCATCTTGGGTGCCCCCGAGAGTCCGCGGGACTGCGCCTATTGGGTGATCGGAATTGTATCTTCGGGCCGCCAGGATACCCAGACGGGGCCTTGTTCCGGCAGAGTTCGGAAATCCGCGTCGCGGCCGACGGCCTTGATGGGCTCGCCCTGCCAGTCGAGGAGACAGGTTCCGATGGCTCCCCCGAAGATCTTCTGGGAGAGCGTCGCGCGCAGACGGCAAGGTCGGTCCGGTTCGGCGGCAGACAGCTGGAAGTTTTCCGGCCGGACCGCAATGGTCGGCGTGCCCGCCCCCGGAACCAACGTTCCATCCTCGAGCCTCAGGCCGCCGGGCTCGACGGAGCCGGTGAAGATCCTCGCATCGCCCAGAAACGTTGCGGTGAAGCTGTCGCGCGGGTCGTCGTAGACCTCCCGTGTCGGTCCGTGGCGGACCAGTTTGCCATCCTTCAGGATGCCGATCCGGTCCGAAAGCGTCAGCGCCTCTTCCTGGTCGTGGGTCACGAAGATCGTGGTGATGCCGATTTCACGCTGGATCCGCTTCAGCTCGATCTGCATGTCCACCCTGAGCGCCTTGTCGAGCGCGGATAGCGGTTCATCGAGCAACAGGACGCGCGGTTGGGTGACGATCGCCCGAGCCATCGCCACCCGCTGGCGCTGCCCGCCGGAGAGCTGATGCGGTTTTCGCGCGCCGAAGCTGCCGAGCTGGACCAAATCAAGCACCTCCGCCACACGTCGTTTCTTCTCGGCATCGCCGATCTTGCGCACGGCGAGGCCGAAGGCGACGTTGTCGGCAACCGTCATATTGGGGAAAAGCGCGTAGTTCTGGAAAACCATTCCGATCCCGCGTTTTTCGACAGGCACGTTCTCGACCGGATCGCCATCGATGAAGACGTGTCCGCTTTCCGGCACGACGAAGCCAGCGATCGCGCGAAGCAGCGTCGTCTTTCCGCTTCCCGACGGTCCCAAAAGCCCGAAAAAGCCGCCATCCGGAAAAGTGAGCGTCACGTCGTCGAGCGCACGCGCGGCACCATAGGACTTGACCAGATATTCGACACGTACTTCGGCCATCAGCGTTCCCCTCCGAAATTCGAATAGCGCGCGGCGAGCAGCATGATGCCCATCGAAACGGCGATGATGATGGTCGAGATCGCGTTGATCTCCGGGGTGAACCCCTTTCGGATCGAGGTATAGATCAGGACCGGCAAGGTGCTGTCGCCGGGTTCGGACAAGAAGTACGAGACGACGAACTGGTCGAAACTCACCGCGAAGGCGAACAGCCCGCCCGCGATGATTCCGGGCAGGATCCAGGGCACCGTGACGGCGCGCGTGATCCGCCACGGCGAGGCGCCGAGCGACCGCGCGGCCTCTTCCAGCGTACGGTCGAAGGTGGTGAGGCGCGCCGAGACGACGACGATGACATAGGGCAGAGCCAGCGCCACATGGCCGAGAATGACGGCGGGTGTGCCGCGTCCGAGCCCGATCCCGAAAAAGAAGATCAGCATCGCCGTTCCCGTGATCAGCCAGGGAATCGCGATGGGCGGGAAGAGAAGCACCTGAAGCACGCGCTTGCCGCGGAACTCGTAGCGAAAGAGAGCGATCGACGCGGCGGTCCCGAGGCTGGTCGCGATCAGGGTCACGACCGCGGCGATCCAGACCGAGCGCAAGGCCGCGGCGAGGATCTCGCGGTTTCCGGCAAGCCGCGCATACCAGCCTGTCGAGAAGTCGAAGGGGAGTTGGTAGAACTCCGACGCGTTGAAGGACATCGCCGCCATGACGAGGATCGGTGCGTAGAGGAAGAAGAGGATCAAGCCGACATAGGCGCGACCGAGATCGGCGAGAATGGCGTTGCTCACGTCTGCGCCCTCCGCAGAATCGGGCTCGCGGCGGCGAGGATCGTCAGGACCACCGCCAGAAGAATGAAGGACAGGGCCGCGCCGAGCGGCCAGTTGAAGACGGCGACGAACTGATCCTCGATCACCGTGCCGTAATAGGTGCCGAGCCGGCCACCGAGCAGGCGGGGCTCCATGAACGATCCGACCACTGGCACGAAAACCAGCGCCGCGCCGGCCAGGATGCCCGGCGCAGCGAGCGGCAGGATCAACCGCCGGAGTATCGTCCGCCGCTTCGCTCCGAGCGACCGCGCGGCCTCGATCACGCTGTCGTCGATGGCCTGAAGCGCGAGGTAGGATGTCAGGATGACGTAGGGCAAGTAGGAATGGACAAGGCCGATCACAATGGCCGTGGGGCTGAACATGAGATTGAGCTTCACATCCCAGGGAAGGATCGCGTTCACGGTCCGGTCGAGAACGCCATTGCCGCGCAGGACGATGGCCCAGGAGAAGATGCGCACCAGCGAGTTGGACCAGAACGGCAGGATGACAAGCAGGAACAGCGCTTCGCGCGACCTGCCCTTCACAACCTTGGCCAGGACGTAGGCGCAAGGGAAACCGACGACGACCGAGACGGCCGTGACGATCAGTCCGAGCTTCAGCGATTTCCACAGGAGTTTGATATAGGTCGGGGTCTCGAAGAACGCCCGGTAATTGTCGAGTGTCGCGTGCCAGTCCCGCTCGCCAAAGGGAACGTCCGACAGGAAGCTGAAGAAGGCCATGGCCGACAGCGGCAGGAAGACTGCCACCGTCAGCCACAGATAGGCGGGGGACAGAAGCGTGATCGCCCTCAGGCGGTCCTGCGCGTTGAGCGACGTTGCCATCTGCCCCCTCCCCCGGGTCGCGTTACTGTGCCGCCTTCAGGTCCTGCCAAAGCTTCAGGTAGGTTGCACGATCCGCGTCCGAGACCGGCTTCATGAACTGCACCCGCGCGACCGTGGCCGGATCCTCGACGAGCTTGCGGTTGAAGCTTGTCTCCGGCAACTCGGCGAGTGCCTTCGTGTTGGACGAGACCGGCGCGCCCTCGGCCTCCCATTTCACGTAGAATGCAGGATCCACCATCCAGTCAATGAAGGTGGCCGCGGCGTCCTTGTGGGTCGAACTTGCCGGAATCGACAGGCCATCGAGCCAGCCGATAGCCCCTTCTTCGGGCACGACAAGCGCAATCGGCAACCCCTTTGCCTGGGACCGTGCGGCAGAACCCGACCAATAGGTCGCCACCGCGAAATCCCCTGCGGACATGAACTGGTTCCAGTCGTTCTCCGAACTCCAGAAGGTCGTGATCTGGGGCAGGAGCAGTTTCAGCCGTTCCGTGACGGCGTCGAGATCCGTGATCGCGTTGATGTTCTGGCCGAGCGACATCGCCGCGAACTGGACCGCTTCGAGCCCATCGTCCCGGATCGAGACCCGGCCTTTCCATTCCGGATCCCACAAAACCGAAAGCGAGGTTGGCGCCTCGGCGAAATCGCTGGTGTTCACCGCGATCGAGGTCAGACCCCATGTCCAGGGCACGCCATAGAGCGCACCGCCGGGGTTGAGATCCTCGTTGCCGGTCAGTGAAGGATCGAGATCAGCGAAATTCGAGAGCTTGGAGGTGTCGATCGGGTCGATCAGCCCTTCGTCCTTCGCCTGCGCGGTGTAGGCGGAGTTGATCAGGACCACGTCATAGGCGCCAGGATTGGTCCGCAGCTTGGTCAGCATCTCCTGTTCGGACGTGAAGTATTCATGAACGACCGTGTTTCCGGTCTTTTCGGCATAGGCGGCGATGGCCCAGTCGATGTCGGTGCCGTAGCCCTGCCAGTTCAGAACACGGATCTCGTCCGCAAGGACGCCGTGGCCGGCGACGATTAGGATAGAGGTCAGAAGCTGTCTTTTCATGGGGTCCTCCCGTCGGTTGTATCATGCCGTCCGGGCCGGCACGGGTGCCCTCCCGAGAACGGCCAGAACGTCACTCTTGCTTGGGGCCGTGGACGGCCCTTCTTCGGTTGTCGAAAGCGCCGCCGCGACATTGGCAAAGCGCGCTGCATGGATCGGATCGTCGGTTTCGGCGAGCAGGGCGATGAAGGCGCCAACATGGGCATCACCCGCGCCGTTGGTGTCGACCACTTGAACGGAATGGCCGGGGACGTGGTGCGCGGGGCCATCGGCGATCGCGATGTAACATCCGTTTGCGCCGTCTCGCACGATCGCGCCCCCGGCGCGCCCGCTCGCCAGCGCGATGGCCGCGGGCTCGGGCATGGTCTGGCCGGTCAGAACCTCTGCTTCCGCGCGGTTCGCGCTGATCCATGTGGCAGCCCTCAGGGCGGCGGCGCGGCTTCGTTCGGGCATTTCCGCCACAAGCGGCGATGGGTCGAACACGAGCCGGATCTGCCCCGACTGCGCCTCCAGCCAGTCGGTCAGCGCCGCCCGGCTTTCGCGATAGCCGAGCGCATAGCCCGACAGGAGGCACCAATCGTTTGCCTGCACCGAAAGGGCGGAAAGATCCGGCGGGGTCACGACTCCGTCCGCACCCTCCGCGGCGACGAAGGTCCGCTCTCCCGCCCGGTCGATGAGGCAGGTGCAGCACCCCTGATCGCGTCCGGCAAGCCTTGGCCGCAGCGTCTCGATCCGCTCCGCCGCCAGCGCATCCGCGACGATCTCGCTGAACGGGCCGGTGCCGAGCGTCCCGGCATATGCGACCGCCATCCCCGCCCTGCACGCGGCGGCCATCGCGTTGTACCCGCCCCCCGCGCAGATCGCCGACCGGCGCACGATGGCCTCGTGCCCGGCACGAGGCACGGAGTCGACCCAGTAGATATGGTCGACGATCACGCCGGACATCTGGACGAGACGGCTGGTCATGACGGCACCCTGACCTTGCGCCGTGCACGGATCGCCAGAAGCGCGTCCGCGACCGGACCGAGGCGCAGCCCGTTGGCCGCGATGACCTTCTCCACCTTGTCCTGCGGAAAGGTCGACAGACCGCCGCACGCGCCCGCCATCGCGCAGGCGATTGCGCCAATGGTGTCGGTGTCGTCCCCGATGTTCGCCGCGATCACGCCGGCCTGCCACGGATCGCCCTTCGCGAGCAGCACGACACCGAACGCCGCCGGCACCGCTTCGCTGCTTGCAACTGAGGTGCCGATGCGCGCGGCCAGTTCCTCTTCCGAACCTTCCTCCGCAAACCGCAAGGCGGCAAGGATGCGGCGGTCCATGTTCCCTTCGCCCACCGGCGCGCCGTGGGTGGCCCCGATCCGCGCGACCTCGACGGCGCGATCGATGGCGGCATCGAAGCGCGCGCCGCCTACTCCGTGGCTGATCATCATCGCGACCGCGGCGGCGGCCGAGATCGCCTCGCGCGTGTTGTGCGTCACGCGACATGCTTCGGCAACGCGTGCGACAAGGGCTCCCGGATCGTCCGGCGGAGTGGCGATTCCGACCGGAGCGATACGCATGGCCGCGCCGTTGGTCGTGCCCCCGCACCCAGTTTCGGTTGCCGGAACCCCGGCCAGCAGCGCATCGAGGGCCCGTTTCGACGATGGGCCGAGCAGATCCCGCAGCCCCCGCGCACGCACGTCGCGCTCCCAACCAAGCAATGCCTCGGCCCAGGCGCGATCGTCGAAGCGATCGGGCGCATGGATCAGCAAGTCCGCCAGAAGCAAGGTCTGCTCGGTATCATCCGTGACCATCCCTGCACGCAGCCCGTGCGATACGGGATGATCCGCAACGGGATCGACAAGATCGGTGATCCGGCCGTAGGTCTCGGCAATCCGAGCGCGCGGAAGCGTCTGCGAAGGCATGCCGAGCGCGTCGCCTAGGGCGACCCCCGTGAGCGCCCCGAGCGCACGATCCGTCTCTCGTTCTTGCGCGCCCATCAGAAGTCGATCCTCAGGCCGAACCGCGCCGGGTCGAGAATGCTGTCGACATACTCCAGAATACTGCCGTCAGCGCAGCGCGATACGCGTTCGAGGCGCAGCATTGGAACGCTGGCTGGGCGTTCCATGATCGCGGCGTCGCCCTCCGGCAACGCGGGAATCACACCGACGGTCTCTTGCCCGTTGGCGGCAGAAAGCCCGAGTTCGGCAAGGGTCCGGTTCAGCGATCCGTCCGTCAGACCGTGTTCGACTGCGTGCGTGAAGCTGTCGCGCCAGGGCAACCGGCTGCGCTCCAGCGAGATCCCGCATTTTGCCGATGAGCAGAACCGCAACCTGTCGATGCGGAGGTACTCGGAGGTTGTCCCGATCTTCCGGTCCGCGCGCCCGCTTCCTCCACGATCGAGCCGCAAGAGCCGTGTTGTCACCTCGCCCGTGCCGAGTGACAGCGCGACGGTCCACCCCAGGTTGCTGTCGATGGTCGTGCCGTCGTAGGTCACGAACGATCCGATCCCGGTGCGCGTCGTAATCATCCCCTGCCGGGAAAGGAGCTCCAGCCCCTTGCGCACGGTGTTCCGGCTTACGGCGAACCGCCGCATCAGCCCAACTTCGCTCTCCAGCAGGTCGCCGTGGCCGACACGACCTTCGCGAATCTCGCGTTCGAGCGTCCGCGCGACCCACTCTGATTTTGCGATTCCGATCCGCGACGGCATTGCGTGGGCACCTGTTCCTACCTGTACCTTATCGTGGAGATGCGCGTAGTCAATATTGGCGAAGGCTGTAGGGGCGAGCGCACCGGATCTCAAACAGCCCGCAACTCCCGAAAACCGGGGAGAAGTCGGGCTCAGATGACCATGGAGCGTCCGCGGCAGGCCCTCGGCCTCCCGTCGATTTGGCCCGTCAGGGCCGGGAAGACGAAGTGCCTGGCATAAGTTTTCGTTTCCGCAAATTGACTATTAGTCGGCTTTGGTCACCTAGGGTTGTTCGCTAGAATCCGTCCCTGTGCGAAGCAAAGGAACTGCGGGATGGATTTTGAGTTGACTGAGGAACAAACCATGTTCCGCGACATGGTCAGTCGGTTCGCTCGAGCGGAACTGGCGCCAACCGCCGCTGCACGCGCCGCGTCGGAGGAGTATCCATGGGACGTGGCGGCGAAGTTCGCCGGGATGGGCCTTCTGGGTATTCTCTTTGACGAGGCGGATGGTGGAAGCGGCGGCACCCTCATGGATGCAATCCTTGCCATCCAAGCCGTTGCGGAAGTCTGTCCCAAATCGGGTGACGTGATTCAGGCCGCCAATTTCGGGCCGGTCCGAACCTTTGTCGAGTATGCGACCCAGGAACAGAAATCCCGGTATCTTGCAGACATCCTCGCAGGCAGGGCCCTGATTTCTCTCGGCATGACCGAACCCGGGGCAGGCTCGGCAGTGACCGAATTGGCGACAAGCGCAACGCCGGATGGTGATGATTACATCATCAACGGCACGAAGATATTCGGCACACATAGCGGCGTGGCGAACCTGTTTCTTGTCTACGTGAGATTTGGCCCCGGCACTGGAGGCATAGGCTCCGTGTTGATCGAACGTGGCACGCCCGGTTTCGAGATCGGCCAGCCTTCGGCTTTCATGAACGGAGAGGAATGGTCGCAGCTCTATTTCGACAACGTACGGATTCCCAAGGAGAACGTCCTTTTGGGCGCGGGCGGATTCAAGAAGCAGATCGCCGGGTTCAATGTCGAACGCCTGGGCAATGCGGCGCGGGCCGTTGCCGTTGGGCGGCACGCTTTCAATCTCGCGCGCGAACACGCGCTGACGCGCAAGCAGTTCGGACGACCTCTTTGCGAGTTCCAGGGCCTGCAGTGGAAATTCGCCGAAATGGAGCTGAAGCTGGAAAGCGCGCAGCTTCTGTTGATGCGGGCGACCGTGAACGGGATCGGTGGGCTGCCCTCGGCACATGAAACCGCCTTGGCCAAGCTGGCGTGCAACGAGGCGGGCTATTTCGCCGCCAACGAGGCCGTGCAGATCCTTGGCGGGTTGGGCTTTTCTAGCGAAAGCACCGCGCAGTACTGCCTGCGTCGCACGCGTGGCTGGATGATTGCGGGCGGATCCATCGAGATCATGAAGAACCGCATCGCCGAAGGCATATTTGAGCGGCGCTTTGACCAGCGCCCCCCGAGACCGGTCGCCGCCGAGTAGCTTTGCGGGCGAGCTGACTCCCCTGCCGAGGGTCGGGAGGCTCAGGGGGCCGGCAACAGGCCATGCGCTGTCAGGATCCGGCGACCATGCTCCGAGAGAATGTGCTCGACCAGCGGTAATTTGGTTGCGGCGGCGGCGCTGCCAGAGCATTGGGCCAGAACGAGCCAGGTGTCGTTGCGTGCGATCTCTGTCAGATCGTCGATCAACTCGATACCCTTCGCCTCCAGGAGCTCGGCCTTTTGCTGAAAACCGAGCGCAACGAAACCCTCGGCCACGGCGTTTCCCACGGGGCGGTCGGCAATGATCCGCAGTTTCTCCTCCAGCGCACTCCCCTGCCCGGATCTGGGCACAAGAACATCGTGAAAGAATTTGCCGCTTCCCGCTGCCGACAGGCCGATGGACGGGGCGTCGGCGAGCGCCCGCCACAGGCCAGCCTCGGTCGACAGATCGGGCCGTTCTGACCCCTCGGGCACGCAAAACGCGACGGTCGATGCAAAGATCTGGACCGGAGAACCGACGAGCCGTCCGGCGGACAGTTCTGCCTGCGCCAGGACGTGAGGGAGAATGACAAAGTCGCAGGACGCTCCGGCTTGCAGCCGGCTGGTGATGCCGTCCGGTGCCGGCCCCGCGGCGGGTCCGTAGGCAACCGAAACCAGCCCCGGTTCATAGTCCTTCGCGAGCACGTCCAGCGCCGAAGCAAAAGCCGCCGGCGCCAGAATGCTTACGGGAGATTGGCTCACAACAGACCCTCTAGGATGGCAACCACGGCCTCGGGATCGTCGATCATCGGGTCGTGCCCGCAGTTCTCCATCACGACGGTTTTCCAGCTGTCATCCGCCTGGCACCGCTCCAAAGCCGCATCGAAGCGCGGCTGCGGGAAAAGGGGCGCGCGGACGTACACCTTCTTCGCGACGCGATCCCGGGCGCCAGTCAGCTTGAGCGCCTGCAGGGAAACCCCGATGGGCTGTTGCGTGATCTTCGAGTCGACCCAAGCCGCATCCTCTTCTGACTGGATGCGCAGCGCCTTGGAGTTCGGCCCCGGACGCGAAACCTCGCCCTTTGCGCGCGCCTCTTCAAAGGCGGCGGTCTGCTGCTCGTTCAGGAAATCGACGCCGCGCTGTCCGTCATCCGGCAGGAAGGCATCAAGGTAGACGAGCCCCGAAACCCGGTCTTCAAGTTGCTCCATCGCACCGGTCACGACCCAGCCGGCATAGGAATGGCCGACCAGAACCGCATTCGTCAGATCTTCCCATTTGAAGACATTCACCACGTCGTCGATATGGGTTTGCAGGGTGATGTCGCCGCTCATCAGATGCGAGCGTTCGCCAAGCCCGGTCAGCGTCGGGGTGAAGACGCGGTGGCCTTTCGCATGCAGCTGGTCCCTGACCCGTTTCCACATCCATCCACCGTGCCCGGCACCGTGAACGAGCACAAAAGCGCGGCCTTCCTTCGCGGATTCCATTTGATATCTCCCAGTTCTTTCATGTCGACCCGATGACCCCATCTTGGCGGCTGCGGCGATCACAAGATGCAATCAAAGCACAACAATCCCGCCTCTTAGGGGTCCGGTACACTATGGAACAGGGGTCAAAAGCAGGCAATGAATGTTGACCCATTCTGTCCGCACGATCTGTTTGCCCTGCCATAACTTGCAGTGCACTTCACATACTCCAGGTTTCGATCAGGCTAATGCATGCATTCAATATATCAGTGAATGCAACAATAAGAGGGAGAAAATCAATGAACATGCAGTCCTTGCTGCGCAGTGTCTCGCTCACTGCAGCCATTCTCGTCGCCGCCACCGCCTCCGGCGCGATCGGCGTCTCGATCAGCACGCTCCTGTCCTCGCCGGGCCGCTTGTAGCGCAGCTTCAGGAAGCCGAGCTCCCCGTCCGTCGCAGTCGCCGTCGCTGTCGCCGTCACCTCGGCTGCGGGCGCATAGCGCAGGGGCCCGTTCAGCACCGCGGGCGAACCCACCGGCGTGATCTCGTAGATCGCCGTCACGCTGTGGCCGGCGCCGATATCGCCCGCGTCCACCTTGTCGTTGTTGAAATCCTCGCGGGCCAGCGCGCGGGTCTCGTAGCCGATCAGCCGGTACTCGGCCACCTCGGCCGGGTTGAACTCCACCTGGATCTTCACGTCATTGGCGATCGGGAACAGCGCGCCGGTGAGCTGGTCCACCAGCACCTTCCGTGCCTCCGAAAGCGTGTCGATATAGGCGGCCTGACCGTTGCCGTTCTGCGCGAGCGCCTGCATCGTCGCGTCGTCGAGATTGCCCCGGCCGAAGCCCAGCACGCTCAGATAGGTCCCGCTCTTGCGCTTCTCGGCGATGAACTCCTCGAGCGCGTCCGGGTCCGACAGCCCGACATTGAAATCCCCGTCGGTGGCCAGGATCACCCGGGTGACCTCGCCGTCGGCCGCCATCCCTTCGGCCGTGGCATAGGCCTGCTGCAGCCCCGCCTGGCCTGCGGTGGAGCCGCCCGCCTCGAGCCGGTCGAGCGCCGCGAGGATCGTGCTCCGCTCCGCCGCCGGGGTCGGGTCGAGCACCCGGCCCGCGCTGCCCGCATAGGTGACGATGGAGACCTCGTCCTCTGGGCGCAGCTCCGCCAGCATCAGCCGGAACGACTGCTTCAGGAGCGGCAGCTTGTTGGCGTCCTGCATCGAGCCGGAGGTGTCGATCAGGAAGACGAGGTTCAGGGGCGGGCGGTCCTCCAGCGCCGGCAGCCGCCCCTGGATGCCGATATGGACGAGCTCGGTATCGGGGTTCCAGGGCGTCTCCACCACGTTGATCGTCGGCCGGAACGGGTCGGGCCCGTCCGGGGCGGGGTAGGCATAGGGGAAGTAGTTCACCATCTCCTCGACCCGCACCGCGTCCTTCGGCGGCAGCGCCCCGGCCATCAGCGAGGACCGCAGGACGCTCCAGGAGGCGGTGTCCACGTCAATGGAGAAGGTCGAGACCGGATCTGTCGCGGTGACCTTCAGCGGGTTGGCCTTGGCGTTCGCGTAGACCTCGGTATCGGCCTCGGGCGTGACGAATTGCTCGCCGGGCGGGGGCGGGGCGATCATCTTCCGGGTTTCGGCCGCGGGCGCGCGCTGAGGGGCAATACCGGTGTAGTTCTGTACCGAAAGCGTGCCGGCCTGGCCGCCGGCAACGGCGGAATCCGCCTCGGCTTCCGCCGACGAAGTATCCGCCAACTGCCCGACGACCTCCGGCTTGGGGGCCGGCGCCGAGGGTTCCGCAACCGGTGCGGGCTCCATCGCGACCACCTCCTCGCCCAGCGGTGCATCCACCGCGTCATCCACCGCCGGCCCCGCCGCCCGCTCGCGCCGCGCTTCCTCGGCGACCTCGGTCACGAGGCCCGGCTTCTCCGCCTTCTGCGTCGCGAGATCGCCCTCGCGCACCACCAGCACCGCCGCCACCGCGACCAGCGCCGTCGTCGCGGCAAGGCCGCCCTTCGTCGTCAAAACCCTGAACATGTCCGTCACTCCTTCGGTCAGGCGCGCCCAACCCGGGCGCTCCTGACTGGGACGCGCCGGCTGGCGCGATCCTTGGAGCCGGTCGAAATTTTCTTCCGCGAGCCGCAGATTGGACTCTTTCCGCTCCGGATCCGGAGCCGGGGTCGCGCCCCTCATCGCGGCGCGGAGAGTGTCGAACTCGTCGCTCATGCCTCGCTCTCCTCACGGTCCATGGCCCGAAGGCGCTTCTTCACCTCGGCCATCCGCCAGGCCACGGTGCCTTCCGACACGCCGAGAATCTCGCCCGCCTCGGCTTGCGTCATCCCCTCGTCGAGCACCAGCGCCAGCGTGTCGCGCAAAGCCTCGGGCAGGGCGAGCATCGCATTGGCCAGCCAGTCCTGCCGCGCCGCGTCCTCGTCCATCGCCGCGCGGCGGTTCAGTTCCCAGTCGCCCCAGCCCTCGGCGGCGCGGGCATGGGTCGCAGCGCGGCGGCGCCGGTCATGCGCGGCGTTCACCGCTACCCGGTAGAGCCAGGTCGTGACCCGCGCGCGGCCCTCGTAGCCCGCGAGCTTCACCGGCAGGGCGGCGCAGATGTCCTGCGTCAGGTCCTCGGCGGCGTCGCGGCGCCCGGTCAGACGGAAGCACAGGCCGAACAGCCTGTCGTAGTGCCGCGCGAGCAGCGCCGCGAACGCGTCGCGGTCGCCGCCGGCGGCGGCGAGGGCCAGGGCCTCGTCGGAAGTCGACATGCGCATCACGATGGATAGGACGCGGGCCGCGCGTCAATCCTTGGCGGTGCCGCGAAAGATTTTCTACCAGACGTCGCCCGCGATGTAGAACAGCCGGTTCCGCGCCGGATCGAGGATCATCAGCCCCTCGGTCGCGGCGTCATAGACCATGGTCGCGCCGGGGCGGGTGAGCGCCTCATGGAGGAAGCCCTGGACCCGCTTGTTCCCGAGGCAGGGGCCGGAGAGCGAGCCCGCCGCAAGCGCCTCCTTGCCGAAAGTGCCGGCGCCCGTGAGCAGCATCGCGTCGGTCATCGCGGTGGGCGAGAGCCCGGGGATCCGGATCGCCGCCACGCCTTCGGACCGGAGCGCCGCCTTGGCCCTTTCCGGATGGTCCTGCACCGCGAGCTCGGGCCGGGGCCGGTCGACCCGGACATGGATCAGGGCGGCGGTGCAGCGCATGTGCGACTCGAAATAGTAGGTCTTGCCGAGGAAGAACCACTGGTCCAGATGCGCGCGCAACTCGGCCTCGCCGTCGCGCGCGCAGCTTCCCGCGACCAGGGCCGCGACGAGCGCGATGGCCAGGCGCGTCCCGCCCGGGATATGTCCTCTCCTCTTGGCCATGGCCCTTGCGCGGATCGACATCGAACGACGGCGCAGCCTAGCCGGTCAGGGCTAACGCGAGATTTACGGGTGCCGGCCCGCCGATGCGCGGGGATTCGCGGGCCGGACGGGCGGAAAGGTTCCGTGGCTTCCGGGAATCATCACCGAAACTTCAACGCCATACCGCTTGCAGTGGCCGGCTCGCGCGAATTAGCTATTAATTAATGACAAGAACGACATGATCGCGCAGCACACGGAGACCCCCCATGACCTCCCACCGGACGCAGTCTGCTGCCGCCCACGGTTCGCGTGGACGGGCGCCCATCCGTGCAGTCTGGGCCGCCACGCTGGCCTTCGGCGCGCTCGCAGCAGGCTCCGGCTGGGCTCAGGAAGGCGAGGAGATCATCGTCAGCCACGGCTACAACGAATACGACGCGTTGAAATACGGTCCCGATTTCGACCATCTGGACTACGTCAGTCCCGACGCGCCGCTCGGCGGCGAGATCAGCATCTCGGCGCTTGGCTCCTTCGACAGCATGAACGCCTATGCGACGCTGGACGGCAATCCCGGCGTGATGTCGACCTTCATATACGAAGACATGATGATCGGCACCGACGACGAGGTGAACTCCTCCTACTGCCTGCTCTGCGAGACGCTGGAATACCCCGAGAGTCAGGACTGGGTGATCTTCAACCTGCGCCGCGACGTGAAGTTCTCCGACGACACGCCGATGACCGCCGAGGACATCCTCTTCACCCACAATCTCCTGATCGAGCAGGGCACGCCCTCCTATGCGGCCTATGTCAAGAAGATGGTGGCGAAGGCCGAGGTGCTCGACCCCTACCGGATCAAGTTCACCTTCGCGGACGGGGTCCCGCGCAAGGGGCTTATCACCCAGATGGGCAGCCTGCCGGCCTGGTCGAAGGCCTGGTACGAGAAGACCGGTGCGCGGCTCGACGAGGCGCGGCTGGAGATCAGCCCGGGCACCGGCGAATACATGCTCGACGGCGTCGATGTGGGACGGCGGATCTCGTTCAAGCGGAACCCGGACTACTGGGGAGCCGACCACCCGCTGATGCGCGGGCGGGGGAACTACGACCGGATCCGCGTCGAGTATTTCGGCGACAGTTCGGCGGCCTTCGAGGCGTTCAAGGCGGGCGAATACACGTTCCGGCAGGAGAACAGCTCGCTGCAATGGGCCACCCAGTACGACTTCCCGGGCGTCAAGGACGGTACGATCGCGAAGGAGACCCTGCCCGACGGGACGCTGCCGACGGCGACCGGGTTCGTCTTCAACATGCGCGACCCGAAATTCGCCGACCGCAACCTGCGGCTGGCGTTGGGGCTGATGTACAACTTCACCTGGACGAACGAGAACCTGCAATACGGGCTCTTCACCCAGCGCACGTCGTTCTGGGAGAACGACCGGCTGAAGGCCCAGGGCCTGCCCGAGGGGCTGGAACTGCAATATCTCGAGGAATTCCGCGACCAGCTGCCCGAGGCGATCTTCACCGAGCCCGCCGTTCTGCCCCATGAAAGCGGCCCCCGCCCGCTCGACCGGGGCAATCTGCGGAAGGCGCTCAAGCTGATGGCCGAGGCGGGCTACGAACCCGGCGACGACGGCATGCTCCGCGACAAGGACGGCAAGACCCTCGACATCGAGTTCATCGAGGACACCCAGTCCTTCGACCGGATCATCACGCCCTATATCGAGAACCTGAAGGCGCTAGGCGTGAACGCCCGCTACAACCGCATCGACCCGAGCCAGTACCAGGCGCGCACCCAGTCGAACGATTTCGAGATGCTGTTCGGTGCCTACCGCACCGGCCTCGTCGAAGGCTCGGGACTCCAGCAGCGCTTCGGCTGCGAGGACCGCGACGACGTGTTCAACCCGGCGGGCTACTGCAACCCGGTGGTCGACGCGCTTACGGAGAAGGTGATCGAGGCCGAGACCTATGACGAGATGTCGGCCGCCGTCCGCGCCATCGACCGGATCATGCGCCACGACTACTTCATGGTCCCGGTCTGGATGCTCCAGGAGAACTGGGTCGCCTATTACGACATGTACGAATATCCCGAGACCCTGCCCGAATTCGGGCTCGGCTATCTCGATTACTGGTGGGTCAACCCCGACAAGGCCGCCGCGTTGAAAAGCGCGGGCAAGCTCTGACGGCGCGGCAATGGGCGCCTATATCCTCCGCCGGCTGCTTCTGGTGATCCCGACGCTTCTCGGCATCATGATCATCAACTTCACGCTGGTGCAGTTCGTCCCCGGCGGGCCGATCGAGCAGATCCTGGCCAAGCTCGAGGGCTCGGGCGACGTGTTCGAGGGGATCGCGGGCGGCGGCGGCGACACGTTCGACCAGAGCGCCGAGGACAACGGCTATGTGGGCGGCCGCGGCCTGCCGCCGGAGTTCATCAAGCAGCTCGAGGTCCAATTCGGCTTCGACAAGCCGCCGCTCGAACGCTTCGTCGACATGATGTGGGACTATATCCGCTTCGATTTCGGCAACAGCTATTTCCGCTCCAAGGGCGTGCTCGACCTCGTCTGGGAGAAGATGCCGGTCTCGATCACGCTCGGCCTCTGGTCGACGCTGATCGCCTATATGGTCTCGATCCCGCTCGGCATCCGCAAGGCGGTGAAGGACGGCTCCTCCTTCGACACCTGGACCTCCGGAGCGATCATTATCGGCTACGCGATCCCGGGCTTCCTGTTCGCGATCCTGCTCGTCGTGCTGTTCGCCGGCGGCTCCTACTGGCAGATCTTCCCACTCCGCGGGCTCACCTCGGACGATTGGGACCAGCTCAGCCTCGTCGGCAAGGCACTCGACTATCTCTGGCACATCGCGCTGCCGGTCTTCGCCTCGTCGATCTCGGGCTTCGCGACGCTGACGCTGCTCACGAAGAACAGCTTCCTCGACGAGATCAAGAAGCAATACGTGGTCACCGCCAAGGCCAAGGGCCTGGCCGAGCGCCGGGTGCTCTACGGCCATGTCTTCCGCAACGCCATGCTGATCGTGATCGCGGGATTCCCGTCGGTGTTCTTCGGCGTGTTCTTCGGCGGCTCGCTGATCATCGAGACGCTGTTCTCGCTGGACGGGCTCGGGCGGCTCGGCTTCGAGGCCGCCGTCGCGCGGGACTATCCGGTGATCTTCGGCACGCTGTTCTTCTTCGGCCTGATCGGCCTCGTCGTGGGGATCCTCTCGGACCTCATGTATGTCTTCGTCGATCCCCGGATCGATTTCGAGACGCGGGAGACCTGAGCCCATGTCGGTCGCCGAGAACCTGCCGCCCCCCGAGCCCGCCGCGCCGGACTCCCGGCCGGCCCTGCCGCCGAAGCGCGGGCGTTTCGAGCTATCGCCGATCAACAAGCGCCGCTGGCGGAATTTCCGGGCGAACCGCCGCGCGTTCTGGTCGCTGTGGATCTTCACGGTGCTGTTCGGCCTCTCGCTCTTCGCGGAGTTCATCGCCAACGACAAGCCGATCCTGGTCCAGTACCGCGGCGGCTACTACATGCCGGTCCTCAAGTTCTATCCCGAGACGGCTTTCGGCGGCGATTTCAAGACCGAGGCGATCTACCGCGACCCGGAGGTGAAATGCCTGATCGCCACGGGCGGGCTCGAGGACTGCTTCGACGATCCCGAGGCGATCATGGAGGAGGCCGAGACCGGCGTGGTGAACGGCGAGGCGATCGAGAAGGGCTGGGCGATCTGGCCGCCGATCCCCTACCATTATTCCCGCCCCGTCCCGATCCCCGGCGCCGCGCCGTCGCCGCCGACCAGGGACAACTGGCTCGGCACCGACGACACCAAGCGCGACGTGGTGGCGCGGGTGATCTACGGCTTCCGGCTCTCGGTCCTCTTCGCGCTAATCGTGACGATCTGCGGCTCGATCATCGGCATCATCGCGGGCGCGGTGCAGGGTTTCTTCGGCGGCTGGCTCGACCTGGTGTTCCAGCGGATCCTGGAAATCTACGCCTCGACGCCGTCGATCTACGTCATCATCATCCTCTTCGCGATCCTCGGGCGAAGTTTCTGGCTCCTCGTCGGCATCACCATCCTGTTCGGCTGGCCCTCGCTCGTCGGCGTGGTCCGGGCCGAGTTCCTGCGGGCCCGGAACTTCGAATATGTCCGCGCCGCCCGCGCGCTCGGCGTCTCCAACGCCACGATCATGTTCCGCCACATCCTGCCCAACGCCATGGTGGCGACGCTGACGCTGATGCCCTTCATCGTCACCGGCGCGATCTCCACGCTCGCCGGGCTCGATTTCCTCGGCTTCGGCCTGCCGTCCAACGCGCCCTCGCTCGGTGAGCTCACGCTCCAGGCCAAGCAGAACCTGCAGGCGCCCTGGCTCGGCTTCACCGCCTTCTTCACCTTCGCAATCATGCTTTCGCTCCTGGTCTTCATCTTCGAGGGCGTGCGCGACGCCTTCGACCCCAGAAAGACCTTCCAGTGAGCGCCGCCCCCATCCTCGAGGTCCGAGACCTCCGCGTCGCCTTCCGCCAGGACGGCGCCGAGTCCGTGGCGGTGCGCGGCATCTCCTACGCGGTCGGCCGCGGCGAGACCGTGGCGCTGGTCGGCGAGTCCGGCTCGGGCAAATCGGTGACCGCGCTTTCGACCGTCTCGCTCCTCGGCGACTCGGCCGCGCTTTCGGGGTCGGTCCGCTACAATGGCGAGGAGATGGTCGGTGCCACCGAAAAGCGCCTGCGCGCGGTCCGGGGCAACGATATCAGCTTCATATTCCAGGAGCCGATGACCTCGCTGAACCCCTTGCACACGCTGGAGAAGCAGCTCGCCGAATCGCTCCTCCTGCATCAGGGGCTGACCGGCGCGAAAGCCCGGGCGCGGATCCTCGAACTGCTCGACAAGGTCGGCATCCAGGACCCGGAAAGCCGGCTCGGCTCCTACCCGCACCAGCTTTCCGGCGGCCAGCGGCAGAGGGTGATGATCGCCATGGCGCTGGCGAACGGGCCCGAGCTCCTGATCGCCGACGAACCCACCACCGCGCTCGACGTGACGATCCAGGCGCAGATCCTCGAGCTTCTCGCCGATCTCAAGCGCGACATGGGGATGTCGATGCTGTTCATCACCCACGATCTCGGCATCGTCCGCCGGATCGCCGACCGGGTCTGCGTGATGAAGGATGGCGAGATCGTCGAGCACGGGCCCACCGCCGAGATCTTCAGGAACCCGCAGCACCCTTATACGCGGATGCTCCTTTCCGCCGAGACCGCTGGCGAGCCCGCCCCGGTGCCCGCCGATGCCGAGGTGGTTGCCGAGACCGACCGGCTGCGGATCTGGTTCCCGATCCAGCGCGGGCTCCTGAGGCGCACCGTGGGCCATGTGAAGGCGGTGAACGCCGCGAGCTTCACCGTGCGCGAGGGCGAGACGGTGGGCGTCGTGGGCGAGAGCGGCTCGGGCAAGACCACGCTCGCGCTCGCGGTGATGCGGCTCATCTCCTCGGACGGGCCGATCCTGTTCCTCGGGAACGACATCCAGGGGCTGCGCTCGAAGGCGCTCCGGCCGTTGCGCCGGGACATGCAGATCGTGTTCCAGGATCCCTACGGGTCGCTCTCGCCCCGGATGAGCATCGAGGAGATCATCGCCGAGGGGCTCAGCGTCCACGGCACCGAGCCGGGGCGCGACCGGCGCCAGATGGTGGCGGAGATCATGGAGGAGGTCGGGCTCGACCCCGGCACCATGCACCGCTACCCGCACGAGTTTTCCGGCGGTCAGCGCCAGCGCATCGCCATCGCCCGCGCGATGATACTGCAGCCGCGGCTCGTGGTTCTGGACGAGCCGACCTCCGCGCTCGACATGACCGTGCAGGTGCAGATCGTCGAGCTCCTGCGCCGGCTGCAGGAGCGGCACCGGCTGGCCTATATCTTCATCAGCCACGACCTGAAGGTGGTGCGCGCGCTCTCGCACAAGATCATGGTGATGCGCCACGGCGACGTGGTGGAGACCGGCCCCGCGGCCGAGATCTTCGACGCGCCGCGCGAGGCCTATACCCGTGAGCTGATGCGGGCGGCGATGGCCGTTCCGGCCTGAGCCGACCTTACTGCCGCGACGGCTGTCCAATGCCCCCCGCCCGAACAGCGCCGAAGGCTGCCCGTGCGAGCGCCTGCCCGCTCCACGGGCTGGCGCTCTGGTCACGTTTGCGCGGACCTTGGAGGTCGGAGGCCGGTGGCACCATAAATCGCGCCGATCACTCCGTTCCGGCGCCATCCCGCGGGCAGGCGCTCGCCCGACTCAATTCCCGCCGAAGATATCGTTCAGCACCCCGATCAGCGCCCGCTCGAACCCGTTCGAGCCGCTCACCTGCGGCGCCGGCCGGCGCTCCTGCTCCTGCGCGACGCGCTCCGAGGGCTGCGGCTCGAGAAGCGGCAGGGGCTTCGGCGGAATGCCCTCATGCACCCGCCGCATCGTCTCCTGGAACACCTCCGCCGGCAGCCCGCCGCCCGTCACGCCGGTGAGCGGCGTGTTGTCGTCATAGCCCATCCAGACGCCGGCCACGTAATCGGCCGAGAAGCCCAGGAACCAGGCGTCCTTATAGCTCGAGGTGGTGCCGGTCTTGCCGGCGATCTCGCGGTCGGGCAGTCCGGCCCGCGTGCCGGTGCCGGAGCGGACCACCTCGCGCATCATGTAGATGAGCTGCCGCGCCGCCTGTTCCGAGATCACCCGCTCGCCCATGCCGCCTTCCTGGCCGATGATCGGCGTGTCGTCGCCCTTGATCTTCAGTTCCAGAAGCCCGTAGGGCGCCACCGAAGAGCCGCCGTTCAGAATGCCGGCATAGGCCCCGGTCATCTCCAGAAGCGTCGATTCCGACGCGCCCAGCGCCAGTGCGGGCCCATCGGCAAGGTTCGATTCGATGCCGAACTGTTCGGCGATGTTGCGCACGTTCTCGCGGCCGACGAACTCGGAGATCTTCACCGCCGGGACGTTGTAGGAATGCTTCAGCGCCTCGGTCAGCGTGACCCTTCCGTGATACCTGTGATCGTAATTCTCCGGGCTCCAGGGCCCCGAACCGGGAATGTCGATCGTGTAGGGCTCGTCCACCACCGTGTCGTTCGGCCCGTAGCCGAGGTCGAGCGCGGCGGCATAGACGAAGGGCTTGAACGACGAGCCGGTCTGCCGCTTGGCCTGGATCGCCCGGTTGAATTGCCCCGCGACGCCGGTGAACTTGCGCCCGCCCACCATCGCGCGCACCGCGCCGTCGGCCGACATCACCACGATCGCCGCCTGCGCCTTCGAGCCCGGCTTCACCTTGGTCTCGAAGATATGGTCGAGCGCCTGTTCGGCGGCGGTCTGGATGCGCTGGTCGAAAGTTGTGCGGACGATCACGTCCTCGGTGGTCTCGCGGGTCAGGAAGGAGGGGCCCTGGTCCATCACCCAATCGGCGAAATAGCCGCCCGCGCGGCGCTCGGCCGCCTCGGAGAGCTGCGCGGGATGGGCGCGCGCGTCCTTCGCCTCGGCGGCGCCGATATAGCCCTGCTCCTGCATCAGCCCGAT
>JBNKWI010000020.1:0-44986 GCA_050299695.1 Paracoccaceae bacterium
CGAGCACGATCTCGCGGCTGACCGCCGCGCCCCGGCAGCCGACCATCAGCGAGGCCGGGAACGGCCAGGGCTGCGAGGCGAGATAGCCCACCGCGCCGACCCGCACGCCGGCCTCCTCCAGGATCTCGCGCCGCACCGCCGCCTCCAGCGTCTCGCCTGGCTCGACGAAACCCGCGAGCAGCGAATACATCCCCTCCGGCCAGCCCGGCGAGCGGCCGACCAGCACGTCGTTGCCATGGGTGATGAGCATGATCACCACCGGGTCGGTGCGCGGGAAGTGATGCGTCCCGCAGGCGCCGCAGACCCGCTGCCAGCCGCCCTCCGCCATCGCGCTCGGCGCGCCGCAGCGCGCGCAGAAGCCATGCGACCGGTGCCACTCGATCAGCGCCTTCGCCGTCGCCGCCAGTTCGGCCGCGCGCGGCGCGAAGCCGGTCAGGTTCGCGCGCAGCTCGACGAAGGCCAGATCCGCCGGCAGCGCCGGGTGATGCTGCTCCGTGAAATCGGTGAAGCTGTCCCCCGGCCCCTCCGCCTCGGGCGGCGCCCAGGCCGAGACGTCGCGCGCAAAAAGCGCCCGCCCATCGTCGAGCCCCAGGAACAGGGCCGGTTCCCGCGCGTCTTCGAAGACCGAGTGATCGGGCGGCAGGAACATCGGCTCCCGCGCCGCTTCCACCGCCCGTACGAGCGGCTTGCCGCGCCAGAGCGGCAGCACCTCGCCCGCCGGCGGCGCGCTGCGCAGATGCGCCGCCCGGTCGAGGCCGGACCCGCCGAACGTGACTGTTTCCGCATCCTTCATGGCCGCTCCCTGCCACGGGGCACGCGACGAATGCAATGCGCTTCGGCAAGCGCGCCACGAGAGAGGTTACCAGATTGCACAACTCAAGATAGAATCGCTCCAGGCGCGCGTTTCGATTTGAACGCGTCGCCATGAATGCGTCATGCTAGGCTGGCATCAGGACACCAGAAAATGACAGGGAGACCCCAATGCCCAATCCGGCCCTTCCCATGAGCCGTCGCAGCTTCCTTGCGACCGGCACCGCCGCCGTCACGCTCCTGCACCCGTTCTCCGCCCGCGCCCAGGCCGGCCAGGCGCATCTGAGGATCATGGAGACCACCGACCTGCACGTCCACGTCTTCCCCTACGACTACTACGCCGACAAGCCCGTCGACACGGTGGGCCTCGCCCGCACCGCGGCCCATATCGCCAATATCCGCGCCGAGGCGACGAACTCGCTCCTCCTCGACAACGGCGACTTCCTCCAGGGCAACCCGATGGGCGACTACATCGCCTACGAGCGGGGCATGAAGGAGGGCGACATGCACCCGGTCATCAGCGCGCTGAACGCCGTGGGGATCGAGGCCTCGACGCTCGGCAACCACGAGTTCAACTACGGGCTCGACTTCCTGATGAAATCGCTCGCCGGCGCGAATTTCCCGGTTGTCTCGGCGAACATCGCCAAATCCGAAGGCTCCGACCCGACGAAGGACGTGACCCTTATCAAGCCCTACGTGATCCTCGACCGCGAAGTGACGGACGGAGCGGGCGAGACGCACCCGATCCGGATCGGCGTGATCGGCTTCGTGCCGCCGCAGATCATGCAGTGGGACGCCCGCCACCTTCAGGGCAACGTGACGACGCGCGACATCGTGCCAACTGCCGCCGCCTATGTCCCGCAGATGCGCGAGGAGGGCGCCGACATCATCATCGCGCTTTCGCATTCCGGGATCGGCGCCGCCGATCCGTCCGACCTTCTGGAGAACGCCTCGACCGCGCTCGGCACCGTCGACGGCATCGACGCGATCCTGACCGGGCATTCGCACCTCGTCTTCCCCTCGCCCGACTACGAGGGCTTCCCGGGGATCGACCTCGCCAGTGCCACCGTCCACGGCACGCCGGCGGTCATGGGCGGCTTCTGGGGCTCGCATCTGGGCGTCATCGACCTGATGCTCGAACGCGACGGCAACGCCTGGCGCGTCGTCACCCACGCGGTCGAAACCCGGCCGATCTACAAGCGGGGCGAGGACCGTTCGATCACGCCGCTCGTCGAGAGCGAACAGCCGGTGCTCGACGCGGTGCAGGACATCCACGAGGCGACGCTCGAATATATCCGCCGTCCGGTCGGCAAGACCGCCGCGCCGCTCTACTCCTACTTCGCCCTCGTCGCCGACGACCCCTCGGTGCAGATCGTCAGCCAGGCGCAGGAATGGTACATCGCCGAGATGATGAAGGGCACCGCGTACGAGGGCCTGCCGATCCTCTCGGCCGCCGCGCCCTTCAAGGCCGGCGGCAGGGGCGGGCCGGGCTACTATACCGACGTGCCCGTGGGCGACGTGGCGATCAAGAACGTGGCCGATCTCTACCTCTACCCGAACACCGTCCGCGCGGTGAAGGTAACCGGCGCGCAGGTGAAGGACTGGCTGGAACGCTCGGCGGGGATGTTCAACCAGGTCGAGCCCGGCAAGGCCGACCAGGTGCTCCTCAACCCCGAATTCCCGTCCTACAATTTCGACGTGATCGACGGGGTGACCTACCAGATCGACCTCTCGCAGCCCTCGAAATTCGGGCCGAAGGGCGAGCCGCTGAACCCCGATGCGAGCCGGATCGTGAACCTCGCCTACCAGGGCAAGCCGGTGACCGACGACATGGAATTCGTCATCGCCACCAACAATTACCGCGCCTCGGGCGGCGGCAATTTCCCCGGCGCGGGCGGCGACACGGTGATCTTCGAGGCGCCCGACACCAACCGCGACGTGATCGTGCGCTATATCGTCGAGCAGGGCACCATCGACCCCAAGGCCGACGCGAACTGGAGCTTCAAGCCCCTGGGCGGCACCTCCGTCCTGTTCGACACCGGCCCCGCCGCCGAGGCCTATGCCGACAAGGTGCAGGGCCTCACCATCGAACGCGCGGGCGATGGCGAGGGCGGCTTCGCCCGGTTCCGGATCGACCTCTGATCCCCCGGGGCCGGGCCCCCGCCCGGCCCAACCGGAGCCAGGGGCCGGGTGCAAACCCGGCCCGTTCCGATGCATCAGGCCGCGAGCGCGCCCGCGTTGTCGGCCACGTAGCTCCGCACCGGCCGCGGCGCCGCTCCGGTAAGTTCCCGCACGTCGCCGGTCACCGTCGCGGTCCAGCCCTCGCGCACCGGCGCGAAGATCGCCGCCAGGAACCCGGCATAGTCGCCCGGCACCCCGGCCCCGGTCATCATCTCGATGAAGGCCGCGTCGTCGATCGGCTGGTATTCAACCGGCTTGCCCAGCGCGTCCGACAGGATCGCCGCCGCGTCGCCGTAGCCCAGAGCCTCCGGTCCGGTCAGGTTGAACGCCCGGCCGTCGAATTCGTCCGAGGTCAGCGCCGCCGCCGCCGAGGCCGCGATGTCCCGCGCGTCGATGAACGACGACTTCCCGTCCGCCGCCGGCACGGCGATCACCCCGTGGTCGATGCCGGCCTTCCAGTAGTTCAGGAAGTTGTCCGAGAACCAGTTCGGTCGCAGGATCACGTAGGGCGTGCCCGATTTCTCGATGGCGATCTCCACCTGCCGGTAGGGAATCGAATCGTCGGCATCCACGCCGAAGACGCTCTGGAACACGATCTTCACGCCCCGCTCCGCCGCCGCCGCGACGATGGGCAGGAGCAGTTCGGTGATCGCCAGATGGCCGCCGGGCAGCAGCAGGTAGAGCCGGTCGACGCCCGCGAACACCGCGTCGAAATCCGGCGCCGCGATGTCGAAGGCAACGCCCTCGGCGCCCTCCACCGGCGCGCCCGAGCGCGACGCGGCCTTGACACTTTCGCCCTTCGCCAGAAGGTCGCGCACGAGCGGGCGGCCCACGGTTCCGGTGGCGCCGATGACGAGAATGCTGGACATGTCTGTTCCTCCAAGTCCGGTTGATTTCCAATAGATCTTAGGTTACCAATGGTAACCAACGAGGAAGCATATACGCGCCAGACCCGAAACCGCGCAAGACCGCACCTTTTCGAAACCAGGTTACCTCCTGGAAACCGGGGGCCGAGGACCACGCAAGATGAACCACGCTTACGACGTCTACAGCGACCGCTGCCCGACCCGGCAGGTCTTCGCCCGGATCGCCGACAAATGGGCGCTGCTGATCCTCGATCTCCTGCGCGACGGCCCGCATAGGTTCAGCGCGCTGCGCCGCACGATCCACGGCATCTCGCACAAGGTGCTGTCGCAGACCCTGAAGAAGCTCGAGCGCGACGGCCTCGTTTCGCGCACCGCGTTCCCGACGGTACCGGTTACCGTCGAATACGCCCTGACGCCTCTGGGAACCTCGCTGACCGACGCGGTCTCGGCGGTCGCGCATTGGGCGGAAAGCAACATGGACGCCGTCACCGAGGCGCAGCGGGTCTACGATGCACGGCAGGATCCGGGCAGCTGACCTCACGAACGGTGCCGAAGGCGTGAATTGGCCGAACCGGCGATTCCCCCTATAAGCCCCGTACTTTCGCGCATTTTCGCAAAGCCGATTTTTCTGAATCCATTTCCAAGGGAGTTCTTCGATGAACGCTCCGAACAAACCCACCTATGCCCATCCCCTTCCCCATCCGAACGGAGAGGACCGCCGCAACCGGGCGGCGACCGTCCGCGCGCGCGCCGAGGCCGTGTCGCGCCGCGCCGTCGGCCCGGTCTCGAACGGCGAATGCGAGACCTTCGCCTATACCTGGCCCACGAATTTCACAAAGGGCCTGCCCCATGACGTGAAGGGCATCGTCGACCCCGACGCCTTCAAGCTCTTCGTCGACGCGATCAACACTCCCGATTTCGATTTCGAGGTTCCGCTCGGGCCCGAGAACGCCCCTGGCGCGCACCGCCCCACGGGCTATGCCGAAAAGCCAAGCTCGGTGAAGAGCTTCGCCCATCCCGCCAACCCCTCGGTCCGCGGCTGGGAAAGCCCGGTCGCCGGCCATGTCTACGCCCTCGAGGGGCCCGACGCCGGCTCGGTCGGCATGGCGCCCGCGCCGAGGCTCGGCTCCGACGAGCTCGCCGCCGAGATGGCCGAGGTCTACGCCATGGCGATCCTGCGCGACGTGCCCTTCACCGCCTTCGAGACCGGCGCCGCCGACCAGGTGATCGCGGCCCTGAACCGGCTCCCCTGGTTCGACGCCTCCCGCCCCGTGACCGATGCCGGCGGCGCGGCGCTCGACGGTTTCTCCCAGGCGCGCCGCGCGGCCCGTTTCGTCACCACCACCGCGCTGACCCCGGGCACCCTGTTCCGCGGCTCGACCAGGGGCGCGCAGAAGGGCCCCTTCATCTCGCAATTCCTGCTCCAGGGCACGCGCGACAGGAGCGGCGGCTCGGGACCCGAGAACGGGCTCATCCGCTACGGCGCCCAGCAGATCGACCAACGCGTCGAGGCGCATGAGCCGGGCGCCGACTACATGACCGACTGGTCCGACTGGCTCGACGTCCAGAACGGCGCGAACCTCAAGGGCAGCGACCGCTTCGGCATCGGCCGCAGGTTCCTGACGACGCCGCGCGACATCGCGACCTTCGTGCATTTCGACGAGCTCTATCAGGCCTATCTCAACACCTGCCTGATGCTCCTCGCCCTCGGCTGCCCGGCGGATTCGGGTCTGCCCGAGAAGAACGCCACCGGCACGCGCGACGCCTTCGCGACCTTCGGCGGCCCGCACATCCTGACGCTGGTCACCGAAACCGCGACCCGCTCGCTCAAGGCGGTCCGGCGGCAGAAATACAACATCCACCTCCGCGCCCGTCCCGAGGCGCTGGCCGGCATCGCGACGTTGTCGAAGAACGGCCATGGCGCGGTGCTCGGCGCGGCGGCGCCCTTCGCGGCGGACCACGTCAAGAAGCTCGAGGAGGCCGAGGCGAACGGCTTCTCGATCATGCGCGAGATCGCTTCGCGGAACGGCCCGACCGGCGGCGGCGCCCTGCCCGAGATCGCGGCGGGCAGGAACTACCTCCTGCCGATGGCCTTCCCCGAGGGCTCGCCGATGCACCCCTCCTACGGCGCGGGCCACGCGACCGTGGCGGGCTCCTGCACGACCATGCTCAAGGCGTTCTTCGAGCTTTACTCCGATCCGGTCGCCCGGACGCCGAAGACCCTCGCCGAGATCGGCATGACCCAGCTCATGGTGCCCACCCCGGGCGGCCATGCGCTCGTGCCGGATACCGGCACCGAGAGCGCCGCGACCCTGACGGTAGAAGGCGAGATCGACAAGATCGCTGCCAACATCGCCATCGCGCGGAACATGGCCGGCGTGCATTACTATGCCGACTATTACGACTCGCTCCGCATGGGCGAGCGGATCGCCGTGGGCATCCTCCAGGAGCAGCTCCTCTGCTACCCGGAGGCAATGTCGCTCCAGTTCACCAGCTTCGACGGCGATGCGCTGACGCTCCGGCATGACGGCAACCCGGCCGGCACGCCGGTGCTCGAAGTGACCGACAGGAACGGCAGCCCGGTCTCCGAGGACGCCTGGTTCGAACGCCATGTCCCCGCGCTGGTGACCGCCTGACGCAGATCCGGCCCCGGGCGGTCCTTGAAACCGCCCGGGCCATCCCCTATTCTCCCACTCGAGAGGTTGGCGCGGGCAGGCGCCTCGCCAACCCGGTCAGGTCCGGAAGGAAGCAGCCGTAACGAGCCCCGCTTGGGTCGTTGTCCAGCCTCTCACCTTTTTCCCGTTCTCTGGACAGGCCGGCGCTGCGCCGCGTACCACCCGAACGGCACCGCACACCCTCTCCGGAGCCGCGCGCATTGGCCCCAGCATCACACCGGGGCCGGGTCAATCAATCGACAAACGCCGAAGGCTGCCCGTGTCACACCGGAGGTGTGCCTCCGGCACGATCAGGACTGGCGCCCTCGCATTGGCTGTGCGGCAGCCCCGCCCGGAATCAAGGCCCGGCACGGGCCGCCGGGCGAGCGCCTGCCCGTCCCCACGGGCAGGCGCTCTGGTGACGTTTGCGCGGACCTTGGAGGTCGGAGGTGGGTGGCCCCATGAAGCACGCCGATCAGCCGTTGCGGCGCCATCCCACGGGCAGGCCCTCGCCCGGCTTGCGCGCCGTTGTATGGCGGAAGGGCTCCACCCGGCTCCACACCTCAGCGCGTCGAACCGCATCCCGTTCTACCCCTGCGCCCAAAGCACCACCGCGCCCAGGACCAGCGCCAGCAGCACCGCCAGAGCCATCGGCAGCCGGCTCAGCCGCCGCACCGCGCTGCCCTTCGGCCAGGCCCGGCCGATGCCCCAGACCACCGGCGCCAGCATCGCCGCGATCGCCTGCCAGCCGAGAAACGCCGTCACCCGGTTCAGCCCGCGCACGAAGCCCTCGCCCGAGGGCTCGAGCGTCCAGAGCACGGCGACCGACGCGGCCCAGGCCAGAAGCCAGCCCGCCCCCGCCACCATCAGCCAGAATCGGCGCCCATCCATGGCGCCAGCTTGCCCGGACCGCGCCCCACCTGTCACCGTCCCCGTTCAGGACGGGGCGGGAGGCGCGCATGCGCCGTCACTCCCCCGGCACCACCTGCCCCGGATGCGCCGCCGCCCAACCGGCGAGGAAGGCCGCCACCTCGGGCTCGCCCGCCCCGTCGATCACGCCGCGCGGCAGCGCGACCCCCTGGCTCAGCGCCAGTTCGAGACAGGCCAGGTAATCGCGCTCCGCCCGTTCGGGGCAGTTCTCCGACCCGTGGACGATTGTCGTGAGCAGCGTCCCGCCATAGCCGTTCACATGGGACAGATCCGGCTTCAGCGACAGGAAATAGCCCATCGCCTCGGGCAGCCCGCTCCAGCCGGCGACCTGGACCGGCGTCAGGCCCTCGGCATCCGGCGCGTCGTATTCCAGCCCGAGCGCGACCAGCCTCCGCATCTGGTCGAGCTTGTCCGGCATGTGGACGATCTCCCGCAGCAGGTTGCGGTAGGCCGGCGGCAGCCGCGCGGGGTCGACGAATTGGCCCTCCGTGTCCCGCCCCTCGGCCGCCGCCGCCAGGAGCGTCTCCTCCCGCGTGAGCGGCAGCGCGCCGTGCCGCGCCTCGATGGCCTCCGCCAGAGCCCGGTTGCCGAAGACCCGCGCATAGCCCCAGGCCGTGGCCCCCGCGAACTCCCGCAACGGATCGGCGCCAGCCTCCAGAAGCAGCGACACGGCTTCCGGGCCGCACATCCGGCGCGCCGCCTGATGCAGGGCCGGGATCACCCGGGGCGTCGCGCCGCCGACCTTCGCGTCGTTGAACTCCTCGACATCGGCCCCCGCCCCGAGCAGCATCCGCACCGCATCGGCATCGTCGAAATCGAGCGCCCGCAACAGCGCGTTTGTGCCCCGCGGATCGGCCCCGGCCGCGATCAGCATCCGAAGCCCCTCGTGATGGCCAAGCTCGGTCGCGTGATAGAGCGACTCGCCGTCATTCGGATCCGCCCCCCGGTCCAGGAGCCAGCGCCCGAGCACCATGTTGTTCGCATGCCCGATCGCCCCGTACAGCGCCGACAGGAGATGCCCCTCGCCGCCCGGCTGCGCATAGCTGTCGTTCACATCCGCCCCATGCGCGACCAGCATCTCGGCGACCGCCAGCATGTCGGCCTCCAGCTCGGGCCGGGCGTGGATCCATTTCGAGAAGGCCAGATGCAGGATCGGCCGGCGCGGCCCCGCAAGCCGAAGCGCCGCCTCGGGATCTTCCGCCAGTGCCACCGCCACCGCCGCCCGGTCGTAGAGCGCGCATTGCAGGCCGAAATGGCCCTCCGCCAGGTCCGGCGTGTCGGCCAGGAGCCGCTCGGCCCGCCAGATCTGCCCATGCGCCAGGGCGATCTTCAGCCGCTGGAGCTTCGCGGCCCGGTCGAGCCCGATCGTCTCCTCGGCCCAGACCAGGCGCGGCCAGCTCTCGAAGCCGCTCTCGCGCGCGATCACGTGCAGGAAATCGGCATGCTTGAGCGGTCTGCCATCCGCGCGCGGCGGATGCGCCTCGACCCGGCGCAGCGCCTCGCGGTCCCGCGCCTCGTAGGCCTTCTTCAGCGCCTTCGCGTCACGGCGCAATTGTTCGATGGATTTCGGCATCGGAGCTCCTCAGATCCTTGCCCGGCGGTCCGCTCGATCGGGCATGAGAAACACCGACGAAATGTCGTGTCTGGTATCTGAGGGGCGCCGATGACGGCTTTCCGCGGACCCGGATGCCGCCCCAAGCGGCAGGCACATCCTAGCCGCCCGAACGATCCGGAGCAACCGCCTGCCCGAAGGCCGCCGCGCCCGTCAGTCCGCCTGTGCCGTCAGCACCGTCCGGGTCGGGAACGGGATCTCGATCCCGGCGGCGTCCAGCGCCTCCTTCACCTTGCGGGTCATGTCGGTCTTGAACGCCCAGAAATCGCCGCTGTCGCACCAGACCCGCACCGTGAAATCCACCGAGAAATCGCCCAGATTGGTCACCTGGATGAACGGCGCCGGATCGCTCTTGGCGCGGGGATCGGCGGTGATCGTCGAGAGAATCGCCTCCTCGGCCCGCGCCAGATTCGCGCCGTAGCTCACGCCGAACACCCATTCCACCCGCCGCGTCGGATAGGCCGAGTAGTTGACGATGGTGTTGCCCCAGACATTGGCGTTCGGGATGATGATCTGCACGTTCGACACCTCGGCGAGCTCGGTGAAGTTCAGCGTGATCTCCTTCACCGTCCCGGTCTGCCCGTCGATCACCACGAAATCGCCGACCTTGATCGGCCGGAACAGCACGATCATCACGCCCGCCGCGACATTCGACAGCGTGCCCTGCAGCGCAAGGCCGATGGCGAGGCCGGCGGCACCGATGACGGCGACGAAGGAGGTCGTCCGCACCCCGAACGTGTTCAGCACGAAGAGGAAGGTGAAGACCAGGATCGCGTAGCGCGCGAGATTGCCGAGGAACGAGAACAGCGTCACGTCCAGGTGCCGGTGGCGCCCGCCCAGCGCGCGGATCCGCCGGCTGATCCAGCCGCCCAGCACGAAGCCCAGAACGACGATCGCGATGGCCGACAGCACATTGCCCGCCACGCTCAGGAGTAGCTCCAAGGACATCAGGTCGGCGAGCGAGGTGCCGAACACCTTGTAGGTCATGATCTCGTCGAGCGTCATGCCAGCGCGTCCATCCGCTTCGCCAGTTTCACGTCCAGCTCGGTCAGCCCGCCCGCGTCATGGGTCCAAAGCAGCACCTCAACGGTCTTGTAGACATTCGACCATTCCGGGTGGTGGTTCAGCTTCTCGGCATGAATCGCCACCTGGGTCATCCAGCCGAAGGCCTGCACGAAGTTCCGGAAGACGAACGTCTTCCGGATCGCGTCCCGCTCGGCGTCCATCGCCCAGCCGGCGGCCAGCAAGGGCTCCAGAAGCTCCGCCCGCTGGGCGGCGTCGAGTGTTTCGGTCATGGCCTGTCCTCCGTTCCGGTGCGCCTGAACGGGCCGTAGCTCGTCAGGATCTCCATTTCCTCGTCCATGGCCGAACGCTCGGCCCTCAGAAACTGCTCCACCGCCCGGCGAAACCCCGCATCGGCGATCCAGTGCAGCGAATGGGTCGGCGCCGGCATGTATCCGCGCGCCAGCTTGTGCTCGCCCTGCGCCCCTGCCTCGACCCGCTTCATTCCGTGCGCGATGGCATGGTCGATGGCGCGATAGTAGCACGCCTCGAAATGCAGGCAGGGATGATCCTCGATGGCGCCCCAGTAGCGCCCGTAAAGCACCTCGCGGCCGAGGAAGTTCAAGGCCCCCGCCACCGGCCGCCCCGCCCGCAGCGCGAGGATCAGGAGCACGTCGTCACGCATCGTCTCGTGCACGCGGTCGAAGAAGTCCCGGGTCAAGTAGGGATGGCCCCATTTCCGCGCCCCGGTGTCCTGGTAGAACCGCCAGAACGCGTCCCAATGTTCCGGCACGATCTCATCGCCCGTCAGCGCGACGATCTCGCCGCCGAACGCCTGCGCCGTTGCCCGCTCCTTGCGGATGTTCTTGCGCTTCCGCGACGAGAGCCCGGCGAGGAACGCCTCGAAATCCGCGTAGCCCGCGTTCTCCCAGTGAAACTGCTGCGTGACCCGGTGCAGAAGCCCCAGTTCGCACCCGACCTCGGCCTCGGCTTCGGTGCAGAAGGTGACATGGACCGAGGAAATCCCGTGGCGGTCCGCGATCCGCACCGCGCCCTCGACCAGCGCCGCCTGCGCCAGCGCCTCGAAGCCGGGCCGCGCCAGGAAGCGCCGCCCCGTGGCGGGCGTGAACGGCACCGCGACCTGCAGCTTCGGATAGTAGCGCCCGCCGGCGCGCTCGAAGGCATGGGCCCAGCTGTGGTCGAAGATGTATTCGCCCTGGCTGTGTGATTTGGCGTAGAGCGGCGCGCAGGCGATCAGGCGCCCGCCGAGCCAGGCGGTCAGGTATTGCGGCTGCCAGCCGGTACCCGGCCCGACCGATCCGGACGCTTCCAGCGCGCTCAGGAACCGGTGCGTGGTGAACGGATCGAACGGCCGCCCGCCATCCGCCGCCTCCGGGCAGGCACAGGCATCCCAGGTGCCGGCGTCGATCTGCGCCAGCGACCCCAGGGTTTCGATCTCGATCTCGGTTTCCGTCATCAGGCCCTTGTCCGCCACGTCCCTTACCTGGGTCGAGCCCCCGCCGGGTCAAGCCGGCGCCAATGCCGCCTCGTAGCCCTCGAAGGTCACGTTATGGGCAACCGCCCGCGCCGCCGCCTCCTCTTCGGGCGACCGCACCGTCCAGCACAGCACCGCCGCCCCCGCCGCCTTCAGCTCGGCGATCCGCTTCATCCCGAGCTGCCGGCGGTTGTGGCTCAGGAAACCCGCGCCGCAGCCCTCGAAATCGACGATCGCCGTCAACCGCTCCCGCACCGCGAGTGGCGCGGACCATTCGTCCTCGGCCACGAAATCCTCGGTGGTCAGCCCGCGCGGCACTTCGGGGCAGAGTTCGCGCATCCGGTAGACGCTCGCGGGGTTGAACGACATCACCGCCACCGGCCCCGGCGCAGCCCGCACCGCCCGCGCCACCGCCGCCTCGAGCCGCCCGTCGGTTTCGCCCAGGCACAGGCTCTGGTCCTTGATCTCCACCAGCACCGGCACCCGGCCCGCGACCGCCGCCAGCACCGCCTCCAGCGCCGCCATCCGCCCGCCGCCCCTGAGCGGCAGCGCCACCAGATCGGCCAGTGCGTGGTCCCGGACGAGGCCCTCCGCGCCGGTCATCCGCGCAAGCCCCTCGTCATGGAACACCAGCGCCGCGCCATCGGCGGTGAGCTGCACGTCGAGCTCGATCCCGTAACCCGCCGCCGCCGCCGCCTCGAAGGCCTCGACGCTGTTCTCCGGCCGCCCGGGCCTGTGCAGGCCGCGATGCGCGAGGGGCGGGCCCAGAAAGGCGGCCGGAAGCGGGATCATCTGATCTCGAACACCCCCTCGACCTCGACCGCGACTCCGAAGGGAAGCGCACTCGCGCCCACCGCCGAGCGCGCGTGGCGGCCCTTGTCGCCCAGCACCTCGACCATCAGGTCGGAGGCGCCGTTGATGACCTTGGGCTGGTCGCCGAACTCCGACGCCGAATTGACGAAACCCACCAGCTTCACCACCCGCACCAGCCGCTCCAGATCGCCGTCGCAGGCCCGCTTGACCTGCGCCAGCAGCGACAGTGCGCAAAGCCGCGCCACGCCAGCGCCCTCCTCGGCCTCCATGGTGGCGCCGAGCTTGCCGGTCACGAAACCGCCGTCCCTGATCGGCACCTGGCCCGACACGTGCAACAGGTTGCCGCTCCGCACGAAGGGCACGTAATTCGCCGCCGGCGCCGGCGCGTCGGGCAGCGTGATGCCCAGTTCCGCCAGCCGCTCTTCCACGGTTCCCGCCATTTCTCAGCCTCCGATCCATCGATTCCGGCCGGACCCTAGAGCGCATTCCGCCCCTGCGAAACCGGATTCTCGCCGCCCATGTACCGCCGGCAGGAGCTGCAAAAACCGGCAAAAACCCGCGGGTCCGTGCCGTTAATGTTTCGTATTCGCCACAAAATCACGGATGCCAGATCACGGATTGGTGCCTTTTCCGCGTCAGTATCCTAAGTGCAATTCGACGGATGCCCCGTAAGGCGAGTGACGCGCGATGACCCGAACCAAGACGGCCGGCCTGGCAGCCCTCCTCTCGCTCGCCCTTCTCGGCGCCTGTTCGACGCCCGAGCAGCCGACCGAGATCTACGACCCCTATGAGAAGACCAACCGCAAGGTCCACGCCTTCAACAAGGGGCTCGATCACGCCATCGTCCGGCCGACCTCGCAGGTCTACGGCCTCACCCTGCCGAAGCCGGTGCGCCGCGGCATCTCGAACTTCGCCAATTACGTCGATACCCCGCGCTTCATCGTCAACGATCTCGCCCAGGGCAATATCGACGATGCCGGCCACAACTTCGCGCGCTTCGTGCTGAACACCGTGTTCGGCCTCGGCGTGCTCGACATGGCGGGCTCGATCGGGGTCGAGACCCGCAGGACGGGCTTCGGCGAAACGCTCTACACCTGGGGCGCGCGCGAGGGCGCCTATATCGAGCTTCCGGCCATCGGCCCATCAAACGAACGTGATGCGGTCGGGCAGGTTGTGGACTTCATTTCCAACCCCATATCGGGCGTTATCGGCGCGTCGGACGAATGGATACCGCCGACGGCGAACGTGATGGACCGGGTCAACCAGCGCTACGAATTCGGCGCGACGATCGACAGCCTGCTCTATGAAAGCGAGGACAGCTACGCCCAGGGCCGCAGCCTCTACCTCCAGAACCGCCGCTTCGAGCTGGGCCAGGAGGACGAGTTCGCCTTCGATCCCTATGACGACCCCTATTCCGAGGATCCCTATGCACAGTGACACCGGCCGACGTTCGGCCCTCGCCCTCCTCGCCGGCGCCGCCGCCCTCGCGGCGCTCCCCGCCGCCGCCCTGACCGATGGCGAGGCCCGCGGCCTCGTGGACAAGGTGGTCGGCGACATCAACGGCATCATCAATTCCGGCCGCTCCGAACAGGCGATGTACCGCGATTTCGAGAAGCTGTTCCGCCGGTATGGCGACGTGCCGATCATCGCCCGCACCGCGCTCGGCCCCGACGCGCGCAGCGCTTCGCCGCAGCAGCTCTCGGCCTTCGCCGATGCCTTCGCGGTCTATCTCTCGCGCAAGTACGGGCGCCGGTTCCGCGAATTCATCGGCGGCCGGATCGAGGTCGAGGGCACCCGCAAGGTCCGCGACTATTACGAGGTCGTCTCCAACACCGTGCTCAAGGGCCAGGCGCCGTTCGAGGTGGTGTTCCGGGTCTCCGACAAGTCGGGCAAGGACCTGTTCTTCGATATCGTGATCGAGGGGATCAGCCTCCTGAAGACCGAACGGACCGAGATCGGCGCCATGCTCGACAAGCGCCGCGGCGACCTCGACGTGCTGATCCGCGACCTCCGCGCCTGACCGGCGCGCCCGGGCGTTTCGGACCCCTGCAACGGCAAACGGGCGCCTCATCCCAGGCGCCCGTTCGTCCCACTGTCCCCTGTGGAATTGTCCGTCGGCCTTACCAGGCGTCCGGTGTCTTGTCGGCGAAGGCGTTCACCAGGAAGTCGATGAAGGCGCGGACCTTGGGCTGGGTGAACCGGCCCGGCGGGTAGACCGCGTAGATCCCCTGGGTTTCGACCGGCAGGTCGGGGATCGCCTCTTCGACCAGGCCGCTCGCCATCGCCTCGGCGTAGAGGAAGTTCGGCAGGTAGGCGATGCCGAGCCCGGCCATCGCGGCGTTGAGCAGCGACTGGCCGTCATTCACGGTGAGCCAGCCTGCGGTGCGGACCTGGCGCTTTTCGCCGGACGGGGCGGTGAGCTTCCAGACATTGCCCGAGGATTGGTTCGAGTAATGCAGGAGCTTGTGCTCGTTCAGGTCGTCGATCTTCTGGGGCCGGCCGTATTTCTGGAAATAGGCGGGGCTGGCGATCATCCGCCTGGTGGTCTCGCAGAGCTTGCGGGCGCGCAGGGTCGAATCTTCCAGCTCGCCGATCCGGATCGCCATGTCGAAACCTTCGGAGATCAGTTCGACATAGCGGTTGTTCAGCACCATGTTGACGGTGATGTCCGGGAACTCCTGGAGGAAATCGCCGATCACCGGGGAGAGGTGATTCACGCCGAAATCGGTGGCGACGGAGATCCGCAGAAGGCCGGAGGGGGCCGATTGCATCGAGGTGACGAGCGCGTCGGCCTCGCCGGCGTCGTTCAGGACGCGGCGGGCGCGATCGTAATACGCAAGGCCGATCTCGGTCGGGCTCACGCGCCGCGTGGTGCGGTTCAGGAGCCGCGCGCCAAGGCGGGCTTCAAGGGAAGAGACGTGCTTGGAGACGGCGGATTTGGAGATCCCCATCTTCTTCGCCGCGTCCGTGAACCCTCCCTGGTCCACGACCGTCGCGAAAGCTTCCATCTCGGTCAATCGGTCCATACTCAACCTGCTTTACCGTAACCCGCCAGCTAGAGGCGTTGTCGCCGCCAATTCGGGCGACAATGCGGAAGCGGACCGACAATAGTGGGGAATGTTCGGGATCGTCGAACCTGCCGAAACGCAATCGGTAGTTGCCGTGCCCGAATGGTTAACGGCGCAAGGTAAGAAATGCCGTTGTTTCTATAGCCTTGCCGCGAGGCGCGCGCCCTGGTCGATGGCGCGTTTGGCATCGAGTTCCGCGGCCACATCGGCGCCGCCGATCACGTCGAATGTCACTCCCAGCGCGTCGAGATCGGCGGCGAGCGGCCGGAACGGCTCCTGCCCGGCGCAGAGCACGACCGTATCGGCGGCAATCAGGGCCGGTTCGCCATCGCGCAGGATGTGGAGGCCGTCGTCGTCGATCCGGAGGTATTCGACGCCGCCCAGCATCTCGACGCGCTTCTTCGCGAGCGTGGCGCGGTGGATCCAGCCGGTGGTCTTGCCGAGGCCCTTGCCCGGGCGGCCGTCCTTGCGCTGCAGGAGCGTGACCTCGCGGGCCGGCGCGGCGGGTTGCGGGCCCTCGGGGGCGAGGCCGCCGCGGGTGATCGCGGGGTCGCCGACGCCCCATTCTGCGCGCCAGGCGGCGAGGTCCTGGGTGGGGCTCGCGTCCTCGACGAGGAATTCGGCGACGTCGAAGCCGATTCCGCCGGCGCCGACAACCGCCACGCGGTCGCCGGCGGTGACGCGGCCGGTGAGGATGTCGGTGTAATAGGGCGCGTCGCCCTGGCCGGGGATCTTCGGGTCGCGCGGGGTGACGCCGGTGGCGAGGATCACCCGGTCGAAGCCCGCGAGGTCGTCCGCGGTGGCGTCGTGGCCGAGGCGGAGCTCGATCCCGGAGGCGGCGAGCTCGGTCTCGAACCAGGCGACGAGGCCGTGGAATTCCTCCTTGCCGGGGATCCGCCGGGCAAGGTTGAGCTGGCCGCCGATCCGGTCGGCCTTCTCGAAGAGCGTGACCCGGTGACCGCGTCCGGCGGCGGTCAGCGCGGCCGAAAGCCCGGCCGGGCCGGCGCCGACCACGGCGAGGGAAACCGGGTTCGTCGTGGGGGCATAGACCAGTTCGGTCTCGTGGCAGGCCCGGGGATTGACGAGACAGGAGGAGACCTTGCCGGAGAAGGTATGGTCGAGACAGGCCTGGTTGCAGGCGATGCAGGGGGCGATGCGCTGCGCGTCGCCGCGCCGGGCCTTGGCGACGAAATGCGGGTCCGCGAGGAACGGGCGGGCCATGGAGACCATGTCGGCGCAGCCCTCGGCCAGCACCTCCTCGGCCACCTCGGGCGTGTTGATCCGGTTCGAGGTGATGACCGGAATCGCGACCTCGCCCACCAGCTTCTTCGTCACCCAGGCGAAGGCACGGCGAGGGACCGAAGTGGCGATGGTCGGGATCCGCGCCTCGTGCCAGCCGATCCCGGTATTGAGGATCGAGGCGCCGGCGGCCTCGACGGCCCGGGCCAGCGTCACCACCTCCTCCCAGGTGGAGCCGTTCGGAACGAGGTCGATCATCGAAAGCCGGTAGATCACGATGAAATCGGCCCCCACCGCCGCGCGGACCCGACGCACAACCTCCACGGGAAGTCGCATCCGGTTCTCGTAGCTTCCGCCCCAGCGGTCCTGGCGCTTGTTGGTATGGGTGACGAGGAACTGGTTGAGGAAATAGCCCTCCGAGCCCATCACCTCGACCCCGTCATAACCGGCCTCGCGGGCGCGGGCGGCGGCGGTGGCTATGTCGGTGATCTGTTTCTCGATTCCGGCCTCGTCCAGCTCGTGCGGCGGAAACGGCGAGATCGGCGACTTGATCGCCGAGGGGGCGACGCAGTTCGGCCCGTAGGCGTAGCGGCCGGCATGGAGGATCTGCATCGCGATGCGCCCGCCCGCCTCGTGGACGGCACTCGTGACGCGGGCATGGTTGGCGATGTCCTCAGCGGTGTAGAGCCCGGCCGCGCCCGGAAAGACGCCACCCTCGCGGTTCGGCGCCATGCCGCCCGTGACCATCAGCGCGACGCCGCCGCGGGCGCGTTCGGCGTAGAACTCGGCGACCCGGGCCCAGTCCTTCGTTTCCTCGAGCCCGGTATGCATCGAGCCCATCAGCACCCGGTTCGGCAGCGTCACATGGCCGAGATCGAGCAGGCGGAACAGGTTGGGATATCGGGTCACGGGCGCCTCCTCGCTGCCCGGCGACGCTAGAGCCGTTCGGGGGCGGCGGGCAAGCCGCACGCGACGTCAGGCGGGCAGCGCACCGGTGAGGACGTAGCGGAGGATCTCGACCACCTGCTCGGGCCGTTCGGCCACGGCGAGCCCGGCGGCATGGACCTCCTTGAGCGCGTGCTGGTGCTCGGACGGGTTCAGCACGATGAGCGACTTGCCGAGCGCGGCGGCATAGCCGGCGTCGAAGGCGGCGTTCCACTGCTTGTACTCGGTGCCGAAGCGGACGACGACCACATCGGCGTCCTCGATCCCCTTGCGGGTGCGGATCGCGTTGACCTTGGCGCCCTTGTGGTCGTGCCAGAACTTGTTCACCTCCGCGCCGAGGATCGCGACGCCGCAATCGTCGGAGGCGGCGTGGTCGGTCACGGGCGACGAGAACGCCATCTCGAGGTCCCTCGCGCCCTCGGTGATGCGCTCGCGCCAGTCGGTGTGGATCTCGCCCGAGAGATAGACTTTCAGCATTGGGGGACCTCCATTCGGAGTGCCTAGCACGGGACGGGCGGGGGGTGGAACCGGGCGCGTCTCACCCACCTGTATCTTGCACCACCACCTCGACCCGCCGATTGAGCGCCCGCCCCGCCTCGGTCGCGTTGCTGGCGATGGGCGCGAGGAACCCCACGCCCTCGGCCGAAATCTGCCCCGGCGCCACCCCATGCGCCGCCACCAGCCGGTCGACCACCGATTGCGCCCGCGCCATCGAGAGCGCGATATTCGCCGCGAGCTCGCCCACAGCATCGCTATGGCCAACGAGGATCACCCGCGTCCCCGGCCGCGCGTCGAGCCAGCCGCCAAGCTCCACGAGCGAGGGAAACAGCGTCTCCTCCAGGGCAGAGGACCCGGTCGCAAAGCGCAGATCGTCCAGCACCGCATGCCCCTCGGCCTCGAGCCGGGCGGCAAGGGTCTCCTCCGCCGCGCCGTGCGCCGCCTCCGGCACCGGTGCCGCCCCCGGATCGGGCAACGCCACCTCCACCGGCACCTCCGCCTGGGTCACCGAGATCGGCTCGCCGACCCGTGTGATGTGCACGAAGCGCGCATCGGCGCCCCGGCTCACCGTCAGGCTCACGAAATCCGCCGCGCCTTCCGCCTCCCGCCGCGCCGCGAGATAGCGGAAGTCGCCAAGGTCCACATGCATCTCGGGCTCGGGCAAAAGCGGCAGTTGGTAGCGGAAATCGAAGCCGCCGCAGTCCACATCCTTGCAGGCATAGAGGATCTCGTAGCCTGCCTTCTCCAGGGCATCGCGCAGGGGCGCCATCACCTGCAGCGTGGTCAGCCCCGAGCGCGGCAGCGTCCAGGCCTGCCGCGTCACCGCGCCCTCGGTCGCGTAGACCTCGATCTGCCCGTCCTTCCAGGGCCCCACCGGCAGCGACAGGCTGTCGAGCGCGTCGCTCTCCCCGCCCGCCAGCCGCGCACCCTGCGGCAAGGGCAGTTCCAGAGCCCGGGCCGGCGCGGCGGCCAGCCCGGCCAGCACTATCAGCGCCACGAGCCTCACCGCGCGCGGGAATGGTACTCGGGGTTCGGCCGCATCCCGGTGGCCGAGGCCACCCGGTTCGACATCGCGAAGAACCCCGCGACCGAGGCGATGTCCCAGATGTCCCGGTCGGTGAACCCCGCATCGCGTAGCGCCGCCCGGTCGGCCTCCGCCACTGTGGCGCTCGCCACCGTCACCTTCTCGACGAAACCCAGCATCGCCCGCTGCCGCGCCGTGAGCTCGGCCACCCGCCAGTTCATCACCATCGCCTCGCCCAAGGCCGGATCGCCCGACAATTCGCGCACCGCCGCGCCATGGGCCACCTGGCAATACCAGCAGCGGTTGATCGACGAGACCACCACCGCGATCATCTCGCGCTCGAGCTTCGAGAGCCCGCTCTCTCCCAGCATCAGGTCGTTGTAGAGCGCCGCGAACCCGTCGAGCTTGCCGATATCGAAGGCATAGGCGCGCAAGACGTTGGGCACGAGCCCCAGCTTCTCGGCGCAGAGGTCGAAATAGGCCTGCGTCCGCTCGGGGAGCGGATCGACGGCGGGCAGGTCGAGCGCGGTGGGGCTGTCGGTCACGGGCGGTCTACTCCTGGGCGATCCGATAGTGGTATCCTTCCACCTGTTCCATCCCAAGGGAAGCATAGAGCGAATTCGCCCCCGCATTCGCCCGCGTCACAAGAAGCGAAAGAGCGCCCGCGCCCGCCTTCGCCGCCCAGTTCGCCGCGCCCACCATCATCGCCCGCGCCACCCCCTGCCGCCGCGCCGAGGCCAGCACCTCCAGCGCATGAAGCATCGCCACGCCCTCGTGGATCGCCACGAAGGCGGTGCCTACCGGCCGGTCGCCCAGCCGCCCGAGGAGGTAGGTCTTCGGCCCCGCCGCCCGCGCCATCACCGCGAGCCGCGCCGGCCCGATCCCGCCCGCCGCCCAGATCTCCTCCTGGATCGCCAAGGGCGCGGCACAGGGGATCGCCGCCAGCCGCGGCAACTCCGGATCGGCCATCACTCCCACCGGCGCCACATAGCCCACCACCGGGTCGATCACCGCATAGCCCCGCGCCTCCAGCGCCGCGTCCAGCGCCTCCTCGCCCGGCCGCGGCTGGAACAGCGGCACCTGCCCCATCGCCCGCATCGCCGCCTCGGCCGCATCCAGATCCGCCGGCCCGAACGGCCCCTCCGCCGTCGCCGCCGACACCCGCTTGCCGCCGCCCGCGCCATGGCGCAGCGTGAACGGCCCCGACCGGCGCCGCTCGGCGGGCGGCCAGGTCGCCTCGGTCAGACGCAACAGCCCCTCGGGCGTCAGGAGGCTCATCCGATATCGTCCGGGAACAGCGCCGCAAGCTCGGCGATCGCGGCCTCCACCGCGCCGCCATCCTCGCCGCGCACCACCACGGTCGCGCCGTAGACCCCGTCCTTCACGAACGGGTAGGAGCCGAAGCTCAGCGCCCCATGCGCCTCCGCCAGCGCGCTCAAAGGCCCGGCGATATCCCCCTCGCCCCTGTTGATCCGCAACGACTGGCTCAGGATCGGCTGCCCGCCGACCAGCCGCGGCATCAGGCTCGCCACCATCGCCTCGAAGATCGCCGGCACGCCGGCCATCACATGGACATTCCCCAGCGAAAACCCCGGCGCCGCCGAAATCGGGTTCTCGATCAGGACCGCCCCGTCCGGGATCCGCGCCATCCTGAGCCGTGCCGCGTTCAGCTCCGTCCCCTGCCGGTCGTAATGTGCCACCAGCAGCGCGCGGGCATCCTCGCGCACCGAAATCGGCGTGTCGAAGGCGGCCGCCACCGCCTCGGCGGTGATGTCGTCATGGGTCGGCCCGATCCCGCCCGAGGTGAAGACATGGTCATACCCCGCCGCCAGCGCCCGCACAGCCGCCACGATCGCGTCCCGGTCATCGGCCACCACCCGCACCTCGCGAAGGTCGATCCCCCGCCCGGTCAGCACGCCCGCGAGATAGTACATGTTCGCGTCCCGCGTCCGACCCGACAGGATCTCGTCGCCGATCACCAGCATCGCGGCAGTGGGGTTGGACATCGAAGGCGCTCCGGAAAACCTCTCCCAGACTTGGCCCAGCCCCGCCCCCGCCGCAAGCCCGATCCTGGCCGCCATGGCCTTCGCCGCGCCGCGTTGCTATGGCCCGCCCATGCGCTTTGCCACGCCCCTCGTCCCCGGCACGCTGATCCGCCGCTGGAAACGCTTCCTCGCCGAGGTGACGCTCGACACCGGCGAGACCGTCACCGCCCATTGCCCGAACCCCGGCAGCATGCTGGGCCTCGCCGATCCGGGTCTCCGGGTCTGGCTCGAACCGAACGACGATCCGAAGAAGAAGCTCAAGCACGGCTGGCGCCTCGCCGAGCTGCCCGGCGGCCATTGGGCCGGGATCGACACCGCCGTGCCGAACCGCGTGGTGAAGGAGGCGCTTCTCGCCCACCGGGTTCCGGAGCTCGCCGCCTATGGCACCGTCCGGGCCGAAGTTAACTACGGACAGCGAAGCCGCGTCGATTTCCTCCTGACCGAACCGGGCCTCCCCGACACCTATCTCGAGGTGAAGAACGTCCACCTGCGCCGCGACGGCGATCTCGCCGAGTTTCCCGACTGCGTCACCGCCCGCGGCACCCGCCACCTCGCCGAGCTCTCCGACATGGTCGCCGAGGGCCACCGCGCCGCGATGCTCTACCTCGTGCAGCGCACCGATTGCGCCCGCTTCCGCCCCGCCGCCGATCTCGACCCGGCCTATGCCGAGGCGTTCGCGAGGGCGCACAAGATCGGCGTAACCATGCTGTGCTACGGCACGGAGATCGACCGGACGGGTGTCCGTCTCGCTTCGCCGCTCCCGCTCGCGTGATCCGGGACTGGCGGTTTCGCGCCGGTTGCCCTATCTAAAGCGTCGAAACGAAGGAGGTTTCGCTTGGACGACCCGCGCAGCCGTCTCACCCGGGACGGTATCCGCATCTACGAAGCCAGTGACTTCGCCGGCATGCACAAGGCCGGCGAACTGGCCGCGCGCATCCTCGACGATATCGGCCCGCTCGTGTTTCCCGGCCAGACCACCGCCGAGATCGACCGCCGCATCGAAGCGATGGTGAACGCGGCCGGCGCCACCTCGGCGACGATCGGTTACAAGGGCTACCGCCACGCCAGCTGCATCAGCGTGAACCACGTGGTCTGCCACGGCATTCCCGGCGGCAAGATTCCGAAATGGAAGAACGACCCGCACCCGCGTTCGGACGACACGCTGATGGATGGCGACATCCTCAATGTGGACGTGACGGTGATCGTCGACGGCTGGTTCGGCGATTCCAGCCGGATGTATGTGGCGGGCGCGGTCAAGCCCTATGCCGAGCGGCTGATCAAGGTGACCCATGACGCGCTGATGCGCGGGATCGAGGCGGTCCGGCCCGGCAACAGCTTCGGCGATATCGGTTTCGCCATCCAGTCCTATGTCGAGGCGCAGCGGATGAGCGTGGTGCGCGATTTCTGCGGCCACGGGCTCGGCCGGGTGTTCCACGCGCCGCCCAATGTCCTGCATTACGGCCGTCCCGGCACCCGCGAGACACTGGAACCGGGGATGTTCTTCACCATCGAACCGATGGTCAATCTCGGCCGGCCCGAGACCAAGGTGCTCTCCGACGACTGGACCGCCGTGACCCGCGACAAGCATCTCTCGGCGCAGTTCGAACATTCGGTCGGCGTGACCGAAACCGGCGTCGAGATCTTCACCCTCTCCCCCGCCGGAAAGTTCTTTCCCTTCGCGAGCTAGGGTCGGAGGCGCGCCGGCCAAAGCCGCCGATTTCGGTGGAGGCGGACGTGCATCGCTGCCAGTTGCCCCGCCCGAATAGCGCCGAAGGCGCCGGGCGAGCGCCTGCCCGTCCGGGCGGGCTGGCGCTCGCCCGGCTTGCCCATCGTTGGATTCACATTCCGCCTAACGCCGCCCCAGCGGCATGGTCACCCCGAAGGCGAACACCGCATCCGCCTCCTCCCCATCGCCGGGAATCGCCTGCAGGAACAGCGGCCCCACCCGGGCCTGCATCCCGGCCAGCGGCACGATATCGCCCAGGTGGACGCGGAACCGGCGCCCGTCCTCGGGATAATACGCCGCGCCCGCGAACACCGAGAGCGCGTAGTGCTCGCCCTCGAGGAAGGGCCAGGCCGCCGCGACGGCTACCGACCCCTTGCCGTAGGAATTGCGATAGGCGCCCACCGAGCTCTCCAGCACCGCGCCCTCCCAAGTCAGGAACAGACCCGGGTTGAACTCCTCGAATTCCTGCCCCGGGCTCGCATGGTAGGAGCCGAGCAGCACCGACAGCCGGTCGGGAGGCGCGGCGGCGGCAGGGGCCGCGGCGGCGAAGAGCGCGAGGACGGGAAAAAGGAGGCGGTGCATCATGGCGCGACCCTGTCGGGCGGCAGGGCCCGGCACAACCTCCAATTGCTGCCGCCCCGCCGTCGCGCGGCAAGGCTGGCATCGCTGCAACGCCTGCCCCCCCGGTGCGGCCGATCCGCCGGTGTACGGGTTGTGTACAGGTTGTGTACGGGTTGTGAAGCCCGGATTCCGCCCCCGGCGTGACTCCGAAGCCGCGCCCCCGAAGCTTCTCGCCCCGCACCGCATCAAGGACTTGCGCGGCGGCGCCCGGCCTGAGACACATCTCCCAGACCGCCCCGCAAGAGGGCGACACCAGAGGCGAAAGGCAGGCCATGACCGAGACCGCGGTCCGAACGGACGTGCTCCGCGAAAGCATTCTCGCGCAACCCGATCTGATCCTCGAAGACCCCGAAATGATGCGCGCCCTCGTCCAGGCGAACGAGCGCACGCTGGGTTCGAACGTGGTGGACCTCCGCGGCATCGCCATGGAGCGGCTCGAGGCCCGGCTCGACCGGCTCGAGGACACCCACAGGAGCGTCATCGCCGCGGCCTACGAGAATCTCGCGGGCACCAACCAGATCCACCGCGCGATCCTCAGGATGCTCGAACCCGTTGATTTCCATAACTTCGTGGTCGATCTCTGCGGCGAGGTGGCGGAGATCCTCAGGGTCGATGCCGCGCTCCTCGTGCTCGAAGGCAGCTCGAACGGGGCCGACATGGCGCTCCGCCGGCTCGACGGCATGCTCCTGGTCCGTGCGCCCGGTTTCATCGACGCCTATCTCACCGGCGGCCGCGACCTGCCGCGCCGCAAGGTCACGCTGCGGCAGATCCGCGCCGCCGACACCACGCTCTACGGCGAAGAGGCCGACTGGATCCGCTCCGAGGCCTGCCTCCGGCTCGATCTCGGCGTCGGCCGTCTGCCCGGGCTCCTCTGCCTCGGCGCCGAGGATCCGCACCTGTTCTCGCCGGCCCAGGGCACCGACCTCCTCACCTTCTTCACCGGCGCGCTGGAGCGGGCGATCCGGCGCTGGCTCGCGTGAGCGCCGGCGCCCAGGCCGCCATCGCCGCCTGGCTGTCGCAGCTCGTCTCCACGAAAGGCCGCGCGCCCCGCACCGCCGAGGCCTACGGGCGCGACGTGCGGGGCTTCGTCGCCTTCCTCGAGGCCCATCACGGCGGCCCCCTGGGCGTCGGTGCCCTCGCCGCCACCGGCCTCTCCGACCTCCGCGCCTGGATGGCCCATGAACGCGCCCGCGGCCTCTCCGCCCGCTCGCTCGCCCGCGCTGTTTCGTCGGTGAAATCCTTCACCCGCTGGCTCGCCGAGCGCGAAGGCGGCGACCCGACCGCCGTGCTCTCCGCCCGTTCCCCACGCTTCGCCGGCACCCTCCCCCGTCCCCTCGCGGTGGACGCCGCGCAGGCGATGCTCGACCGGGTCGAGCTCCAGACCGCGGAGCCCTGGATCGCCGCCCGCGACGCTGCCGTGGTGACGCTCCTTTACGGGCTCGGCCTCCGGATCTCCGAGGCGCTCTCGCTCACCGGCGCCGACGCGCCGCTCGCCGAAACCCTGCGGATCCGCGGCAAGGGCGACAAGGAGCGCCTCGTCCCGGTCATCGCCCCGGCCCGCGCGGCTGTCGACGCCTACACCAAGCTCTGCCCGTTCGAGCTCGGCCGCACCGGCCCGCTCTTCCGCGGCGCTCGCGGCGGCGCCCTCGGCCCCCGCGCGGTGCAGAAGGTGATGGAGGCGGCCCGCCTGCAGCTCGGCCTCCCCGCCTCCGCCACGCCCCACGCGATGCGCCACAGCTTCGCCACCCATCTCCTCGGCGCCGGCGGCGACCTTCGCGCGATCCAGGAACTGCTCGGCCACGCCTCGCTCTCGACCACCCAGGCCTATACCGCCGTCGATACCGAACGGCTGATGGCGGTCTACGACAAGGCCCATCCAAGGGCGCGGTAGGCCGCGCTCCGCGAAACCCGCCCCCTCTTTGGGTCCGGAAATCCTGGGGGTGAGCGCCCGTCACGGGCGCGAGGGGGCAAAGCCCCCTGCCTCAGGCGCAGAGCCGCCCGCCCGCCTTTCCGGTGACAATGGCGGTGACGACGGACCCTTCCACCTGGGGCGCGCCGAAATCCACCTCGGCGAAATGCTCGGTCCGCCCCATCGACGGGCTTTCCATCAGGATCCGGTGCTCTCGCCCGACCTGGCCCGCGAGATGCCGCTCGACCGCCGCCTCCCCCGCCGCGCGCAACCGCGCCGCGCGGGCGCGAATGGCACCGCCATCCACCTGAGGCATCCGCGCCGCCGGCGTGCCCGGCCGGGGGCTGTAGGGAAAGACATGGAGCCAGGTGAGCCCGCACTCCTCCACAAGCCGCAGGGAATTCTCGAACATCGCCTCGGTCTCGGTCGGAAAGCCCGCGATGATGTCGGCACCGAACACGATATCGGGCCGGAGCCGCCGCGCCTCCGCGCAGAACCGGATCGCATCGTCCCGCAGGTGCCGCCGCTTCATCCGCTTCAGGATCATGTCGTCGCCCGCCTGAAGGCTCAGATGGAGATGCGGCATGAACCGCTCCTCCTCTGCGAGCGCCGCCATCAGCGCCGGATCGGCCTCGATGGAATCGATCGACGAGAGCCGGAGCCGGGGCAGCTCGGGCACCAGCTTCAAGACCCGCCGCACCAGGTCGCCCAGCGGCGGCGCACCGGGCAGGTCGGCGCCCCAGGAGGTCAGGTCGACCCCGGTCAGCACCACCTCGTTGTAGCCGCGCTCCACCAGCCGGCGGATCTGCTCGACCACGCCCCCCGCCGGAACCGAGCGCGAATTGCCGCGCCCGAAAGGAATGATGCAGAAGGTGCAGCGGTGGTCGCAGCCGTTCTGGATCTGCACATAGGCGCGGCTCCGGGTGCCGAACCCGTCGATCAGGTGCCCCGCCGTCTCGGTGACCGACATGATGTCGTCCACCGCCACCGGTTCCGTCGCGCCCATGGCCAGCCCGGCCCAGGTGGCGGGCGCCATCTTCTCGGCATTGCCGATCACGTGGTCGACCTCACCCATGGCGGCGAAGCTCTCGGGGTCGGTCTGGGCGGCGCAGCCGGTCACGACGATCCGCGCGCCCGGGTTCTCGCGGCGCAAGCGGCGGATGTCCTGACGCGCCTTGCGCACCGCCTCGGCGGTGACGGCGCAGGTATTGACGATCACCGCGTCGCCCAGCCCGGCCCGCGCGGCGAGGTCCTTCATCGCCTCGGTCTCGTAGGCGTTGAGCCGGCAGCCATGGGTCGAAAAGACCGGCACCCGGCCGCCCTGCAGATCCTTCGCCATCAGAGCGCCTCCAGGAAGGCCGGCGTCAGCGTGGCGGTGAAGACATGGGCCGTGGGCCCCTCCATCCAGACCCCGTCCTCGCGCCAGTCGATCCTTATCGTGCCGCCGTCGAGGTCGATGGTGACGCTGCGCCCGGTCAGCCCCCGCCGCGCCGCCGCCACCGCAACCGCGCAGGAGGAGGAGCCCGAGGCGAGCGTGATCCCCACGCCGCGCTCCCAGACCCGCATCCGGAGCCGGTCGGGGCCGGTGACCTGCACCACCTGCACATTGGTCCGCTCGGGAAAGAGCGGATGCGTCTCATGCGCCGCGCCGAAGGCGGCGAGGTCCACGGCCTCGGCGTCGTCGACGAAGAAGGTGCAATGCGGGTTGCCCATGCCGGTGGCGACCGGATCGCCCGCGATGGGCAGGTGCAGCGTGTCCATCGCCTCGGCGAGCGGGATCTCCCGCCAGTCGAGGAGCGGCGCGCCCATGTTCACCCGCGTCAGCCCGCCGCCCGCATCCTCGGCAAGAAGCACCCCGCGCTCGGTCCGGAGCGTCAGCCGCCCGGTGCCGCGCGCCGCCATCTCACTGGCCGCGATGCAGCGGGTGGCGTTGCCGCAGGCGCCTGCGACGGAACCGTCGGCATTGAAGAAGGTGAGCCGCAGATCGGCCTCGGCATCCTCCTCGATCACCGCGAGCTGGTCGAACCCCACGCCCCGGTGCCGGTCGCCCAGCGCCCGCGCCAGGGCGGCCGTCATCGCCGGCGCACCGCTGCGCCGGTCGATCACCACGAAGTCGTTTCCGAGCCCGTGCATCTTGGCAAAGGTCAGGCCGGCCATTCTCTCCACCATGCTCTTCCGCGCGGCATATATCCCCTGCCCCAAGGATTTGGAAGCAGGGGCGGAATAGGCCCTTGACGGGTCCGGAACCCGCCTTTAGGGAGGCGGTCCGAGTGGGCCGTTAGCTCAGTTGGTAGAGCAACTGACTTTTAATCAGTGGGTCACAGGTTCGAATCCTGTACGGCTCACCACTCATCCGAAGGATTTCCCGGGTCGGCCCGGTTTTTCGCGACGCGAAGCCCTGTGCCTCGAAGGGCGGCACCATGTCCGCGCTCGCTGCCAATGGGCGGTCGAGGGAAAGGGGGGCAACGGAGGAGCGGCTACTTCCGCTGCGCGGCAACCGGCTCGGGAAGCTGCAGAGGCTCCTCGTTGAGCGATTTCTCGACCTTCCGCACCGCGAGCCTGAGGTTGAGCTGCAGCCGCACGAGAGGGCCGCGGCGAATCCGCTCGGTCACGGCGATCAGCCAGCCCTCCGAGAGCGGCCGCACCACGAGGTTGTGCGCGTCGAAGGCGAGCACGAGATCGTCGCACTCGATCCCGTCCGCCGCCACCGCACCGCAGGCCTCGTGGACCGCATCGAAGATCCCGGCGAAACCGGCAAAGTCGAGATGGTCGTAGCCGTCCTTGCAGTCGGCGCAGATCGCGTCGCCGGAGATCACCGCAACCGCCACCGTGCCTTCGTTGGAGGACAGGATCTTCTCCAGATGATCTTCAACCGGCATGCTTCCCCCTAGGCCGCGGATTTGGACCGGACGAGCACGAGGCTCGCCTTCGCCATCGGCAGTGCGACGATCTCGCGATCCGAGCCGCCGATCTTGACCGCCGGGCGCGGATTGGCCTCGCCCAGCGCGGCCCCAATGGCCTCGGTCCGGTCGATGATCGAGGCGGCGAGGCGGGCGATGCCGTCCGAAACGGCGGTCTGCGTCAGGATCTTGCCATTCAGGTCGACCAGCGCGTGCCCCGTGACCGAGGCGTGTTGGACCGCCAGGGCGAACTCGGCCTTCTCATTTTCGGAAAGCGCCGCGTCGAATGACTGCCCCGTCATAGGCTGAACTCCTGAATACACGTACTTTTCACAACCAGGGGGCCAAAACCCGGCACCCGCACCCTCTTAGGTGACAACCCAAATCGGCAATTTTGCGGCGGCTGGCTGTCTATTTCCCGCCAAATGGAAACGATCGACGCTGCGGCGCGGTCTGACCGTCAGAACATCTTCTTGGCGTTCTTGGCGTACATCGTCACCGTCAGGCTCGCGTCGATCAGGATCGCGTTGAGCCCGAGATAGACATCTTCCTTCTGCGCATCCGACAGGGGATCGCCCGCCAGGAGCTTGTCGAGATTGCCACGCACGGGGACCCAGTTCGCGCTGATCGCGTCCAGCTTGCCGCCGATCGCCTCGGTCGGCGCCGGCGCGACGCCGGCATTGGGCATCCCGTGCTTGAGCGCCTCGAGCGAAACCTCGAACAGCCCGATCGTCTCGGTCAGGTCCTTGCGCGCCTCGGCGGAACGGTCGCCCGACCAGATCCGGCAGGCCTGTTTCAGCATTCGCTGGGAATACATCCGCTGGCGGCCGGAAATGTCCACCAGGATCGCGTCCGACTGCAGCAGTTCGGCCGGGTTCGAATACTCGCCCGAAAGCTCGCTCGTCAGGATGATCGCGATGTCCGAGAGCTCGCTATGCGCGGCCTCGATCTGCTGGAAGGCGGTCTTGTCGCCGCCGTCGTCGTAGAGCCGGTCGCCCGCAGCGTTCATCCCCGCCCAGGTATCGCGAAACTCGCCGATATAGCGCAGGGTCTGCGGCCGGGATTCGGCGCCGATCACGCTCATCAGCGGGTTGCCGTATTCCAGCGCGTCGACGATCCGGTCCACATCGGCCATGGCGGCCCAGAGGATGCCCCGGCTGATCTCGGTCTCCACGCCTGCCGCGATGTTGCAGGCCGAGGCCGCGATCCGTTCGGACTGGGTGTGAAGCCGGCCGGCATAGTCGATGCGTTCGGAAGCGCCGATATCCTGCCACTTGTGCTCGACCTTGGTGCTTGCGGCGCTCACCGGCGCTGCCACTGCGAGCATCACACCGAGAGCGACACCTCCGGCGAACCTGTCAGACACCATGGCACTTCTCCAACTTCCTCGGTCTCATCCCGCCTTTCCCGGCGGGTTTTCTTTCCTTGCTGCCGGCTTTCCGGTCAGCCACGCTCGGGGGCCTTGAACCAGACCTCGACGCGCCGGTTGGTCGCGCGGCCCAGATCGCTCTCGTTGCAGCCCGTGGGCGCGATCTCGCCATAGCCGGAGGCGCTCATCTGCACGCCGGCGAGACGGCCTCCCGCAAGGCGGCGCACCTCGTCGAGCACGGAGGAGGCGCGGGCCACCGAGAGGTTCAGGTTGCCGTCGAAGGCGCCCACGTCGTCGGTGAAGCCGACGAACATCACCTCGCCGCCGTTCTGCTTCTCGAGATAGGACACCAGCCGCTTCAGGTCGATCTGGCCGCGCTCGTCGAGCCGCGAGGAGCCGGTGCGGAACCGGAACGTGGTCGACAGGCGGTCATAGGTGATCATCTGCGACAGCATCGCCCGCATCAGCCCGCCGCCCTCGGCATCGGCCCGCGCCGTCAGGAGCGCCCGGGCACGCTGGCCGTCGATCGCCTGCGGCTTGCGCAGCACGCCCAGATCGATGAAACCCGATTTGGCGATCACGCCATCGGCGTCCTCCGACATGGCGAATTGCAGGAAATCGCGCGCCGACGGGCTCAGGTTGTCGGCGCGGTTGTAGAGGTAGAGGCGCCGCTGGAGCGGGTATTCCTCGGTCTTCGCAGCGAAGGCGTCGGGCGTCGCGGCGATGCCGCACTCGCTCACCAGCGTCACCGGCTTGGCGCCGCGCTGGAACGCGTAGCCGACGAAACCGATCGCGTTCGGATCCTCGTTGACCAGGGACGCCATCTCGTTGTTGTCGGCGGCGATCGCCTGTCCGGCACTGGCGCTACGGCCGCCGAACACGGCGTTCTCGAACACCGAGCGCGAGGCGGTGCCCTGGGCCCGGTTCACAACCTTGATGGGCGCGGCGCGGCCGCCGAGCTGGGACCAGTTGGTGATCCGGCCCGAATAGATCGCGCGGAGCTGGTCCATGGTGAGCGTCGAGATCGGGTTCGATGGGTGGGTGATGACGACGAGGCTGTCGACCGCGACGATGTGTTCCTGGTCGGCGCTCTCCATGTCGCCGGCGCCGGCGCCCGTCAGCGCGCGCGCCTCGGCCGGGAGGATTCGGCGCGACGCCATGCCGATCTGCGCGTTGTTCTTGAGCAGCGCGGCGAAGGCCTCGGACGAGCTCGACGACGACACCACGTAGCTGCCGATCGGGTCGCCGTAGCCGCTATCGGCCACAAGCTCGGCGACGATATCGCCATTGCCGCCCGAGCGGATCGAGGCGTCGGCATCCTTCTCGGCTGCGAAGCCGGTCAACAGCAGCGGCATCAGGCCGACCCCGATCGTGTCGGACCCGGCAAAGCGGACATCCGCCGCGACGGCTTCGAAGTTCGGACAGGCTTCCCCTTCGCAGCGCACCCGCGAGGCCGCGATCCGCAGATCGCCCAGCGCCGTGCGAATCCGGTAGTGATCCTCTTTGAAATCGATGAAATCACCGACGAGATTGACGGTGCCGTCGGCCGAAATCAGCGTCACCTGTTCCGCATTGGCGGAGCCGGAGAGGGTGGAGGTGGCCGCAAGTGCGATCGCACCGATGGCGGCACGCTTGCCGAATGCCTGGATGAAGTTCATGGGATCTACTCCGTTCCTGCGCAAAAACCGGCCGGATCGTGGTTGTGGCCGCGGATGCGACATCTTTTTTCGCTCGATATGGAAAAAGTGTGGCGAATTTCGAATGGATTGGTGACTTTCTTCGAAAAGTAGCCGCTTGGCACCGTTCTGTTGCCTGGCGTTCCGGCACGACAAAGGGCCCGCCGCGCGGCTTCCTTCACCACCGCCACCGTCTCAGTCGCCCAACATCAGCTGCCGCTTGCGGGACAGGCTGTCGGGGTCGACCGTCGCGGGGGCCACATCCTGCGGTGACATTGTCGATGTCTCGACCTTGATCACCACGCAAGAAACGTTGTCCTGTTCCGGATCGCGCAGCGCGATGACAGCGGCCATCAGCGCGTCGGCGATCTCCTGCGCGGGCGCCTCGTGATGTTCGGCGACCAGCCGGGCGATCTCGGCTTCCTCGAGGAACTGCAGCCCGTCGCTCGAGATCACCAGGATATCCCCGGCTTCGAGCGCGAAGCCCTGTTCCGGCGTGTCGATACGGGGAATCGCTTCGCCGGTGAGCGCGGAGGTCAGGCAGTTGCGGTTCGGATGATCCGCGCCCTGCTCCGGGGTCAGCACGCCGGACTTCACCATGAAGTCGATCTGCGGCGCCATCGAATGGTCTTCGTTCAGTTGCCGGAGCGAGTTGTCGCGCAACAGGTAGAGCGGCGAGTCGCCGACCGAGGTCCAGAAGATCCGGCCTTCCGCCAGCACCGCGGCCACAACGGTCGTGCCCATGCCGCGGGTCGCAGGATTGTCGGCCACATGGCCGCCGATCGCGTCGTTCGCGCCCATGACCGTCTCGGCGATCACCCCGGGCAGCGTGTCCAGCGCGCTGTCGTCGAGCCCGGCGATCCGTGCCTTCAGCCCTTCGGAAATGGTCCGCACGGTGATGTCGCTGGCGACGTTGCCGGCGGCGTGCCCGCCCATGCCATCGGCCAGAACCACGACGCGGAACCCCGTGTCGTCGGTCAACTCGGTCAGAACCGCGTCTTCCTGGTAGTCGCGGGCACCGCGGTCGATTGCCGATCCGGCGGAGAAGGCAAGCTGCTCGGGCGCGCCCGGTTCTTCTTCCTCGAAAGCAGTCTCGGAAACCGGCTCCGGCGCCACCATCGGGACTTCGGCCGCCGCTTGTTTCTGCTTCCTCTTGCGAGCAAACAGTGAAATCACTGGGCGATCCCCGCATAAGTGAGCGTTTCGACATACATCGAGCCGTCGCGGCGCACCGCGAAGGTGAGCTGCGAATTCCCGGCCGCGGTCTCGCGCTCGATCACGTCGCGGATCGTGGTGGGGCCGTCGATATGTTCGGATGTCGCGACCAGCGCGACCAGTTCGTCGCCGACCTCGAACCCGGATTCGTCCAGGTTGCCGAGCGATGCGATCCTGGTCACCCAGTCATTGCCGGCGGGCTGCGCCTCGAAGCGGAGGCCGTTCAGCAGCACGTACTGGCGAACCACCGGCACTTCGAGCGTGCGCTCCGACGTACCGCCCGCCTCATCGGCGATTTCGAACGTCAGCGGCAGCGTCGCGGCATCGGTCGCGGCGGCGTCGTTCTTCACGATGTCAGGGATGTCGGACAGCGCGGCGACTTCGACGCCGTTGACCGAAAGGATCCGGGTCCCGGGCGCGGCCCAGACCGGCGTCGGGGCGATGATCTCGCCGATCGCCGCCGGGTCGTTCGGCGCGGGCTCGAACGGGAGCTGGACCGCGGCGCGGGTCAGCACGGATTGCAGCTCGATGAAGCTGGGCGCGGCCGGGGCGTCGGTGACGGCGGCGGCCTCCAGAACCTTCTCGACCGGGCGGGTGCCGGTCTCTTCGGCCGCCGGGAACGCGCCCGGGTCGCTCTCGGTCAGCGTGTCGAGCGCGGAGGTCTCGGGCTCGGGCGCGACGACGGGCGCTTCCACCACCGGAGCGGCGGCGGCAAGCTGTTCGGGCTCGGGCTCGGGCGCGGGTTCCGGCTCGGCGGCCGGTTCCGGCGCGGCGATCACCGGCGTTTCGGCGACGACGACGGGCGCCTCCACCACCGGGGCTTCCGGCTCGGCCGCCACCACCGCGGGGGCTTCTTCGGGGGCCTCGAGCTCGGCCGCCGCGACCGGGGCTTCGGCCGCCGGGGCTTCGACCACCGGGGCCTCGGCCGCCGGGGCTTCCACGACCGGAGCCTCCGTCGCCTCGGGCGCCGCGGCAGCAAGGGTTTCCTCGGCCGGGACCGAGAGTTCGGGCGCTGCCGCCGTTTCCGTCTCCGGCTTCGAGCCGCCGAGCACGAAATAGGCACCGGCCGCGATGGCCAGCACGCTGACCGAGGCCAGCACCAGCGGAAGCGGCGATTTCCTGGCCGGCGCGACCGCGAGCGGCGCGGTTTTCGGCATCGTCCTGGGCGCGGTCTTCGGCGCGGTCATCGGACGCGGGCGCGAGATCGGCGCCGATTGCGGACGGCGCGGCACGACCTTGTCGGCCTCGTTCGCGGCCTCGGCATCGAGCGCCGGCTTCGGCGGCGCCGCATGCGCATCCTGGCGCGGCTGCCGGGTGCTGAGCGGCGTCACCTTGCTGTCGCCGTTCATCATCGCCAGCCATTCCTCGGCGCTCTGCACGCGGTCCTTCAGAAGCACCGACATCGCCTTGTCCAGCGCCGAGCAGAAGGCGGCATCATAGAGATCGGTCGACCGCTTGGCGAGCGGCACTACCGGGTCGGTCTGGTCCGACGCGATCGCGGCGAGGCGGGTCTGGCTGTCCGAAGGCACCTCGCGGGTGACCACGTAGTAGAAGGTCGCGGCCAGCGAATAGAGGTCGCTCGCCGGGTTCTGCTCGCTCTCGGCGATGTAGAATTCCTGCGGGCTGTAGCCATCCTTGACCGCGCGCAGCGTCGACAGTGCACGGGTGTCGCCCGGCAGCTTCTCCTTGGCGGCGCCGAAGTCGATCAGGATCGGCTCGCCCTGCTGGGTCACGAGGATGTTGTCGGGCGAGATGTCCCGGTGCAGCATGCTGTGCCCATGCACGAAGCCCACCGCCTTCAGGAGCTTGGTGAGCAGCATCACCACATTGGCCTGGGTCAGCATCGGGTCGTTCGCTTCGACCATCTCGCTGATGTCCTTGCCGCTCACATAGTCCAGAACCATGTAGGCGGTGTTGTTCTGCTTGAAGACCTGGTGCACGCCGACGATGTTCGGGTGCGAGAACTTGGCGAGCGCGCGGGCTTCCTGCTCGAACCGGTCGACGATGGTGCGGACCTTCTCCTCGTTCGAGCGCGACCGGACCTGCAGGTTCTCTCCGACCCGATGGCAGAAGGCGGAGGGGAAGCATTCCTTGATCACGACCTTCCGGTCGAGACTGTCGCGCGCGATGTAGGTGACCCCGAAGCCGCCCGCGTTCAGGTATTGCTCGATCTTGTACTGACCGCCGAGAAGTTCGGTGCCGGGCTTCAGGTTGTCGTGGAAATCCTGGTCCTCGGAAAGGTCGGAACCCGTCTCTGCGTCACGTTGCGCCATCGTCTCTATCACCGTTCTGTAACCAACACGGGCTTTGCCGCCATGCCCCGAAGATACGGTCAAAGACGGCATAAGAATGGCATCCACTGGATTACTTTCGAATTCGCGAAGAAATTTCGGGAATTGGTTATCGCAGCGAAACAGCGGGCCGGATCCGGGCGAAACGCCGTCGCGTGCCGGGAACGCCTCGTGCGGAATGTCGCAACAATCGGCATACCACATCCACGCGCCCAGGGCGTGCGGAAGCCGCCGCGCCGCCCGCGCGAACGGCCGGCCCCCGGTGCCCGGATGTGCAAATTTTTCAGCTTTTCCGGGCGTTGGGCGCCGGGCACCAGGCCAGCGCCCGACCGCGCCTCCCGGCGTCGCGGCCACAGCCGACACGCGGCGGAATCTGGACAAATTTCGCACCCAGCTGAAAAATCAGGCAGGCCTCGGCCGGTCCTGCCGCATCAGCCGATCCCCGGGCCTCCCTGGCCGCCAGCCGGGAAAATCTCCATAAAGTTGCCACTATTCGGCGTCGGTGCCGTGCCGCGTGCCGCACCGGCTCGCCTCCCGGGTCCGCGCGCCCGGCACGGCGGTTGTTGCCGAAAAGGAACCAATCCGCGGCTCCCCGGCAAAAAGAGCCCGGGAGGCCGCGGCGGAGACCAACGCGTTTTCCGCCGCGCCTCGACGACGTCAGACGTCGAAGAACACCGTCTCGTCACCGCCCTGGAGCCGGATCTCGAACCGGTAGACCGCCATCCCGTCGCGCTCGCCGCGCTTGGCGATCAGCGTGACCCGCCGGTTCTGCCATTCGATCAGGTTCAGCACCGGATCGGTCGCGTTCGCCTCGGCCTCGTCGTCGAAATACATCCGCGTGCTGAGCCCGATATTGATCCCCCGCGCCACCAGCCACAGGTTGAGATGCGGCGCCTGGAGCCCGACATTGCGGCCCGGCGTGCGGCCCGGCTTGACCGTGTCGAAGCCCCATTCCCCGGTCCGGAAATCGGTGATCACCCGGCCCCAGCCGCGGAACCCCTCCTCGACCGGCCCGCCGCCCTCGGGATGGGCATAGTGCCCCTCGGCATTGGCCTGCCAGACCTCGAGCAGCACGTCCTTCACTGGCGCGCCGGTGCCGTCGATCACCAGGCCCTCGACCCGGATCCGCTCGCCCCTCGCGTTCGGTCCGGCGATGTCCCAGCCGAGCTCCTGCTTGTAGATCTCGAACCCCGCGGCACCAGGCGCGAGGCCGATATGCACGTAGGGCCCGGCGGTCTGCGAGGGCGTTTCCTTCAGATAGTCGAGCTTCGTCATCTCAGTTCCCCTCCAGCCGGTTCTCGAACAGCGTCGAGCGCCGCCCCCTCAGCACGATGTCGAACCGGTAGGCGATTGTGTCGAGCGGGATGGTCGCGTTCAGGTCGAGCCGCGCGATCAGCCGCTCGACCACGGTCGGATCCGGCAGCGTCCCGATGATCGGGCAATGCGGGATCAGCGGGTCGCCCTCGAAATAGAGCTGCGAGATCAGCCGCTGCACGAAGGCCGAGCCGAACACCGAAAAATGCACATGCGCCGGCCGCCAGCTGTTCACGTTGTTGCGGAACGGATAGGCGCCGGGCTTGATCGTGCGGAAGAAGTAATAGCCGTTCTCGTCGGTGAGTGTCCGCCCGCAGCCGCCGAAATTCGGGTCGAGCGCGCCCAGATAGGTATCGTTCCGGTGCCGGTAGCGGCCCGAGGCATTGGCCTGCCAGATCTCGAGCAGCGTGTTCGGCACCGGCCGCCCGTTCTCGTCGAGGATCCGCCCGTGCAGGATGATCCGCTCGCCGATCGCGCTCTCGCCCGGCTGGGCGTAGTTATAGATCAGGTCGCGATCCATCGGGTCGATATCGCCATGGCCGAATTTCGGCCCGGTGATCTCGCCCAGCGAGTTCTGCAGGCTGATCATCGCGTAGTTCGGCGAGCGGGTGACCGAGGTTCGGTAGATCTCGGTCCGCGCGGGCGGATGCGCGCTCCGGTCCCGCTGGTAATATTCGCCCGGCTTTATCATCTTCCTTCCTCCTCCATCTGGGCATAGGTCGCCTTGGCCAGCTTGATCGCATGGTTCGCCTTCGGCACACCGGCATAGATCGCCACGTGCAGGAAGGCCTGCATCACGTCCTCCCGGCTCGCGCCGGTATTGGCCGTGGCCCGGATATGCATCGGGATTTCCTCGAAATTCCCCGTCGCCGCCAGAAGCGCCAGCGTCAGCATCGAGCGTTCGCGGCGGCCGATCTCATCGCTGGCCCAGACCGTACCCCAGGCCGCTTCGGTGATCAGTGTCTGGAACGGCTCGTCGAACGGCGTCTTGGCGGCCTCGGCCCGGTCGACATGCGCGTCGCCCAGGACCGCGCGGCGGGTTGCCATCCCGGCTGCAAAGCGGTCGGCCATCGCTATCCTCCCTGTGACCGGTTTGACCGGATTGGCCCGACCCTAACCATGCCGGTGCGTTTTGAATATTGATACGTCTGAAAAAACTCATAACCAATAGATTATGGATTGGGACTCCCATCTCCGCATGCGCCATGTCCGCTGCTTTCTCGAGATCGCGCGGACCGAAAGCGTCTCGCAGGCGGCCGGCCGGCTCAACGTGACCCAGCCCGCGGTGTCGCGGACCCTGGGCGAGCTGGAGGAGATCCTCGGGACGCGCCTGTTCGACCGGGTCGGGCGCGGTCTCCGGCTCAACCAGGCGGGCCGCGTGTTCCAGAGCCATGCCGCCGCCTCGATGACCGAACTGATGCGCGGCCGTGACCGGCTCTCGAAATCCGACCTCGCCGTGCGGCTTTCGGTGGGCGTCCTGCCCACCGCCGCGGCCGAGCTCGTGCCCCGCGCCGCGCTGTCGTTCCGCGCCGAGCATCCCAACGCGCGGCTCCGGATCGCCACAGGGCCGAATTGGCTCCTGTTCAACCAGCTCCGCGACGGCGAGGTCGACCTCGTGGTCGGCCGGATGCCTGAAGGCAGCGGCGGCGCGGTGTTCGAGCAGCTCTATACCGAAGACGTGGTGCTGGTCGCGCGCCCGGGCCACCCGATCCTCGGCACCGCGCGGCCCGAGCGCCACATCGCCGATCACCCGCTCGTCACGCCGCCCGGCGGCGCGGTGATCGCCGGCACCGTGGAGCGCTACCTCTCCTCGATCGGCCTCCCCGAGATGCGCGGCGCCTTCGAGACCGTCGCCCTGCCCGTGGGCCGCAAGATCGTCCAGGCCTCCGACGCGCTCTGGTTCATCTCGCGCGGCGTCGTCACCGACGAGCTCGGCCTCGGAACACTCGTCACCGTCGATCTCGCCTCGCCGCTCCTCGCCGGACCGGTCGGCATCTCGGTCTCGCGCTCCGCACCGCTCAGCGTCGAGCGCACGCTCTTCGCCGAACACCTGCGCCGCGCCGCAACGGCGCCGGCGAACCCCGCCGATCCGGGCATTGCGCCTTGAAACACCCGCGCCCCTCGCCGATGGTGCGGGAGCGCGCGCCCCCGAGACCGAGAATTCCCCATGACCACGACAATCGCGCTTCATATCGGTGCCCCGGAGACGGATCGGGAGCAGCTGACCTGGTCGCTCCGCAAGGATGCCGGCACCCTGTTGGAGCAGGGCGTCCTGGTGCGCCGTCCCGGGCTCTACCGCAGCCGGTTGAGCCGCATGCTCGATCGGGTCGGGACCGAATACATCACCGATATCGAGCGCGCGGGCCTGCTCGACAGCATCCTGCGCGGAGGTCCCGCCGACCGGGTATTCCTGAGCCGCAGCAACACCCTCGGCGCGCCCGCCTGGATGCTGAACGGCGATTGCCTGTTCCAGAACGCGGGCCGCAATACCGGCGACCTGCGCGACCTGTTCGCCGACCATCCCTGCGAGCTCTTCCTCGGCCTCCGCAACCCGGCCACGCTGATCCCGGCGGTGTTCGGCGTCCAGGGGGAACGCGGCTGGGAGGCCTTCGGCGCCGGCACCGACTTCCTCGGGCTGCGCTGGTCGGAGGTGGTGGCGGAGATCCTGGAGGATTGCCCCGACTGCCCGATGACGGTCTGGTGCCACGAGGAAACGCCGCTGATCTGGCCCGAAATCCTGCGCCGGGCGGCTGGCCTCGGCCCGGACTTCGCGTTCAGCGGCGAGCTCGACATGCTCGGCCAGCTCCTCTCCGAAGAGGCGATCGGAGAGCTCGCCAGCGCGCTCGACGCCCAGCCCGAGCTCTCCGACGAGGAGCGGCGGCAGCTCAAGGCAAGGTTTGTCGAGGAGCACATGCTGGAAGACGTCGTCGAGCAGGAAATCGACCTCCCCGGCTGGTCCCAGGGCATGATCGACGCAATGACCGAGACCTATCTCGCCGATCTCGAGCAGATCCGCGGGATGCCCTATGTGACGTTTCTGGGTCTTTAGGGCACGTGACGTTCGGCAGGGGTGTCCGCAATGCCTCCGCCCGGAACACGGCCCTAAGGCCACCGGGCGAGCGCCAGCGCTACTTCAGGAGCCGCATGACGATCGCCGGGATCTCCGTCACGGAATACCCGCCGCTGCTCATGCTCGAGGCCATGGCAATCAGACTGCCGCCCACGACCACGCAGATGATCGTCGGCTTCACGGTCACGTCGGAACTCGAAAAGGCGCTGATCGCCGCAGGAAAGGCCAGCGCCAGGATCACGACTCCGACAACGAAGACGAGGTCCGGGTTCACCCCAACTCCCCCAAACTGACTTTCGTCAGTTATTCAGGATCGGTCGAAAAAATCAATCTTTCCTCGCAGGGCGCGATCCGCAGGATATTCGTGGAGCCCGGCACGTTGAACGGCACGCCGGCGGTCACCACGATCTGGTCGGTCTCCGCGGCGAACCCCTCTGCCCGCGCGGCACGGGCCGAGTTCACTACCGCCTGCTTGAACCGCTCGAGCTTGCCGGTCAGCACGCAATGAAGACCCCAGGTCAGGGTCAGTTGGCGGCAGGTCTCGATCACGTGGCTCATGGCGATGATCGGCACATGCGGCCGCTCGCGGGCGATCAGCCGGGCGGTGGTGCCCGATTGCGAGAAACAGCAGATCGCCGCGATATTCGTGGTCTCGGCAATCTCGCGCGCCGCCGAGACGATCGCGTCGGCATGGGTCTCGCGCCGTCCGCCCCGGCTCGCATCCATCACGGTGCGGAAGGTCGGGTCGGTCTCCACTTCGCGGGCGACGGCGTCCATCGTCGCCACCGCCTCGACCGGATAGCTCCCCGCCGCGCTCTCGGCCGAGAGCATCACCGCATCGGTACCCTCGTAGATCGCCGCCGCCACGTCCGACACCTCGGCACGGGTCGGCAGCGGGCTCTCGATCATCGATTCCAGCATCTGCGTCGCCACGATCACCGGCTTCGCGGCGGCGCGGCACTTGCGGATCATCCGCTTCTGCAACGGCGGCACCGCATAGACCGGCAGTTCGACGCCCAGATCGCCGCGCGCCACCATGATCCCGTCCGCGACCGAGAGGATCTCGTCGAACGCGGTCACCGCAGCCGGCTTCTCGACCTTGACCATGATCGCAGCCCGGTTGTTCACCAGGTCGCGCGCCTCCCAGACATCCTTCGGGCGCTGCACGAAGCTCAGCGCCAGCCAGTCGACGCCGAGTTGACAGGCGAATTCCAGGTCGGATTTGTCCTTTTCCGAAAGCGCCGCCAGCGGCAGCACCACGTCGGGCACGTTCACGCCCTTGCGGTTGGAGATCCGGCCGCCCACCACCACTTCGCAGATCGCGTGATCGGCGGCGCAGGATTTCGCCTTGAGCCGGATCTTGCCATCGTTGACGAGGAGCGACGCACCGGGCTCAAGCGCGGCGAAAATCTCCTTGTGCGGCAGGCAGACCCGCGTCGCATCGCCCGGCGCCGGGTCGAGATCGAGCCGGAAGGTCTGGCCCTCCGTCAGGTCGACCCCCTCGTCATCGGCGAACACGCCGACGCGCAGCTTCGGCCCCTGCAGGTCGGCCAGAATCGCGATCGGCCGGCCGACTTCCTCCTCGATCTGTCTGATGATCGCGTGGCGCGCGGCGATATCGTCCTGCGTGCCATGGCTCATGTTCAGGCGGAACACGTCCGCCCCGGCCTCGAACAGCGCCTTGATGGTCGCATGGTCGGACGAGGCGGGCCCCAGCGTCGCGACGATCTTTACGCTGCGGTGTCGTCTCATGGCTCGGCCCCCGGTCAACTTTCGCGGTCCTTATCACCGATAACGCTAACGGTGACAACTGGCGCTTCCCTTCTTCGCGGCGTATTGCGACTGTTCGACGGATGTATGACACGGCCATGAATTCAGACGCCTACGAAATCATCGGCGCCGAAAGGCCCGGACCCTGGCTGATCGCCTGCGACCACGCCTCGAACCGCGTTCCGGCGAGCGTGAACGGCGGCACGCTGGACCTTGCCCCCGGCGAAATGGCCCGCCACATCGCCTGGGATATCGGCGCCGCCGGCGTGACCCGACACCTCGCCGACCGGCTCGCGGCCCCCGCGATCCTGTCGCGCTTCTCGCGGCTGGTGATCGACCCGAACCGCGGCGAAGACGACCCGACCATCGTGATGAAGGTCTATGACGGCACCATCGTGCCCGGAAACCGCCACCTCACGCCCGAGGAACGCGAACGGCGCCTGAACGACTGGTACCGCCCCTACCACGCCGCCTATGCCGAACTCGCGGCCCGGCGCCGCGACACGCTCGTCGTGGCGGTCCACAGCTTCACGCCCCGGCTCAACGGCCGCTCGCACCGCCCCTGGCACGTGGGCATCCTCTACGATGCGCGCGACGAGCGGCTGTCGCGCCCGCTGATCGACCGGCTCAAGGCCGAGGGCGACATGGTGGTGGGCGAGAACGAACCCTACGCCGGGCACCTGCCGGGCGACGCGATCGACCGCCACGGCCTCACGCCGGGCCGCCCCAATGCGCTGATCGAGCTCCGGCACGACCTGATCGACACGCCCGAAAAGCAGGAGGCCTGGGCCGCCCGGCTCGCGCCGATCCTTGAAGCCGCGCGGCACGACGCCGATCTCTGAGACATCCCCCGGAGGACAAGATGGACGACCAGACCCGCACCGAACTCGAAGCCGCCGCTTTCCGCCGGCTCCTGCAGCATCTCACCGAACGGACCGATGTGCAGAACATCGACATGATGAACCTCGCCGGCTTCTGCCGGAACTGCCTGTCGCGCTGGTACCAGGAGGCGGCGAACGCCCGCGGCATCGAGATGACCAAGGAAGAGGGCCGCGAGATCGTCTACGGCATGCCCTACGAGGAGTGGCGCTCGAAATTCCAGACCGAGGCCACCGGCGACCAGAAAGCGGCTTTCGACGAGGCGATCAAGGCGCACCAGTAGCGCTGCGCCGCTCGACTTCTGAGCGCCGCCGAACGCCCTCCACGGCCTCTTCCGGACGAAGCCCGGGCAAGCGCCGCGCGGCCGGATCGCGATCCATTCTCCATGAGTTGACTGGACGCGCCCCGCCACCGCGCCTACCCTTCCGCCCAAACAAAGGAAGCCCCCGATGCGCGCACTCGTCCTGATCCTCGGCCTCCTGCCCGGCGCCGCGCTGGCCGCGCCGGATGACCAGCTCCTGCGGCTTGTCGCGCAGGGCCTCCGCGACTACCGCGTCGAGGCCGACGTGGAAAAACTCACCACAGCCCAGGCGGCGGCGATCTATCTCGCGGTCTCGTCGCAGAGCGACGAGGACGGGATCCCCGGCCACACCCGCTACCAGATCCTGTCGATCCTGCGCTGGGAAGATGCCACCAACCCGGACCGGAAATGAAACGCCTCCTCGCCCTCGCCGCCCTCGCCCTGACCCTGGCCGCGCCGCCGGCCTCCGCCGACGACCAGCTGCGCCTCCTGGTCGCCGACGACTTGCGCGAATACGGCTTTCGCGAGGTCGATGTCGACAGCCTGACGCCGCACCAGCTCGCCGCAATCCACGCGGTCGCGCATGACAGGCGCCGCGGCGGCGGCCGGCGCGGCGCGATCCGCTCGATCCTCGGCGGCAGCTACTCGCTGCGCGACCTGTTCCGCTAGGATCGCCCGTCCGAAATTCTGCGCTGCAGAAATTTTCCGCGCGCGCGGTAGCCTTCCCGGTCCCACCCTGCTAGGGCAGCCCCGTTTGCGCAAACAAGGACCGGGGCCTGATGCCGTTCTACACCGACTTCGTGAAATACCTGTCCGAAACCACTCCCAAGCAAGCCGCCCAGGCGCTCGTCCCCCATCCGATCACCGCCGCCGAGATCCGGACAGAGATCCTCTCCGGCCTCACCGTCGCGCTGGCGCTGGTGCCCGAGGCGGTGGCCTTCGCCTTCGTGGCCGGGGTGCATCCGCTGGTCGGACTCTACGCCGCCTTTCTCGTGGGGCTCATCACCGCGATCTTCGGCGGCCGCCCCGGCATGATCTCGGGGGCCACCGGCGCGCTCGCGGTGGTCATGGTTGCGCTCGTCGCGGACCACGGGGTCGAATACCTCTTCGCCACCGTGGTTCTCATGGGAATCCTGCAGATCCTCGCCGGCGTGTTCCGGCTCGGCAAGTTCATCCGCCTCGTCCCTCATGCGGTCATGCTGGGCTTCGTCAACGGCCTCGCCATCGTGATCTTCCTGGCCCAGCTCGGCCAGTTCAAACTGCCCGGCAGCGTGGCGGCGAGCGGCGAGCACGGCCTCTCGGCCGGCACCTGGCTCAGCGGCGCGCCGCTCCTGATGATGCTCGCGCTCGTTGCCCTCACCATGGCGATCATCTGGCTCACGCCCAAGCTCACCTCGGCGATCCCCGCCCCGCTCGCGGGCATAGCCATCGTCGCGCTCGGCGTGATCGCCTTCGACATCGACGTCCCCCGCGTCGGCGACATGGCCTCCATCCAGGGCGGCCTCCCCGCCTTTCACTTGCCCATGGTGCCGCTCAATTTCGAAACGCTCACGATCGTCGTGCCCTATGCCGTGATCCTCGCCGCCATCGGCCTGATCGAGAGCCTGCTGACGCTGAACCTCGTCAACCGGATGGTCGGCACCCAGGGCGGCGCCAGCAAGGAATGCGTGGCCCAGGGCCTCGCCAATACCGTGACCGGCTTCTTCGGCGGCATGGGCGGCTGCGCGATGATCGGCCAGTCGATGATCAATGTCCGCTCCGGCGGCCGGCGGCGGCTCTCCGGCCTCACTGCCGCGCTCTTCCTCCTGAGCTTCATCCTCTTCGCCTCGCCGCTGATCGAGCAGATCCCGCTCGCCGCGCTGGTGGGCGTGATGTTCATGGTGGTGATCGGCACCTTCGCCTGGAACACCTTCCGGATCATGCGGGTGGTGCCGCTGCATGCGACCTACGTGATGCTGCTCGTCACCGTGGTGACCGTCTGGCAGGACCTTGCCGTCGCCGTCGTGGTCGGCGTGATCGCCTCGGCGCTCCGGTTTTCCTGGGAGCATGCCAAGCAGATCGCCGCCCGGTCCGAACTCACGCCCGAAGGCGACAAGATCTACCGCATCAGCGGCCCGCTCTTCTTCGGCTCCGCCTCGGCCTTCTCCGAACTCTTCGATCCCGAGGGCGACCCCGACAAGATCATCGTCGATTTCGCCGACAGCCGGGTGACCGACCAATCCGCCCTCTCGGCCATCGAATCGGTCTCGGCGGCCTACATGCAGGCCGGCAAGACGATCCGCCTCCGCCACCTCTCGCACGATTGCTACCGCCTGCTCGCCCGCACCGGCCTCCTGTTCGACGAACAGGACGACGACCCCGACTACCAGGTCGCCACCGACTACTCGGTAAAGGTCGGCCTGTTCTCGGCGGGGCATGGATAGCGGCGGGTATCACCGAAGCGGACCCGGGTCTTTACACCGGCGCCAATCCATTCATGGTGTTTGCCATGTACGCCGAGCCCGAGTTGCATCAAAAAGTTGAAGCCGTTGTCAGAAAGGTCTTTTCGCCGAAGCCTCCATACCTGCCATCCGCCAGGACCGCGGCGGACCCAAGCGGCACTCAATAGGTCAATGGCAAAAATGCGCAAAGCTTTCTACATCCTGACTTCGCTGGTCGTTTTGATCCTCGTATTTTTTGAGGTTTCATCGCGGATCGAGGGTATTCAGATCGATATGCCAGAAGCAAAGGATGCACTGTTGATTCTGAATTGTGCCGGTGAGG
>JBNKWI010000021.1:0-44491 GCA_050299695.1 Paracoccaceae bacterium
GGCCAGGACTGCCGAGGCGAGCGAGCACCCCAGCACGAACCAGAGATGCCGTCAGCGCGGCGGCCCAGCCAGCGGATGCCGCCCCGAGAGTCTCGGGGCAGTCCGAAGCTCTCGGGCACGTCCGCGTCCGGCAACCGGGTCACCTCGACTTAGTACTCCGTTTCTTCCTGTGGCTGAATCAACGCGAGCATCTCGGTAGTAGGGCTACCGCGTATCATCGAGCCAGACGGTCGGAGGTTCTTCGGCCGCTTCGACCATCGCCGGCGTCAGCCAGTGTTCTGGAGAACGTCGCAATCTTCGTGTGAAGGATGCGAAACCGCAGTCCTCCTCGGTCACCCAGGCATAGCCGCGCTGGCACGCACCGGACGCTTCCGGGGTCGAACTCTACCGGCCTTGTCGCGGGCTGGAGCCAGGGCATGACTCCAGCCTGATAGCTCGTCACAGGCCGAGCCGGTCGCGCAGGGCGTACCACCAAGAACCGACGACCGAGTAAGGCACGCGGAACATCCGCCCGCCGGGGAACGGGTACCAGGGCAGTGCGGCGAAGACGTCGAAACGGCTGACGTCGCCATGGATCGCCTCGGCCAGGATGCGACCGAACGTGTGCGATCCGGTCACCCCGTGACCGCTGTAGCCGTGGGCGAAATAGGTGTTGGCACCGATCCGGCCCATCTGCGGCACCCGGCTGAACGACAGCGCGAAGTTGCCGCTCCAGGCGAAGTCGATCCTTTTGTCCTTCAGCTGCGGAAAGACCTTGTTCATGTTGCGGCGCAGCTTGGCCTCGATGTCGCTCGGATCCGAGCCGCCATAGACCGTGCCGCCGCCGAAGAGCATCCGCTTGTCGCCCGACAGGCGGAAGTAATCGAGAATGTAGCGCACGTCCTCGACACAGGTGTTCGTGGGCAGCAGCGACTGCGCCAGCTCCTCGCCCAGGGGCTCGGTCGCCATCACCTGGGTCGAGACCGGCATCACCCGCCAGGTCAGCGTCGGCACGACATGGCCAAGATAGGCGTTGCCGCACAGGACCAGCGTCTTGCAGGTTACAGACCCCCTCGCGGTCCGGACCACTGGACGCGCGGCCTCGGTGTCGGCCGAGACGACCGGCGACATTTCGTAGATCGTGCCGCCGTTCTTCTCGACCGCCGTGGCTTCGCCCAGAGCCAGGTTCAGCGGATGCATGTGCCCGCCCGAAACGTCGATCATCCCACCCGCGTAGACGTCCGAGTTGACGTAGGCGCGCAGTTCCTCCCTGGTCAGCATCTTCTGGTTCTCGATGCCATAGCCGGCCCACAGCTTCATCCGCGCCTCGAGTTCGCGCATGTGGGCGTCGGTGTAGGCGGTGAAGACGTTGGTTTCCTTCAGGTCGCACTGGATGCCATAGGTCTTCACTCGCTCGCGGATGATCTCGCCGCCCTCCTGCACCAGCCTGGCGACGAAACTCGCCGTGTCCTGGCCATAGCGCCTGCGGATGGTCTGCAGGCTGGCGTTTAACCCGTTTACGATCTGCCCGCCGTTTCGCCCAGAGGCGCCCCAGCCGACCCGGGCGCCCTCGACGATGACGACCTTGTGGCCCTTCTCGGCGAGGTGCAGCGCGGTCGAGAGCCCGGAGTATCCCGCGCCGACGACGCAGACATCCGCCTCGATGTCGCCGACAAGCTGCGGACGCGCGGGCGAAGGGTTGGCCGAGGCGGCATAGTAGCTGGTGGTGTGGCTGCCATTGCCGGCATAGGGGTGCGTGCCGTCGAGAAACGGTTGAGACATCGCGTTCATCAGACTGCCTCCAGGTAGCTGTGGTATTCGAAATCCGTCACGTGACGGGCAAAGCGCTGCAACTCCTGCTGCTTGCACTGGGTGAACATGCGCTGCAGGCGGCGCGAGTAGATGCCCTCGATATGGGCGCCGTCCTCGAAGGCCTCGATCGCCGTCGCCCAGTCGTAGGGCAGGTGAGGCAGGTCCTGCGAATAGGCGTCGCCCTCGATCGCCGCAGAGGGGGTCCAGTTCCCTTCGATCCCCAGGAGCGCACCGCCGAGAATGCCCGCGAGCACAAGGTAGGGGTTGGCGTCCGCCCCCGCGACCCGGTGCTCGATCCGGCGGGCGCGCGGTGCGCCGCCGGGGATACGGATCGCGGCAGTGCGGTTCTCGTAGCCCCAGGCGACGCTGGAGGGCGCATGGGCCCCTGGCAGAAGCCGGCGGAACGAGTTCTCGTGCGGCGCGAAGACCAGCGCGTTCTCCTGCATCGTCGTCAGAAGCCCGGCCACGGCGTTCAGCATCAGCGGCGTGCCCTCGGACCCGCCATTGTCGAAGACGTTCTCGCCGGCGTCGTTCTCCATCGAGAAATGCACGTGGAACCCGCTGCCGGCGCGGTTGCCGTAGGGCTTGGCCATGAAGGTGGCCGCGAAGCCGTGCTTGCGGGCGATGCCGCGGACGAGCCGTTTGAAGAGCACAGCATCGTCCGCCGCCTTCAGCGGGTCGGCGACATGCAGCAGGTTGATCTCGAACTGCCCCGCGCCATTTTCGGAAATCGCGGCGTCCGCCGGAATGTCCTGCGCCGCACAGGCGTCATAGACGTCGTTCAGGAAGGCGTCGAAATGCTGCAGCTCGTCCAGCGACAGCACGCCGTCCGAATCCAGGCGCTTGCCGGTGATCGGCGACAACGGCGGCTGCGGCGCGGCCTCGCTGGGATCGACGATGTAGAATTCCAGCTCGGTCGCGACGACCGGAGTCAGATTGCGCGCCCTGTAGCGGTCAACGATGGCCCCAAGCGCCCGGCGCGGGTCGCCCGCAAAGGGCGTGCCGTCCTCCGACCGCATCCAAAGCTGCGCCAGCGCGGTCGGCCGGCTGGTCCAGTCCACGGGAATCAGCGGCCGCCCGGTGAAATCGCACAGACCGTCCGCGTCGCCGGTCTCGAAGACCAGCTGGCTGCCTTCGATGTCCTCGCCCCAGATGTCCACGCCCAGGAGCGACAGCGGCATCCTAAGACCGCCCTCGACGACCTTGGCCGCCTGCTCCACAGGCACCCGCTTGCCGCGCATCGTGCCGTTCAGGTCGCAGACGCAGGCAAAGATCGACTCGATCTCCGGGCGCTCGGAAAGCCAGTGAAGTGTATCGCTGGTTGACATCGCGATTCTCAATATGTGATAGCGTTTTTATTCTTGTGATCATCTTTCGCGATTGAGTCAAATAAAATGTCGACTAGTATCGCGTTTGACAGAAACGATGGAGCAGAAATATGCCCGCCAGCGAGGCCATCACGATCCCCGAGATCCTGAGATCCGACGAGATGAGCACGCAGGAATACGTGTACGAGCGTCTTCGGAACGCGATCCTTGTCGGCCGGATGCAGCCGGGAACGGCGCTGACGACACGCGGGCTGGCCGACGACCTGGGGCTGAGTCAGACTCCCATCCGCGAGGCGGTACGACGCCTGAGCTCGGAGAACGCGATCGAAGTGCTGGGCAACCGGCGCCTGAAGGTGCCCGAGATGACCGCCGGAAGGTTCGAGGAACTGGTGCTGGTGCGGATCGTCCTGGAGACCCATGCTGCCGAACGGTCCCTGCCATACATATCTGATATAATTATCGAAAGAATGAAGATCATCGATGCCGAGATGGACGAATGCGTCCAAAGTGGCGACTATGACAGGCTCACCAGGCTCAACCTGGACTTTCACCGCATTCTCTATGGTCTGAACCCCGACCAGGCCACACTGCCTCTCATCGAAAGCGTCTGGCTTCAGCTTGGCCCCTTCCAGCGCCAGGTGATCCACAATGTCGACAGCTGGTATGTCGTCGACCGCCACAAGGAATTGCTGGACGCGATGCGCATCCGCGATGTCGTTGCCCTCACCGCGGCGGTCGAAAGCGATATCCGCGACGGAATCTTCCGTTCGGGCCGGGCACAGCTTCGAAAGCGGCATCCTGACGCGCCGAACGCCTGATCCCACAAGGCCGAAATCCTCGCGATGACCCCGACCCCGGTGGGTATTTTTTGTCCGGATGCCAACGATTCTGATTTCGGCTTGACATTTTGTGATAGCATTTTAACAAACGCCATTGCGAAACAGGAGGCTCCCATGCTTGATCAAAACGCCCCCGACTGGAACGCCCTTGCGGCGTCCCTCGGGATCCGTGGCACCGCCCTCATCGACGGCCAGCCGCGCGCCGCGCTTTCGGGGCGGAGCTTTGAGGCGATCAGCCCGATCGACGGCCGCCACCTGGCGCAAGTCGCGGAAATGGGTGCCGAAGACGTGGATCTCGCGGTGGCTTCCGCCCGCCGCGCCTTCGAGGCCGGGGTATGGGCGCACCGCGCTCCCGCCGAACGCAAGGCCGTCCTCTCCCGCCTCGCCGACCTGATCCGCACGCATCGCGACGAACTGGCGTTGTTGGAAACGCTCGACATGGGCAAGCCGATCTCCGACAGCACGTCGATTGACGTGCGGGCCGTCGCCAACTGCTTCGCCTGGTACGGTGAGGCCACGGACAAGGTCTATCAGGAGATCGCCCCCACGCCCCGCGGCACGCTGGCCACCATCACCCGGGAACCGCTGGGCGTCGTCGCCGCCGTGGTGCCCTGGAACTTTCCGATGCTCATGGCAGCTTGGAAGGTCGCCCCGGCCCTTGCCACCGGCAACTCGGTGGTGCTGAAACCGGCCGAACAATCCTCGCTCAGCGCCATCCGCCTTGCGGAGCTCGCGCTCGAGGCCGGCGTCCCCCCGGGGGTCTTCAACGTCGTCACGGGCCAGGGCCCCGAGGTCGGCCGCGCCCTGGGCATGCACATGGATATCGACGGGCTGTTCTTCACTGGCTCGACGCAGGTGGGCAAGGTCTTCATGGAGTACGCCGCCCGCTCGAACCTCAAGAAGATCGGGCTGGAACTCGGCGGGAAAAGTCCCAACATCATCCTGTCATCCTACCGCGACATCGAACATGCCGCCCGCACCTCGGCCAGTTCCGCGTGGTTCAACCAGGGCGAGATGTGCACCTGCCCCAGCCGGCTCATCGTCGAGCGCTCGGTCCATGCGCAGGTGGTCGAGATCCTGGTCGAGGTCGCGAAGACCTTCGCCCCTGGCGACCCGCTCGACCCGGCGACACGGATGGGCGCGCTGGTCGACGAGCGCCACACCAACCGCGTGCTGGGCTTTGTCGACACGGCCAGGGACGAAGGCGCCACGGTGCGCACCGGCGGTCACCGCACCCGCGAGGAGACCGGCGGCTGGTACGTCGAGCCGACGATTTTCGACAACGTCACCAACGACATGACCATCGCACGGGAGGAGATATTCGGCCCAATGCTCTCGGTCATCCCCGTCGAAAACGTGGAGGAGGCGAGCGGCATCGCCAACGACAGCTGCTACGGCCTCGCCTCCGCGGTCTGGACCGACGACATCTCGACCGCGCACCGGGTCAGCCGCGAGATCCGCGCCGGCCTCGTCTATGTCAACTGCTACGACTGCGACGACATGACGACCCCGTTCGGCGGCTACAAGCAGTCCGGAATCGGCCGGGACAAGTCTCTGCACGCGCTCGACAAGTACGTCGAACTCAAGACCACATGGATGAACCTCTCCTGACGCGCTGACTTTCGGGACGGTCGACGAATGCGCGAACGCATTAGGGGAGTTTCTGAAGAAGCACTGCTCCGAAGCTTTCGCGCGAAGCCCTCAGGCACCGGGAGAAGCGGTAGTGCCCCTGACGACAAGCTCGGTGGGGAGCAGAATGTGAGCCTTGCTTGAAGGTGACCGGCCCGCCCGCATTGCGAGCAGCAGCTCAACCGCCTTCTGCCCCATCTCGGCATACGGCTGCCGCAAAGTAGTAAGGCCCGGCCGAACTTGCGAGCCAGCCGGAATGTCGTCGAATCCGACGAGTGAAATGTCGCCCGGAATGTTCAAACCCGTCTCATGGATGGCCGACATCGCGCCAAGCGCGCTGACATCGTTTGCGGCGAATATCGCCGTTGGCCGGTCGCGGCGAGCGAGCAATCGTCTTGTGGCCCGACGCCCGGGTTCTTCCAGATACCCAGCCTCCACGATGTCCTCCGAGGCGACACTCAGTCCCGCCGCGGCCATCGTCTCGCGATAGGCCCGAAGTCTCTCCTGAGCTGACAGGCGGTGCGGCTCGCCTGTCAGGTGCGCGATGCGCCGATGACCGAGCTCGATCAGATGCCGAACGGCGAGGCGGGCGCCCTGATAGCTGTCGCAAGCGACGGAGGGCACAAAGGAAATCTCGCTCAATGGATCGACGGCGACCAACGGCACGGATGCGCTCGCAAGCGTTCTGAGGTTGGCGTTGTCGCGCGGCAGCACGGAGACGACGCCGTCGACGGCGTGAAGCAGGAGGTCGAGGACGTTTCCGGGAACATCGCGCCCGGGGTCGGGAAGCGAATAGACCAGCATGTCACGCCCCATCTCCCGCACGGAACTGCTGATGGCGTTGACGACCTCTGCCATGAAGGCGGTGTGATTTTCGACGATCACCCCGATGATGCCGCTCTCGGCGGGGCTGCGGCTGTCGGACAGCTTCTTCGCCATCCAGTTGGTGACATACCCCATTTCCGCGGCGATGCTTCTGATCTTTTCACGCGTTTCGGACGAGACACCCTCGCGGTTGTTGAGCGCGTTCGAGACGGTCATGCGCGTGACGCCCGCGGCCGACGCGATATCCGCCAGGGTAGGGCGCCGGTTCCTTGAAGCTGCCTCCTGATCGACGCGCTCCGGCGTGTTGTCGAAGGAGCGGGGACCTCTCGAACGCACATCATCCGCCATAGTTGTTTTTCATATGCGCGCACTGCTTCCACTCAACTCTGTTGACTCATAGATAACTTTATCGGTAAACACAATAACTATATCGGTAAAGTTACGACTCGCCGGGAGAGCTATGGGAGGGAGACACATGAAAACGCTCACGAAACCATCGACCGCGATGGCGCTGATGCTCGCCCTGACGGGGAGTGCGGCTTTCGCGCAGACGACCGTTACCGTGATTCGGGTCGAGCCTAGCGGCAACGCGGACAAGGAGATCTACGCTCAGGCCGAAGCCGATTACGAAGCCGAGCATCCGGGCGTGGATGTGAAGTTCGAATTCATCGCCAACGAGGCGTACAAGCAGAAACTGCCGACGCTGCTGCAATCCGACAGCCGTCCGGACATCTTCTATAGCTGGGGCGGCGGCGTGCTGCGCGACCAGGTCGAGGCGGGGTTCGTCGCCGACATCACTGATCAGGTCGCCGGCATATGGGGAGAGACCTATTCTCCTGCCGGAGTGAACGCCTTCACCGTCGATGGCAGGATCGTCGGCGCCCCGATCAACGCGAGCGAAGTCGTCTTCTGGACGAATCTCGACCTGGCCGAGAAGGCCGGCATCGACGTAGGCGCGATCACGACCTGGGACGATTTCCTGGGCGCGGTCCAGAAGGCGAAGGACGCAGGCATCGTTCCGATCATGGCGGGCGGGCAGGACAAGTGGCCGCTGCACTTCTACTACGGCTACCTGGCGGTGCGGTCCGCCGGTGAGGAGGGCTTCAAGGCCGCGATGGCCGGCGAAGGCGACGGCTTTGCGGCGCCGGCATTCGTCCGCGCCGGCGAAGAGTTCAAGCGGCTGGTAGATCTCGATCCGTTCCAGCCCGGCTTCATGAGCACGACCTACGAGCAGGCTTCGGGCCGCTTCGGCGACGGCGAGGCGATCTTCCACCTGATGGGTGACTGGGACTACAAGGGCGCAAAAGACCGCTCGCTCGACAAGGATGGCATCCCGGACGACCGGATGGCGGTCATCCAGTTCCCGGCGCTCGAGGGCGGCGCGGGCGTGCCGACCGACACCTTCGGCGGCATCAACGGCTGGGTCGTGGCGGATGGGGCATCGCCCGAGGCCGTCGACTTCCTCGCGTTCTTCAACAGCAAGAAATACCAGGAGATGGCGGCGGCGAAGGGCCTCTACATTCCCACCGCAATCGGCGCATCCTCGGCGATCTCGAACCCGTTCTTCGAGGGGATCGCGGAAGACCTGGCCGCGGCGAAGTATCACCAGATCTTCCTCGATCAGGATCTCGGTGCGGATGTCGGCGCGACCTTCAACGACGCCTCGGCCGACCTGGCGCAAGGCGTGATCTCGCCCGAAGAAGGTGCAGAGGCGATCCAGGAAGCCTGGTCCTTCCAGTAAGTTGGCCCTGAGTACGCCCGCCAGCCGGTGGGCGTACACCACGGGGAGGAAACGATGACCAACAGCTCGGTATCCGAGGCGCCTCGGCGCGCGCTTGGCGGCAAGGCAACGGCCGCGCTGATCATGTTGCCGCCGGCGCTCATCCTGTTCTCGCTATTCGTGATCTGGCCCCTCGCGAATGCCGCCTATTACAGCTTCTTCGACTGGAACGGCTACGGCACTCCGAAGGACTTCGTGGGCCTCCGCAACTACGATCGGGCCTTCGGGCACTCGATCTTCTGGGTGTCGGTCAAGAACACGGTCATCGTCCTGCTCGTCTCGCTCTTCATCCAGATGCCGCTCGCGTTGGCGCTGGCGCTGGCGATTTACAAGAACACGCCCACCAACGCGGTCTTCCGGCTGATCTTTTTCCTACCGTTCATCCTCGCCGAGGTTGCCGCCGGCCTGATCTGGAGCTTCGTCTTCGACGGCAATACCGGCCTCGTTGCTGGCTTCACGTCGGCCATGGGGATGGCACCAATCTTCGTCCTCTCCGACCGGGAACTCGCCTTTTACGCGATCTGCGTCGTGGTCGTCTGGAAATACTTCGGCTTTCACATGATGATCTACATCGCGGCGCTCCAGGCGGTGCCCGCCGAACTCATCGAGGCCGCGAAGATCGAGGGCGCGAAGCGCCTGCACGTCATCCGATACGTTCAGATCCCGCATATTCGCCCCGCCATCGTCGTGTCGGGCTTCTTCGCGGTGATCGGCTCGCTGCAGCTGTTCGACATCGTCATTCCGCTGACCAAGGGCGGTCCGTCGAACCAGACGCATACGGTGGTGAGCTATCTCTACACCTTCGGCCTGACCCGGCTGAACATCGGCTATGGTAGCGCGGTCGGCGTGATCCTGTTCTTCGCCGCGGTCGTCACAGCCGTCGTCTACCAGTGGCAGCTGAACAGGGAGCCGGGGAGATGAGCCACAGGAGCTTCATAGCTGGCCTCGCCAAGGCCGTTCTGCAACTCGTGTTCGCGGCCTTCGTTCTTGGTCCCATTGTTGCGACCTTCCTTGGCGGCTTCAAGTCGGCGGGCGATCTCAGGACCAATCCCTTCGGGAGACCGGTGATCTGGGAGACGCAGTTCTACGCAGATCTGATCCGCGACCCGGGCTTTTGGTCCTACCTCGTCAACTCGCTCGTCATTTCTGTCTCGGCCGTCGTGCTGACGCTGATCGTTGCCGCGGCCGCCGCCTATGTCTTCGCGCAGATCAGGTTCTTCGGCAGCCGGTTCATAATGTCCTATCTGCTGCTTGGGCTGGTCTTTCCCTTCGCCACCGCGATCCTTCCCCTGTTCATCACGGTCCGCGATCTCGGGCTCCTGGACACCTACTGGGCGGTGATCCTGCCGCAGACCGCCTTTGGGCTGTCGCTCGCCGTACTTCTGTTCAAGACGTTCTTCGATCAACTGCCGAAAGAACTTTTCGAGGCGGCCTATGTCGAGGGCTGCGGCTATATCCGCTTCTTCTGGAAGTTCACCCTGCCGCTCTCGACGCCGATACTCGCCACCGTCGGCGTCTTCGTTTTCGTGCAGAGCTGGAACAATTTCCTCCTTCCGCTGATCGTTTTGAACAGCCGGGATGGCTTCACCTGGCCGCTCGGCATGATGCAGTTCCGGGGCGAATACCTGGTCGAATGGAACCGCACGCTCGCATTCATCTCGCTCACGCTCATGCCGGCCATCGTCTTCTTTCTTGCCGCACAGCGCTACATCGTGGCCGGTCTGACCGGTGGGGCGGTGAAGGGATGACCCGTATGGGAGGCGCGCGGCATGGCTGAGGTCCGGCTCTCCGGGATCCGGAAGGCCTTTGGCCAGTTCGAGGTTTTCAAGGACCTTTCGCTGAGCGTCCCTGACGGGTCGTTCACGGTTCTGGTGGGGCCATCCGGCTGCGGCAAATCCACAATTCTCAGGATGATCGCGGGCCTCGAGGAGCCAACGGACGGCCAGGTCATGATCGGCGGTCGCGACGTCACCCGCGCTGAACCGTCCGATCGGCGTATTTCGATGGTATTCCAGTCCTACGCGCTCTTCCCGCACATGACGGTGGCGCAGAACATCGACTTCGGTCTGCGCCTCGGCAAGGTGCCCGCGGCCGAGCGCAGGAAGCGCGTCGCCGATGCCGCGCGCATTCTCAACCTCACAGACTATCTCGACCGCAAGCCCGCGGCCCTTTCCGGCGGCCAGCGACAGCGCGTCGCCATCGGACGCTCCATCGTTCGGAACCCCGCCGTGTTCCTGTTCGACGAGCCCCTTTCCAACCTGGACGCGGCACTTCGGAACCAGATGCGCGTCGAGCTGGCCGAACTTCACCAGAGGCTCGGCGCGACGATGATCTACGTCACCCACGATCAGGTCGAGGCGATGACGCTGGCCGACCAGATCGTCGTCTTGAACGCGGGGCGGATCGAGCAGGTCGGCACGCCGACTGAACTCTACGAGCGCCCGAAGACGACGTTCGTCGCCACCTTCATCGGCTCGCCGCAGATGAACCTCCTGGACGGCGAAATCGCGTCCGGGGAGGGCGCCGCGTTCTACGGCATCCGGCCCGAGCACCTGAAGATCACCGAAGACGGTCCCTGGCAGGGGACGGTCACAATCGCCGAGTATCTCGGCAACGAGACCGTCATCCACCTGCACACGCAAGCCGGCGAGCTCATCGTCCGGCAAGCCGGCAACGTCCGGCTGGAAAGCGGGGCGACCGTTCACTTGACCCCTGAATCCGAACACGCGCATCTCTTCGACAGGGACGGCAGGCGCCTCTGAGCGCATCGTCCGACTGAAAGGCCCCTCGCATGACCCTACCCTACAAGAACGCCAATCTGCCGATCGAAGACCGGGTCGAGGATCTGCTCGGCCGCATGTCGCTCGACGAGAAGATTGCCCAGCTACATGCGATGTGGCTGGTGCTGGACGAGAACGGCGACCACCGCATCCGGACGGACGGCATTGCGGGAAGCGGCGATGCCGGGGACGTCTTCGCGCGCCTGAAGCACGGGCTCGGCCAGGTGACCCGGCCGCTTGGGACCCGTGGCGTCGATCCGGCGCGCGGCGTTCGCGGTCTGAACCGCCTGCAGAAATTCCTCGTCGAGGAGACCCGGCTCGGCATCCCGGCGCTCGCCCACGAGGAGTGCCTGTCGGGCACGATGGCGCGGGGCGCGACGATGTTTCCCTCGTCGCTCTCGTACGGCGCGACATGGAATCCCGAGCTGGTCGAGGAGGTTGGCGCGGCCATCGGGGCGGAGCTTCGTTCCATCGGCTGCAAGCAGGGCCTCGCGCCGGTGCTCGACGTGGCGCGAGACGCGCGGTGGGGCCGGACCGAGGAGACCTTCGGCGAAGACCCCTATCTCGTCGGCCTCATGGGAGCGGCATACGTGAAGGGCTTGCAGGGCGTGGATCGCGGCGTGCTCGCGACACTTAAGCATTATGTCGGGCACTCGTTCAGCGAGGGCGGGCGGAACCATGCGCCGGTGCATCTCGGTTGGCGCGAGCTCAACGACGACTTCATGCTGCCGTTCGAGATGGCGGTGAAGCTCGCCAATGCCGGCTCGGTGATGCCCGCGTACCACGACATCGACAACGAGCCGCTCCACGCCTCGCACCATCTCCTGACCGAGGTTCTTCGCAACGAATGGGGCTTCGACGGCATCGTCGTTGCGGACTACATCGGCGTCACGCTCCTCCACAAGCACCACGGCGTCGCGGCCGACGAAGCGGAATCCGCCGCGCTGGCCTTCAGCGCCGGTCTCGACGTGGAGCTTCCCGGCGACCATTGCGCACCGCATCTGAACGAGGCGCTGGACCGCGGTCTGATCGACCTCGCGACCATCGACGAGGCGGTAAAGCGACACCTCCGCGAGAAGTTCCGAACCGGCCTCTTCGAGAAGCCCTATACCGATGACGTCAAGGTCGCGATGGAGACGAATGAGGCGGTCGCGATCGCGCGCAAGGTGGCCGAACAGTCGATAGCCATCCTCGACAATGACGGCATCCTGCCGCTGTCGTCTACAGCGAATGTCGCTGTCATCGGCCCGTGCGCCGATGATCCACTGGCGCTGCTCGGTGACTACAGCTTCCCGGTTCACCTCATCAATTCCAACGAAAGCGACGACGTGGCTCATGTGGTCACGCCCCTCGCCGCGCTCCGCAATGCCTGCGGCGAAGATCGCATCAGCTACGCGCGCGGCTGCAACATCTTCGACGAACGGTCGACCGGAACGCCGGTGTTCCCCGGTGACGTGGCGGACAACACCAGACTCGACATCGCAGAGCGCTACTCGACCCGTCGCGACATGTTCGACGAAGCGGTGGCGGTGGCGAAGGCCGCCGACGTCGCCATCGTCTGTGTCGGCGATCTCTCGGGCATCTTTCAGACCGGCACGGTCGGTGAGGGTTCGGATGTCGACACGCTCGAACTGCCGGGCCTGCAGCAGGAACTGCTCGAGGCCATCGTCGCCACGTGCACGCCTGTCGTCGTCGTTCTCAGCTCCGGCCGGCCCTACAATCTGGGTGGCCTCGAGCCGCAACTCGCCGCGCAGGTCATGTCCTTCTTCGGCGGGCAGGAAGGCGGGCGCGCGCTGGCGGACGTGTTGACCGGCGCGGTAGAACCCTCCGGCCGGCTGACGCTGTCTGTCCCCCGCAGCGCTGGGGCGGCGCCCTATTTCTATAACCACAAGTACAAGAGCTCCGGCACGCCCATCGCCCGGCATTTCGGGAGCCTCTATCCTTTCGGGCACGGCCTATCCTACTCGAGCTTCGAGTTCTCCGATCTCGAGCTCGGCTCGGAGCAAGTGGATATCGAGACGGGCAACGTCGTCGCCACCTTCACGCTGAAGAACACCGGGGGCAGGCCCGGCGTCGCCGTCCCGCAGCTTTACGTGCGCGACAAGCTCGCCTCCCTGGTTCGACCCGTGAAGGAGCTGAAAGGTTTCGCTCGCGTTGACCTCGCCCCGGGCGCCACGGCAAGGGTGAGCATAACCGTCCCGACCGACATGTTGAACTTCACCGGTGCCGAGGGCGTCCGGATCGTCGAGCCGGGCGCGTTCGACCTGATGATCGGCGCTTCCAGCGGCGACATCCGGTTGCAGACAACCTTCACCGTCACCGGAAAGCTGCGCCGCCTGCCGCGCGACTGGCGGATGCAAAGCGCCGCCGACATTCTCGCGACCGTTCCGGCCTAACGCTGCTGGATCAGCTTCATTCGGAAACTCGTTCGTCGGGTGGAGGGCAGTCGTTCGCGGCGGCTCGAATCAACCCTTGCATCGCAAAACGGATGTGGCTCGCGATGGGGCAGGGCGCTTAAAGGTTTGGAAGTTTGTTCGCCCGGAGTTCCGTTGTCCGAGGCTGATCTGGGAGTTGCCGGTCGAGAAACGCGCTTTTCTAGTTGTAGGCCCCAAGCATCCACGCTTTTCATGGCACGCGGGCCGTCGCGTTCCGGATCGCGCGGTCGACGGAGATCGGACCTGCTGCCGCAAACTGGGGAGTGAACAGACATGACTAAACGAACGGGATTTATTCTCGGCACCGCGATCGTTGTCGGCGTCGCTGCGTCGGCGGGAGCACAGTCGCTGGGCGAACTGGAAGCCGCGGCGAAAGCCGAGGGCATGCTCAGCACGATCGCGCTGCCGCACAGCTGGTGCGGATACGGGGATGTCATCGCCGGCTTCAAGGCGAAGTATCCGGAGATCAGCGTGAACGAGCTCAACCCGGACGCGGGATCGGCCGACGAGCTCGAAGCTGTCCGTGCCAACAAGGACAACACCGGGCCGCAGGCGCCGGACGTGCTCGATGTGGGCTTCGCGTTCGGGCCGCAGGCGAAGGACGAGGGGCTGACGCAGAATTACAAGGTCGCGACCTGGGATTCGATCCCGAACGACGCCAAGGACACCGATGGCGCGTGGTATGGCGACTACTACGGGGTGCTGTCCTTCGTCGTGAATACCGACCTCGTCGAGAACGTCCCGCAGGACTGGGACGATCTCCTGAAGCCCGAATACGCGAATTCCGTCGCGCTGGCCGGCGACCCGCGGGCGTCGAACCAGGCGATCCTCGCGGTGATGGCCGCGGGTCTCGCCAAGGGCGGCGAAGCCGGGACGGGCTCGGGCGAGGCCGGGCTCGCCTTCTTCAAGGCGCTGAACGACGCGGGTAACTTCGTGCCGGTGATCGGCAAGGCAGGGACCATCGCGCAGGGCGCGACGCCGATCGTGATCGCGTGGGACTACAACGGTCTCGCCTGGCGCGACACGCTGGCCGGCAACCCGCCGCTCGAGGTCGTGGTGCCGAAATCGGGCGTCGTCGCGGGGGTCTACGTTCAGGCAATTTCGGCCTACGCCCCGCAGCCCAGCGCCGCGAAGCTCTGGATGGAGTATCTCTATTCGGACGAGGGTCAGCTCGGATGGCTCAAGGGCTACTGCCACCCGATCCGCTTCAACGATCTCGCCGCAAAGGGCGCGATCCCGCAGGAACTGCTCGACGCGCTGCCGCCAGCGGCAGCCTACGAGAAGGCCGTCTTCCCGACCCTCGATCAGCAGGCCGGGAACAAGGAAGCAGTGACCGGCGGTTGGGATTCCGTGGTCGGCGCGAACGTCCAGTGAATCAGGGGCGCTCCGCCCGGAATGCCGGGCGGAGCTTCTGCGGATGGCCCTCGACAACAACAGACCGCGTTCTTGGAGAGCCCAGCTGCCGTTGGCATGGCTGGGTCTCGTGCCGTTTGTCGCGTTCGCGCTCCTGTTCCTAATCCTGCCGACGATGCACATCGTCGTCGGCGCCTTCCGAACCGTCGACGGCACGCCGACGCTCCAAAACCTCGCGAACCTCTTTCAGCCTTCGATCCTCGCGGCCTACTGGATTTCCATCCGGATTTCCTTCGCGACCGCGCTTCTCGGCTGCCTGATCGGCTTCGCGATTGCGGCGGCAATCACCTTCGGCGGTGTTCCGAAAACGATCCGCGGACCCGTGCTGACCTTCTCCGGCGTCGCCTCGAACTTCGCGGGTGTGCCGCTCTCCTTCGCCTTCCTCGCGACGCTCGGCCGGGTCGGTCTCGTCACGGTGCTTCTGCGCGAATGGTTCGGGGTCAATATCTACGCGCTCGGCTTCAACCTTCTGAGCTTCTGGGGCCTGACGCTCGTCTATCTGTTCTTCCAGATCCCGCTGATGATCCTCATCATCACTCCCGCGCTCGAGGGCATGAAGCGGGAATGGCGCGAGGCCGCCGACATCCTCGGGGCGACCGGTGCGCAATACTGGCGCATGGTCGCGCTGCCGATCCTGACCCCGTCGCTTCTCGGAACCTTCGCGCTTCTTTTCGCCAATGCCTTCGGTGCGGTTGCCACAGCCTATGCGCTCACAGGCTCGTCGCTCTCGATCGTGCCCATCGTGCTCTTCGCACAGATCCGCGGCGACGTGCTGCAGGACCCGCATCTCGGCTACGCGCTCGCCTTCGGCATGATCGTCGTGACCGGCATCGCCAACGGGCTCTACGTCTGGCTACGGGCCCGCACCGAGAGGTGGACACGATGAGGGCGAAGGTCTGGTCCTGGGGCGCGCTCGCGATCGGCTTTATCTACTTCGCGCTGCCGCTGATCGGCACGATCGAGTTCAGCTTGAGGAAGCGCCGCGGCGAATATTCCTTCGACGCCTACCGATCGGTGTTCGAGGATCCACGCTTCCGCGAGACTTTCAGCTATTCGGTCGTGATGGCGCTCTGCACCATCGTCGTCGGAATCCTGATCGTAGTGCCGACCGCCTACTGGGTACGACTGCGCTTTCCGCGCCTGCGGCCTGTCGTCGAGTTCGTCACGCTCCTGCCGCTCGTGATCCCGCCCATCGTGATCGTGTTCGGCTACATCCGGCTCTACAATACCGGCTCGATCCTGCCTCTCACCGGAACCGCGATGGGCACCAACGTTCTCTTGATGATGGGCTACGCGACGCTGTCCTTGCCGTACATGTATCGTGCGGTCGACACGGGGCTCCGGGCGATAGACGTTAGCACCCTGTCCGAGGCGGCGCAGAGCCTCGGAGCGGGCTGGCCCGTGATCATCGCCCGCGTGATCCTGCCGAACGTGCTCGTCGCCGTCCTCTCCGGCGCCTTCCTGACCTTCGCCATCGTCATCGGTGAGTTCGTCATGGCCGCGCTTCTGAACCGTCCCGCCTTCGGGCCCTACCTGCAACTGATCGGCGCGAACCAGGCCTACGAGCCAGCCGCGCTCGCGGTCATCGCCTTCGCGATCACCTGGTTCTGCATGGGGCTCATCCAGCTCGTTTCGCGCTTCTCGGCGCATGGCCGCGCGAAGAGGTCCTGATGTCCTTTCTCGAGATCGAACATATCGACAAATCCTTCGGCGCGACCCGCGTCGTGAAGGATTTCAATCTTTCCATCGAGCGCGGGGAATTCATCTCGCTCCTCGGTCCCTCGGGCTGCGGCAAGACTACCGTCCTGCGTATGGTGGCGGGGTTCGAGACGCCAAGCTCAGGCTCGATCCGGATAGACCGACGCGAGGTCACGAACCTGCGCGCGAACCAGCGCAACATCGGAATGGTCTTTCAGTCCTACGCGCTGTTTCCGAACCTCACGGTTGCCGACAACGTGGCGTTCGGTCTTCGGGTCAAGGGTATGGCCCGCTCCGCGCGCGACGCGCGTGTCGCAGAGATGCTGCGCCTGATCGGCCTCGAGGGTTTCGGAGAAAGGTTCCCGTTCCAGCTGTCGGGCGGGCAGCAGCAACGCGTGGCGCTCGCCCGTGCGCTCGCCATCGAGCCGGCAGTGCTCCTTCTCGACGAACCGCTCTCCGCTCTCGACGCGAAGATCCGGGTTTCGCTTCGCGAAGAAATCCGGTCGATCCAGCGCCGGCTCGGGATCACCACGATCTTCGTGACACACGATCAGGAAGAGGCGCTGTCGATTTCCGACCGCGTCGTCGTGATGAACGCAGGCGTTGCCGACCAGGTCGGTCCGCCCTTCGAAATCTACAACCGTCCCGCAACCCGGTTCGTGGCTGAATTCGTCGGCACACTGAATCTGTTGCAGGCCGATGTTCTGGAGGCTTCGACCGGCCGGCTTCGTCTTGGCAGTGCCGAGGTGACGCTCGGCCGGCCTGTGCCAGAGAGGAGAGTCACCGTCGCGATGCGTCCGGAAGTTGTCACCCTGGGCAGAGCGGACGGCAACGAGGTCGTGTTCGAGGGGATGATCGACGACGTGCACTTCCTGGGGTCTGTCATCCGGGTCGAGGCGTCGGTCGCAGGCGATCGGATCCTTCTCGACACCTTCAATCGGCCGAACCTGCCACCGCCCGGCCCCGGGAGCAGAGCCGAGTTCTCGATGCGCAAGGATGACCTTCTGATCCTCTAGGTCCCTGGAAGCACCACACCGGGCTGGGGGCCGCCGATGACCGTCTTCAGACCGGATGGAACCCTGCGATCAGCACCTTCAGACCAAGCGAGGCGCCAGCTGTGGCCGCTTTGTTGACGTTCGCTGCGCCAATGAGACCGATGAATTTTCGGCATAGGTCGATGGCGGCCGTGCCCGGAACCGCTGGAAACGCGACCTCTTCGGAGTTTGCTCTTGCGAAGCGGTTGACAGGTAATTGTAAACTCGTCCGGTGACCATTCGGGGGATGCCATTCGTGACCGACTTTCTGCTTCTGGCATTCGTGTTTCTGATCGCAGGGGTGTTTTCGGTCCCGCTGGCCACGCGGATGGGGCTTGGCTCGGTCCTTGGATACCTGATCGCCGGTATCGTGATCAGCCCGGTCCTCGCTCTCCTGCACGTCGATGTCGTTTCGCTTCAGCATTTTGCCGAGTTCGGCGTGGTGATGATGCTCTTTCTGGTCGGGCTGGAGCTTGAGCCAAAGATGCTCTGGTCTATGCACGCCCGCCTTCTGGGACTTGGAGGCGGGCAGGTGGCGCTGACTGCGCTGGCGGTGATGGCGGTGGCCGTGGCGCTGGGACAGGCCTGGACCGTGTCGCTGACCATCGGCCTCGTGCTGGCGCTGTCCTCGACCGCGATCGTGCTCCAGACGCTGGGAGAAAAGGGCCTGATGAAAAGCGACGGCGGCCAGTCGAGCTTTTCCGTGCTGCTGTTTCAGGACATCGCCGTCATCCCCATGCTGGCGCTGATCCCGCTTCTGGCGATGCCGGAACTGGTCGAGGCCCTGTCCCACGCCCCCCATGGCGAGGCCGATCACGGCACCGTGCTCAGCCTCGTGGACGGCCTGCCGGGTTGGGGCGTCGCCCTGGTGACGCTGGGAGCCATCGCCGTGGTCATCGGTATCGGATCCTTTCTCACCGGCCCGATCTTTCGCTTCATCGCCGCCGCCAACCTACGCGAACTGTTCGTTGCGACGGCGCTGATGATCGTGATCGGCATTGCGCTCTTGATGTCGCTCGTGGGCCTGTCGCCTGCGCTCGGCACGTTCCTCGCCGGCGTTGTGCTGGCCAACAGTGAGTACCGCCACGAGCTGGGGAGCGACATTGACCCGTTCAAGGGACTGCTGCTCGGCCTCTTCTTCATGGCGGTCGGCGCGGGCATCAATTTCGGCCTGCTCTTCGACAACGTGGCGACCATCGTTGCGCTCACCCTCGGCCTGATGCTTCTCAAGGCGGCCGTGCTTTACATCCTCGCCATCCTCTTCAGGGTTGAGGGCGCGGATCGCTTCCTCTTTGCCCTCGGCCTCGCGCAGGCCGGCGAGTTCGGCTTCGTCCTGCTCTCCTTCACCGTGTCGAACGCTGTGCTGCCCGCCGTCATCGCCGACCAGTTGCTGCTGGTGGTGGCGCTGTCGATGCTTCTGACTCCGGCACTGTTCATCCTTTACGACAAGGTCATTGTTCCCCGCTTTGTCGGGACCGGCGACCGCGAGATGGACCAGATCGAGGAGGCCGGGAACATCATCATCGCGGGCCACGGGCGCGTCGGCGGAATCGTTGCGCGAATGCTGCGCAGCGCCGGGCTGAAACCGACTGTGATCGACTTCAGCGCCCGGCAACTGGAGATGCTCAAGGCCTTCTCCGTGCAGGCCTATTACGGTGACGCCACGCGCCCGGACCTGCTGCATGCGGCAGGGATAAACGGGGCCAAGCTGCTGGTCATCGCCATCGACGGCAAGGAACAGATCACTGAACTCGTGAAACATGTCCGCCACCAACATCCCGGGGTGCATATCATTGCGCGGGCGGTGGATCGCCCTCACGTTTTTGGCCTTTGGGCCGCCGGTTGCCGCGACATCATCCGCGAGACCTATGACAGCTCGCTGCGCATGGGGCGCTCGGCCGTCGAGGCCCTGGGCTACAGCCGCGCGCAGGCGGAACAGGTCGTTGAGGCCTTCGCCGAGTTCGACCGTGGCGCCATGCTGCTGGCTGCCGAACATCACGACCCGACCATCCCGATGCATCAGAACGAGGCCATTCTTGCGCGCTACAATGCCGAGCGCGGCAGCATGGAAGCGGAGCTCTTCACACGCATGAGCGCCATCCTGTCGGAGAAGAGTGCGTGAGCGACGGACAGGCCCGCTTCCTGACCGGCAGCCTGACGCGCCATATCGTGACCATGTCGCTCACGGCGGCGGTGGGCCTCCTGGCGCTGTTCGTCGTGGACCTCGTGGACATGATCTTCATCTCGATGCTGGGTGTCGCGGAACTGGCCGCGGCGGTGGGCTTTGCCGGGTCGATCCTCTTCATGACCACCTCGGTCAGCATCGGATTTTCCATAGCGGCAGGCGCCCTGGTCGCCCGGGCGCTGGGGGAAGGCCGGTCGGAGCGCGCGCGCGAAGTCCTCACCCACGTCCTGGCGCTCGGGCTTCTCTTCGCGATCGGTTTCGCAGCGCTGATCTTTGCCGCCCTGCCTGCGCTGACGGCGCTTGTCGGCGCGACGGGCGAAACGCAGTCGCTGGCCGTCTCCTACCTCCGCATCCTGATCCCGACGATGCCGATCCTGATGGTCGGCATGATCGCCTCGGCGGCGCTACGCGGTCACGGGGCGGCGAACTTGTCGATGATGGTCACGATCATCGGCGGGGTGGTCAACGCGCTTCTCGATCCGGTGTTCATCTTCGTGCTCGACATGGGGCTCGACGGTGCGGCGCTGGCCTCTGTGGCGGCGCGCGTCTCCATCGCAGGCTCGGCGTTGTGGTTCATCACGCGTCGCTACGGCGGCCTCGTCGCGCCCTCCGTCACCGCCATCCTGGAAGACAGCCGAGCGATTGCCGCGCTCGCCGTTCCGGCGATGCTCGCCAATATCGCCACCCCGGTGGGTAGCGCCTATGTCACACGCGCGGCCTCGGCCTTTGGCGAGGAAGCGGTCGCCGGAATGGCCGTGGTGGCGCGCATGACGCCCATCGCCTTTGCGCTGGTCTTCGCCATGTCCGGTGCCATCGGCCCGATCATCGGCCAGAACTTCGGCGCGGGGAACCATGACCGGGTGCGCGAGGCATTCCGCAGGGCCGCCGCGCTCTGCATTGCTTTCGTGGTGCCCGTCGTGGCCCTGCTGTTCCTGCTGCGCGCGCCGATCGCCGATCTGTTCAACGCCCAGGGAACGGCCCGCGACCTGATCTACCTCTTTTGTGGACCGCTGTCGCTTGCCTGGGTGTTCAACGGGGTCATCTTTGTCGCCAACGCATCGTACAACAACCTCGGCCACCCCTTCTATTCCACCTGGATCAACTGGGGCCGGAACACTCTCGGCGTGGTGCCCTTCGTTGCCATCGGCGCGGCGCTCTGGGGGGCCAGGGGCGTACTTATCGGCCAGATGGCAGGCGGAGTGCTGGTGGCTATGGTGGCATTCTGGCTGGCGGGCCGCGTCATGAAACACTCCAGGACCGCGGCGCACAAACCCCAGGACCGCCCCCCCTTTCAGGGCCATCGCAGGGCCTTCACAATGCTCCATCATCGCCGGTGAGTGCCTGAACAGCATTCGTGGGTTCGGGACTTCCTGGGCGTCAACGTTCCGGAACATTTGTCCCGGGGCCGGGCCGTGGACGACGGCCGGCTGTCTCAAGCGGCCTTGGCCGAGGCCAGGCTTGGATTACATGTGGCCGAGCGGGTCCTGTGCGAAGAAACTCAGCGGCAACTGCGCGACCAGACGGTTTGCCCTTGCCAGGTGGTCGCGCATCAACCTCTCGGCCTTGGGACTGTCGCCTTCGAGGACCGCTAACGCGATCTCGCGATGCTCCTGACGCGAGGTCGACAGATCCGCCTGCGTCAGGGCATCTCGTAGTTGCGACATCAAGAGCGGCAGGCGAAGTTTTTTGGTGAGATCCGCAAGGCTCATGTTGGCGGATGCATCGACGACCGCCCGGTGGAAGGCCTCGTTCTCCCTCAGATAGTCGAGTGCGCCGGGGAGCCGGTCACCTGAAAGAAGCGGCTCCGTCGCGCAGCGGAACGCCCTGCGCGCGGTGGGATCCCCCATGCGGTCCGCGGCGCACCGTGCGGCCATCCCTTCCAGCTCGGTTCTGATGTCGAAGAGTTCGAGTGCCTCGCGGCGCGACAGTCGCCGCACGATGGCGCCCTTGTTCGGCACGGTCTCCACCGTGCCTTCCGCAGCCAGGTGCCGAAGGGCCTCGCGCACCACGGCGCGGCTGACACCGAACTCGCGCGTCAGGTCGGCTTCCACGAGCCGCTGCCCGGAGACAAGTTGGGAGGACTCGATCCGGCATTGCAACTCGGAGACGACGGCCGCGAGCTTGGTGGGCGGGGCCATGTATCTCTCCGTACCTAAAGCCAAGTGTCGAAAGCGGACTTGTGGCAGCTCTGATTGTTCGACAAGATTGTCTGACAATCAAGGGGGGATTCGGTGTGAAGATCGGCAAGCAGGGCAAGGCGGTCACCTCCATTTCCACGGCGGACACCGAAAGCATCACCGTTCGGGGCAGGGACCTGGTCGGCGATCTGATGGGCGGGGTGACGTTTACCGAATATTTCTTCCTGCTCACCACGGGTCGTGCTCCGACCGAGGAACAGCGGTTCTTCCTGGATCTTCTCTTGGTGTCGATCGCCGAGCATGGGCTCGTGCCCACGAACCAGGTCGCCAGAATGACCTATGCGGCCGATGCCGATTTTCTGCACGGCGCGGTGGCGGCGGGACTCCTAGGGTGTGGCAAGGTCATTCTCGGAACCACCGAAGTCGCCGGGAAGTTCCTGCTCGATGCCCACGAGCGGATGGCGGCGGAAGGCGTGTCGATGGACGACATCGTGGCGGAGGCGCGCGACAGGGGCGTGCGGTTGCCGGGGTTCGGCCATCCGCTGCACAAGCCCGTGGATCCAAGGGCGCAGCGTATCCTCGTGCTTGCCGAGGAACGTGGTGTGGCAGGCGCGTATACGGGCCTCGCGCGCGCCGCGGAAGACGCGGTGTCCCGCCTCTGGCCAAATCCTCTGCCGATGAACGTCTCGATGGCCATTCCGGCAGTTCTGCTGGATCTAGATTTCCCGGCATCGGTCTTGAAGGCGATCCCGATCCTTGCGCGCACGGCGAGCCTGCTCGCGCATCTGGCCGAAGAGGCCGAGACGCCGATCGGGTTCGTGCTTGCCCATCATGCCGAGGCGGCTATCGACTACGAGCCAAAACCATGAATGCGGTGGTCAACGAGGCCGAGCGCAAGCCTTGGGCGGAGCAGGCAGCCAGGGACGATGCCGCCTATCGGGCGCAGATCGCCTATCTCTTCGGGCGGTCGGACTTCTACCGCCGACATCTGAGCGCCAACGGCTTCGCAGGCCCCGAGGCGGTCGGCGGGCTGGACAGGATCGCGGCGCTGCCCTTCACCGAAAAGGACGACCTGCGTGCGACCCGCGACGAACGACACCCGGTCGGCACGCATCTGGCGGCCGACATGTCCGAGATCGTGCGGGTCTATTCCACCAGCGGCACGACCGGGACGCCGAGCTATATCCCGCTGACCCGGACCGACCTTGAAAGCTGGATCGAGATCTCCTCGCGGTCCTACGGCGCGTCTGGCCTCGCGGCGGGCGAGCGCATGGTGACGACCTACAACGCGGGTCCCTTCGTGGCCGGGGTGGCGCTCGACGCCTTCGCGCGGCTGGGCGTCTGCCATATCCCGGTCGGGGCGGGAAACACCGAGCGCCTGATGGCCGCGGTGCAGAACCTGAAGCCGACCGTGCTGGGATGCACCCCGTCCTACGCCCTGCACCTTGCCGAATGGGCGGCGGCGCGGGGCGTCGATACGGCAGGCTCCAGCGTCGGGAAGATTCTCGTGGCCGGTGAGCCGGGCGGCGGCGAGCCCGCGTTGCGGGCGCGTCTCGAGGCGGCCTGGGGCGCGAAAGTGACCGAGGCCATGGGCATCGGCGATATCTCGGTGTCGCTCTGGGGAGAATGCACCGAACAGCAGGGAATGCATTTTTCGGGGCGCGGGTTCGTACACTTCGAACTGATCGACCCGGTCTCGGGCGACCCGATACCGCTCGAGGACGGCGCTGAGGGCGAACTGGTCTATACGCATCTGTCGCATCGGGCCGCGCCGCTTCTGAGGTTCCGGTCGCGCGACCGCGTGCGGGTCAGCACCTCGTCCTGCCGCTGCGGACGAACTTCACCCCGCGTGCGCTGCGTCGGCCGCACTGACGATATGCTGATCGTTCGCGGCGTGAACCTCTATCCGACAGCGGTCAGGGAGGTTGCTGGCAGCTTCGGGGACATTCTCAGCGGCGTGATTTCAATCCGCCCGCGCGCGAAAGGCCCCAAGCAGGCGCCTCCGCTGCCGGTGCTGGTCGAACTGGCGGAAGGCGCTGTGCCCGAAGAGGGTCTGTCGGAAAAGATCAAGCAACGCATCCGTGACGCGTTGGTCGTGGCGACCGAAGTCACTTTGGTCCCTGCCGGCAGCCTGCCGCGCACGGATTACAAGTCGAAGCTCGTCGACTGGAGCGACGCGGAATGAGGAACGGAAGGGGGGTACTCCGATGCAACATGCGAACGAGATGAAGAAGATCCAGGCCCAGGGCGTGCACCACATCACGATTGTGGGCGCGGACAGGCAGACGTCGATCGATTTCTGGGAGGGGCTTCTGGGCATGCCCTTCGTCTTCGATCAGCCGAATCTCGACAATCCGAAGGAAGGTCACATCTACTTCGATCCCGGCGACGGGCGGCTGATCACGATCTTCACCAACGAGGATCGCAAGCCCGATCCCGCGAGAACCCCGACCGATCCGGGATGCGTGCATCACCTCGCCTTCAATGTCAGCCAGGCGACATTCCGGCAGGTCGCGAAACGGCTGGATGCGCGGGGAATCAAGCACTCCGGCCCGAAGGATCGCGGGTTCATGGACTCAATCTATTTCAACGATCCGCTCGGCCTCTTGATCGAACTGGCGTCCTACCGCTTCGAGCCGCCGGAAGGGTGCCGCCATGCGGACGTTATGATCGAGGCGCATCGCCTGCGCGTGGCGCGCGGCGACTACAACATTCAGGAAGAGCACCTTGCCGATGCGATCGAACTGCTGGTCGAACGGCGTCAACAATCGCTATCGGCGGATCGCTCGCCAAGAAACCCTTACTGATACTCTTCTGGGAGAAAGAAGACCATGAAACTGCATATGCATCCTGCGTCCATAACCAGCCGTCCCGTGCGCCTGCTGATTGCCGAGAAGGGGATCGACGTCGAGGACGTGATCGTCGACCTGTTCACCGGCGCGCATCACCAGGAACCCTATGTCAGCTTCAACCCCAGCCGGCTGGTGCCGGTGCTGGAGGACGGCGACCTGAAGCTGACCGAGAGCTCGGCGATCCTGAAGTACCTGGCCGACAGGTTCGACATGCCGGAATACCCGAAGGATCTGAAGGCGCGCGCGAAGGTCAACGAGGTGATGGACTGGGTCAACACGAACTTCTATCGCGACTGGGGATACAACCTCTGCTACCCGCAGCTATTCCCGCACCATGTGCGTCCGTCCGACGAGGGCCAGAAAGTCACCGTCGAATGGGGCAGCGAGAGAAGCAAGTTCTGGCTTCAGGTAATGAACGACTACTGGCTGGGTGAAGGCCGGAAATGGCTGGCCGGGGACGACATCACGATCGCGGACTATCTTGCGGGGTCCATCGTGGCGCTCGGCGACATGATCCGCTTCGACATGTCCGCCTACCCGAACGTCTCAGCCTGGTTGAGCCGCGTCAAATCGCTGCCGAACTGGAAGCCGGTGAGCGAGGCACTGGACGGCTTCGCCGCGTCGCTGGCGGACAAGGAGTTTGTGTCCACCTGAGCTAGAAGGGCGAGCGTCGCGGAAGGCAAACCGGACGATGGATGCCGTCGGACCAGTTCGAACCAGTCGCTGCTGGGACGGTCTGGCGACTCTTCGTCCGGCGCGAGGACGTGCCACTCGTGCCATCGCCTGACGGCCGGGACATTACAGCCTGTCGCGTAAACTGTACCAGGTCATGGCTGAGGCCAGAAGGGGTGTCCGCAGCGCCGGTCCTCCCGGAAAAGGGGCGTGGGCAAAGCCTGCATGACGTCGAACCGCGCGGCTTGCCCACGGATCGCCTACGTAGCCATCCGCCCGGACGCGACGCTTGGAGCCGCCGTGCTTGCGGGCATTCCACTTGCCTTCGCCCTCGGCCTTGAAGCTCGGTTGCCTCCCACGCTTGCCAGTAGGCGGCGATTTCCACCCCATTTCGGGGTCGAACCAGATCGTCAGCGAGCCTCGTCGCGCGGTCAGTTCGGATCGAAGACGTAGCCGATGCCACGGACGGTGCGGATCATCGAGGGTTTCTGCGGATTGGTTTCGATCTTGCGGCGAAGGCGGGAGATTCGGATGTCGATTGAGCGGTCGAATGGGTCCCATGACCGGTCGTGCGCCTGTTCGAGGATCTGGTCGCGGTTGAGCACGCGGCCGCGGTTTTCGGCGAAGAGTTTCAGCAGCCGGAACTCCATGGCGGTCAGTGGAACTTCGGCCCCGTCCGGATCGTACATCCTGGCAGCTTCCAGATCGAGCGAGTGGTCGCCGAATTGCACGAGTTGCCCGGCGGGGCCGTTTGCGGGTTGCGCCGGGGCCGCGGTGCGGCGTCGCAGCACGGCCTTGATTCGGGCCTCGAGCTCTCTCAGGTCGACGGGTTTGCCGAGATAGTCGTCGGCGCCCATTTCCAGCCCGACGATCTTGTCGATGGTCTCGCCTGCCGCGGTCAGCATCACTACGGGAACATCGTTCGATGCGCGTAGCGCCCGCAGCGCCGAAAGCCCGTCTTCGCCTGGCATGTTGATGTCGAGCAGGATCAGGTCGGGCGGTGCCGCCTCCAGCGACGCGCGCATCTCCACGGCGTTGCCGGCCAAGGAAACGTGAAAGCCCCGTTTCTTCAGGTATTCCTCCAGCATCTCCCGAAGGTCTTTTTCGTCATCGCAGATCAGGATCAGGGGCGAGGTCATTCGGCACTCCCGGAAAGTAGTTGTGACACGAAGCTCCGAAGTTCCTGCGGTGACACCGGCTTTTCGATATAGGGCCGCTTGACCTCTCGCAGGAAGCTCTGGGAAATACGGCCCATCGTGTCGCCGGTGAGAAAGCCGGTACGTGCGGCGAGCCGCGGATGCTGCCCGACGATGGCCTCGTAGATGCCGCGGCCGTCCATTTCGGGCATGTTCAGGTCTGACAGAACTGCGTCGTACCGGATCGTCTGCATCGACCGCAGCGCCTCGCGGGCCGAATAGACGACATCGGCGTCGAATCCGCCGCGCTTCAGGATCTCGGCGTTGAGATCCGCCACATCCGGCTCGTCGTCGATCACCAGTATCCGGCTCACCTTGCTGCTTTCTTCCGGTATTTCGGGTTCCGGCGTCTCAGGCCCTTCCTTGGTGCTCGCCGGCAGAGACACGACGAACCGCGCACCGCTGGAGCCCTTTGCTGTCTTGATCTCGATCGTGCCCTTGTGAGCGGTCACGATCCGATGGCACATCGCAAGGCCGATGCCGGTACCCTTGCCGACGCCCTTGGTGGTGAAGAACGGCTCGAAGATGCGCCCCCGGATATTCTCGGGTACGCCAGGTCCGTCGTCCTCGACGATGATCCGTACGCCGTCGCCGGTCTGCTCGGACGCGACGCGTATCTGGCCGTCTTTGGCGTCGATGGCCTGGGCGGCGTTGAGCACGAGATTGATGACCACCTGCGTGAGCTGGTCGGGGTCGGAGCAGATCGGGCGGATATCGGCGCCGAGCATCATCTCGACCTTTGTCGACCCCAGCGCGTCGCCGTAGCGCGCCACCTCGACGGCGGTTTCGATCACTTCGTTGATGTCGGTGGGCTCCATCCGGACGGGCTCGTGCCGCGCCATGGTGAGGAAGGATTTGACGATCCTCGCGCAGCGCTCTGCCGCGTCGGAGATCTTCCGGGTCTTTCGCAGGATCTCCGGGTCCTGCACCTCGTCCTGCAGCATCATCGCGTGGCCGACGACCACGGAAAGCGGGTTGTTCAGCTCATGCGCGACACCCGCCATCAGCCCCCCCAAGGCCATCATCTTCTCGTTCTGGAACATCTGCCCGCGCTGTCGCTCCAGTTCCTCCTCGATTTCGATCTGATGCGTCAGGTCGCGGGTGAAGGTCACGAGCACTTCCTCTCCGTTCCATTCGGTCAGCCGGCCGGAGACGGCGGCCCAGAAAGGCTCGCCCTTTGCGTTCTTCAACTGCTCTCGATAGTCGAACACCGCACCGGTCTTGCGCAACGCCTCGAGGAAACCCGTGCGCTTCTCCGCCTCGACGTAGAAGTCGCGGGCGTTCAGGCTGTCGCCGAAAAGCTCGATCAGTTCGGGGCTGCGATAGATGATCTCGCCGGTGTCCGCCCGGTTCATCAGGACCGGCGCTGGAAACGCCTCGACGACCTGCCGGATCAGCGCTTCCCGATCCAGCACTTCGGTCAGGTTGGTGATCGACGAGACGACGCAGGTCTCGCCGCCGAATTCGGTCAATACCCCGCTGAGCGCGACGGAAATGATCGAGCCGTCGGCCGCCCGGCCCCGGGTGAGGAAATCCTCGACCCGGCCGTGCTTGTCCAGGAGCTCGACATATTCGCGCCGCGCGTCCGCATCGGCATAGGCGTCGAGCGCGAAGTCGATGTCCCCGAGCATCTCGACCGAGGCCGGGGAGCGGTAGACCACGCGCGAATCCGACATCCGCGCCATCACCACCGGGATTGGGTTGGCCTCGAGAATGCATGTCAGCAGCCGTTCGCGCTCCTCGGCCAGTCGCTCCGCGAGGTACCGCTCGGTCACGTCGGTGCGGGTGACGACGAAGCCGCCATTCGGCATCGGGCTGAACGAAAGATCATGGAAGCGACCGTCGAGTTCGCACACCAGAGCCCGCCTTTCAGCCGCCGCGCGGAGACCGTCGCATTCGGCGTTCCAGTCGCCGTCCGCCTGGAGAAGGCCGGTTGCGATGCCATGATCGAAGCAGGCACTCAGGACGTCCCGCCACAGAACGCCGGGCCGCAGCATCTCGGCGATCGGGTCCAGCTGGGACCGGTACTGGCGATTGCATGCCACCATCCGCTCGTCGGCATCGTAGATCGCGATGCCTTCCTCGAGGGCGTCCACGGCCATTTCAAGAAGTTCGGAGGGGGCGATTTCCTTCGTCATGGCGAACTAGCTAGGCCTCCCGTGTTTCACGCCGATTTCAGCCGCGCCGCGTTTTGTTTCAATTGTATCCGCGCCACTACGATCCTCACCGGCTCCGCGACGGTTTCGGCCCTTTCCGTCAGGTACATGGCCTGGTCTCTGACCGGTCGCTCCCACGCCATCAATTGAAACACGCAAGCGCGGTTTCGGACAACTCCCTGCAACATCGGTGCCCCAGATCTGCAGCATCGAAACCGACGGCCCGCGCCGTCCCACAGGAAAGGCAGAGAGATGACAAGTGTTTCCACGATCCCCTCGATCCTCCCCGCCGCGCCTCGGGCCGGCCTCGGCCGCCTGATGCGGCACGCCATGGATTGGCACCGATCCCGCATGACGGTGAGAGCTTTCTCGCGGCTCGACGCGCACCTCATGCGCGACGTCGGCCTCGCCCCGATGCCGCCCGATCCCCACGCGGAGCTGATCCGCAGGTTTCAGGTGTCCTGGTGATGGCCCTCTTCCGCCGCCGCCCGAGCCCCGCACGACCCACCGACAACCGCTGGCGCGACAGCCTGCGCGGGACCAACTTTCAACGCTTCATCCGGGACCTCTGAGGAAATCCCGGCCCATCATCAGGAGAACGACATGACCATCAAGAATTCCATCCTCGACACGATCGGCAACACCCCGGTAGTGCGGATCAACAACCTCGCACCGGAGGGCGTGGAGCTTTTCGTGAAGCTCGAGGCCACTAACCCCGGCGGGTCGGTCAAGGACCGGCTTGCTCTTGCTGTCATCGAGGCCGCGGAGAAGGACGGCAGCCTGAAGCCCGGCCAGACCGTTGTGGAGGCGACCTCTGGCAACACCGGTATCGGACTCGCCATCGTCTGCGCCCAGAAGGGCTATCCGCTGGTAGTGACCATGGCCGAGAGCTTCTCGGTCGAGCGGCGCAAGCTCCTGCGCTTCCTCGGCGCCAAGGTGGTGCTGACGCCCGCCTCCGAGAAAGGCACCGGGATGGTGCGGAAGGCCAAGGAGCTGGCCGAGACCCATGGCTGGTTCCTCGCCCGCCAGTTCGAGAACCCGGCCAATGCCGAGGTCCATGCCGAGACCACCGCGCGCGAGATCCTTGCCGACTTCGGAACCGGGCTCGACTATTTCGTCTCGGGCTTCGGCACCGGCGGCACGATCTCGGGAGTCTCGCGGACCCTGAAGGCCGAAAGCCCCGCCACGCGGATCATTGCCGCGGAGCCGGAGAACGCCGCGATCATGTCCTCGGGCCATGTCCAGGCCTTCGCCGCCGACGGGTCCGCGGCCGAGAGCCACCCCGGTTTCCGCCCGCACCCGATGCAGGGCTGGTCGCCCGACTTCATTTCGCAAGTCGCGCACGAAGCGCTCATGGCGAAGCGGATCGACGGATTTGCCGCCGTGAAGGGTGACGATGCGATGAATTGCGCCCGGGACCTGGCCCAGAGGGAGGGCATCTTCTGTGGCATCACCGCGGGCGCCACCTTCGCCGCCGCGCTCGACATCGCCAGGTCGGCGCCGAAAGGCACGAAGATCCTCGCGATTCTGCCCGACACCGGCGAGCGCTATCTCTCGACCCCGCTCTTCGCTGACATCACAGAGGAGATGACCCAGGAGGAAATGGTGCTGTCGAAATCGACGCCGGACATCCGCTTCGACGTGCCTCCGGTTCCCGCACCGGCCGCGTCGCCGGCCGCCCCTGCGGATCCCGACGCGCTCGCCGAAGTGCGCGAGACCGTCGCAGGCGAGCCGGTGGTTCTCTACGCGCTGACCTGGTGCGAGTTCTGCTGGTCGGTGCGACGGATGTTCAACGATGCCGGGATCGACTTCGTGACGGTCAATCTCGACAGCGAGGCCTACCGGAAAGACAATCGCGGCGGGACGCTGCGCGCGGCCCTGCGCGAGATCACCGGATCGCCGACCATCCCGCAGATCTTCGTGGCGGGCGAGCATATCGGTGGCGCGACGGAAGCTTTCGACGCTTACAATTCCGGACGGCTGAAGGCGCTGCTCGACGGACGGTCGATCCCGATGGTGGCTCCGGTGGCCAACGCCTATGGCTACCTGCCGAAATGGCTGCATCCCCGGTAGGCTCCTCAGGAGCTCCCGTCCGCGGGCCTGGCAATTTTGCCGGGCCCGTCTTGTTCCAGACCCCTGTGTCTGCCCGCTCCACGGCGGGCGTTTTTGTTTCATTCCAGAGCGTTACGACGCCTCGAATCTGAAACACTCGAAACCCGGATCCGGCGATCCTGACCGCAAACTGAAACGCGGCACCGTCATACGTCTCCTTGCGACGGGGAACGGCCCCGCGCCCAACCAAACGGAGACAGAGACATGACTACCGCGACCATCGACCGCCCGAAGAAGGCCATGAACGGCGTCGACGTGCCGACGCTTCTGGGCACCATCGGCTTCGTCGGCGAGAATCCCGAAGCCGCCAAATTCCAGTTCCGCGCCAAGGGCGAATGGATCGACGGCACCTACAGCCGCACCACCGTCAACGGCTATTTTGGCGCCGGTGCCGAGCAGGGCCGCGCGCAGGGCTTCACCGTCGAGGGCGACCACCCGGCCGTGCTGTGCGGCGGTGACCGCGCCATGACCCCGCCCGAGATGCTCATCTCGGCGCTTGCCGCCTGCATCACTGCCGGCATCGGCAACATCGCCTCGGCCCGTCAAATCGCGCTCACCTCGGTCGAGACCGCGGTGGAAGGCGACATCAACCTCCTCGGCATGCTCGGCCTGAATGACCAGGTGCGCAATGGCTACAGCGGCATCCGCGTGAAGGTCGCGATCAGCGGCGACGCACCAGCCGAGAAGCTTGCCAAGGTCGTTGAGCAATCGGTCGCCCGCTCGGCCGTGTTCGACATGCTGAAGAACGGCACCAACCTCGCCGTGGAGGTGGCCTGATCCGCCCAAAGGCCGGCGCGACACTCCCGCGCGCGCCGGCCCTAACGACCAGAGACTTTTCCCGGGTGCATCCCGGACAACTCCAGGAGACCCGCCATGAATGCGCAAAGATATGATGCCATCGTCGTCGGCGCCCGCTGTGCGGGTGCTTCCTCGGCGATGCTGATGGCCCGCCGGGGCATGAAGGTCCTGCTCGTCGAGCGGGGCGAGCCTGGCACCGATACCGTCTCGTCGCACAATCTGACCCGCGGTGCCGTCACCCAGCTCGTCCGCTGGGGCCTGGCCGACCGGCTGATCGCGCGCGGCACGCCGTCGATCCACCGCACGACCTTCCACTTCGGCCCGATGGTCATGCCGATCGACGTGAAGCCCGTGATGGGCGCGCCCGGTCTCTTCGGCACCCGCCGCCCGGTGCTCGACACAACGCTGGCGGAGGCCGCCGTCGAGGCAGGCGCCGACCTGCGCTGCCATACCACGTTCCGCGACGTGATCCGCGATGACGAGGGCAAGGTCGCCGGGGCGATCCTCGCCGACGACACGGGACGCGAGATGCGTGTCGAGGCTCCGCTCGTGGTCGGGGCCGACGGCATTCGCTCCATGGTCGCCCGTCGCGTCGGCGCGGCCACACGCCGCGAGGCAACCCACGCGCTCGGCCATATCTACAGCTATTTCGAGAACGTGGCGCTGGACGACAACCACTGCTTCTTCGCCCCTGGCATCATGGTCGGCTCGACGCCCACCAACGACGGCGCCGCCGTGGTGATCGCCACGACCCACCCCGACCGTTTGCGCGCGATGCGCGATGCCCGCGACGACGCCGAGGTCCTCCGGGCGCTGGCGCACAAGGCCGATGCCGGTTTCGGCGCGGTGCTGGATGGCGCGCGGCGGACCGAGGCGGTGCGCGTTTTCGCTGGCACGAAGGGTTTCGTCCGCGACTGCGCGGGCTCGGGCTGGGCGCTCGTCGGCGACGCGGGCTATTTCCGCGACCCGGTCACGGCGCATGGCATCACCGACGCGTTCCGCGACGCCGAGCTCCTGGCGAACGCCGCCGCAGTGAGCGGCCCGGCAGCGCTTGCCCGCTACCAAGAGCAGCGCGACCATGTCACCAGGCCGATCTGGGAGATCACCGAACGGCTCGCCGCCTTCGACATGCCGTTGCCGCAGATCGCCGCCGCGTTCCACGATCTCTCCAAGGCGATGCGCGCGGAGCAAGAGTGGATGGCGGAGCAGTTCGCGCCGCTCGCGCGCGCAGCTTGAAAAACGTGCCGGTGCCGGTCAAAACTCGGGTGTCTCGGGCGGCAGTGGCACAGGTGCGCCCGACGGACCGGGGGAACAGCCAGCAAGAACGCGACGTTCGGGTTCGCGGTGCGGGCCAATGGGGAAGGCAAGGGATGGCCCAATCGCTCTATGACAAGTATGGCGGCTTCGCGACAGTGAGCCGTATCGTGATGCAGCTCTACGACCGGATCCTCGACGACGACGATATCGGCCCGTTCTTCGACGATATCGACATGCCGAGGCTGATCGACCACCAGACGAAATTCGTCGCCTCGCTGATGGGCGGGCCGGCCTCCTTCACCGATGCCCATATCACCGGGGCCCATCGCGGGCTGGACATCCGGGATGACCATTTCGACCGGTTGAAGACGCTGGTAGAGGCGACGTTGGAGGAATTCGGCGTCGCGCCCGAAGACGCCGCGGCGATCGTGGACCAGATCGAGGCGCGGCGCGGCGCGCTGGTCAGGGCCCCCGCGCAATGATCGAAGCCATCAACGAACAGCTGCTGCGGGCCATCGGTGTCGGTGTCGCACTGGTCGATATCGAAACGGGCGTCCTGCGCTTCGCCAACGACACGTTCTGTGAGTGGTTCGGCAAATCCACCGGGCCGGTCGCGCCGCTGGAGCTCGGCTCGCTCGACCTGCGCGCGGCACTGGACAAGCTGGTCGCCGAGGGGCGCCACAGCGTCGAGATCTCGTTCAAGCTCGGCCGCCGGACGATGGTCGTGGCCGTCGAGTTCAACAAAGCGCTGGAGGAGGAGAAGCTCGCGGTCCTCGTCTGCCAGAACATCAGCCGGATCAAGGAGCTGGAGTCGATGATCGACTCCTACGCGATGATGGTCGAGCGCAACACGCACGAGATCAAGCGCGAGAAGGAGCAGGTCGAGAAGCTCTTGCTGAACCTGATGCCGCGCACCGCCTACGAGGAGTTCAAGTCCTTCGGCGTGGTCGAACCGAGGCTCTTCGAAAGCGTGTCGGTCCTTTCGGCCGATTTCGAGGGTTTCGACGGGATGCTGACGGCCAACGATCCCGCGATGATCGTCTCGGAGCTGAACGACATCTTCACCGCCTTCGACCGGATCGGCGAGCAGTTCGGCTGCGAGCGCATCCGCACGATGGGCGACAGCTATTTCGCGGTCGCGGGGGTTCCCGATCCGGTTGGCGACCACGCCATGGCGATAGCGCAAACGGCCGAACGCTTCCTGAAATACATCGAGCGCCGGAACGAGACCCGGGCGCTGCCCTGGCGCATCCGCATCGGTCTTGCCAGCGGCCCGGTGATCGGCTCGGTCGTCGGCGTCCAGCGCTATGTCTATGACGTGTTCGGCCCGGCGGTCTACAAGGCCTCCGAGTTGCGCCGCTCGGCGGAGCCGATGTCGATCCGCCACGATGAAATCATTGCGGCGCTACTGGCTGCAGCCATGGGCGGAAAAGGCGGAACCTAGGCCGATGCCGGAGCCCATGACGTTCGAGGAAGCGATCGGATTGACCTCCGAACCGCTCGCGGTGTTCGATGCGCGCGCTAAGCTCCGGACGGTGAACGCCGCCTGCCGCGCCGCCCTGCGTCCGCTTGCGGGATTTCTCGAGCCGGGAACGCCCTGGACAATGATCCTGTCGGAGGCGGTGCGGAAGGGGATTCTGAGCGAGACCGGCGCCGCGGCGCTTCGGCTGGCGGAGGAGCGCTATCTCGACAAGCCGGAGGCCCAGCCCCAGGCGTTCGCGACGCTGGCCGATGGCGGAACCGCGCTTGCGGCCCTGCGCCGGACTTCGGAGGACGGTTTCGTCCTGTCGCTCCGGCCCGACGCGACGACGGGAGAGACGGCCGCGGATTCCGAGCTCGAGGAGCTCATGTCGAAGGTGCTGGAGGCCTGCCCGACCTGCCTGACCATGTCGCGTATCGGGGACGGGCGCATCCTCTACCGCTCGCCGGCGGCGACGGACCTCCTGGGCAAGGGGTTCAACAGCCTCGATCATTTCGCGGACCGTATCGAGCGCGCCGACTTTCTCACCGCGCTTCTGCCCACGGCACGGGTGGACGACATGACGATCACCGCGCGCGGCGCCGACAGGCGCGAATTTCCCGCCGCGATCTCCGCGCGTCTGATCGACTATCGCGGCGAGGACGTGATCGTCGCCAGTATCGACAACCTGACCGAGCGCCTCGCCGCCGAGGCCGAGATCGAGCGCCAGAAGAAGCAGCTGTTCCAGCTCGAGAAGATGTCTGCGCTGGGCGAGGTTCTGTCGGGCATCGCGCATGAGCTGAACAACCCGCTCTCGGTCGTGGTCGGCAATGCGCATCTGCTTCTGGAAGAGGAGATCCCCGACGCGCTGCGGCCGAGGATCGAGAAGATGACAGCCGCCGCCGAACGCTGTGTGCGGATCGTCCGGACCTTCCTCTCGATGGCGCGCGACCGCCCGCTCGATCTCGCCACCGCTACTGCCGCCGAGATTGTCCGGACCGCGACCGAGGCCTTCGACGCCAGCGGCCTCTCGACCGGTCTCGGGGTCGAGGTTGCGGTGGCCGAGGGGTTGCCGCTGATCCTCGTCGACGAGGTGCAGATCGGCCAGGTCTTCCTCAACATTCTTTCGAACGCCGCCCAGGCCATGAAAGCTTCCGGCATCGGCGGGCGCGTCACGATAGCGGCCCGCCGCAGCGCCCTCGGGGTCGAATTCCGGCTCGGCGACAACGGACCCGGCGTCCCGGAGGAGATGCGCAGCCAGATCTTCGACCCGCTCTTCACCACCAAGGGGGCCAGCGAGGGCACCGGGCTCGGCCTCGCGCTCTGCCACCGGATCGTCGTCGCGCATGGCGGCACCATAGAGCTCGGCCCCGGCGGTGAAGCCGGGGCCGAGTTCATCGTCGATCTGCCCGCCGGTCGCTCCTAGGCTGGAACTGCCATTCGCCGCGGCCCGGCGACCGCCAGCCAGAGGCCGCCGACAATCGCCACGTTGACCATGCCTGCCATCGCGGCGAAGCCAAAGGTGGCCGTGTAGTCGAGCGTGCGGTCGAAGAGGGCGCCACCCACATAGCCGCCGAACCCGTGGCCGATCCAGGCGAAGGCCAGGACGATCCCGGTCGATGACGAGCGCCGCGCGACCGGTGTCAGCGCCTTCAGCGTGGCGAGCACGGCGGTCATCACGCCGGCATAGCCGAAGCCGTAGACCGGTGCGAAGACCAGGAAGAGCGGCAGCGATCCGATCCCGGTGAAGAGAAAAACCAGCACGGTCTGCCACAGCGAGGCGCAGAACCATGACTGAACCGGACCAATCGTGTCGGCGACCCAGCCGAAGGCGATCCGGCCGCCGATGGCCGCGACCATCATCACGAAGACGGCGCTTCCCGCCTCGGCCGACGGAATGCCACATCCCTCGATGAGCGGCAGGAGGTGCATGAGCGGCACCGACATCAGCGTGCAGCAGCAGAAGACGGCAGCCGACATGACGGTCACCGTGATACCTGCCGGGAGCGGCGGCGCCACGGAGGCTGCCCGGCTGGCGGAGGTCGGCGCGGGCGGCGCCTTGAGCGTCATCGCCAGCGGCAGCAACAGGAGTGCCGTGCCCGCGCCGAAGGCGAGGAGCGCACCGCGCCAGCCCAGCGCCTCGATCAGCAAGACATTCAGATAGGGCACCGTGCCCTGGCCGACGGCCTGGCCCGCGGCCACGAGGCCCATCGCGAGGCCCGCACCGGTGGCGAACCAGCGGCCGACGAGTGCTATGACCGGGCCGAAGATCGCGCCGCCTCCGAAGGTGCCGGCGATGAGAAAGACGACGTAGAGCTGCCAGAGGCTCTGCGCGGCCGAGGCGGCGGCGAAAGAGGCGGCGCTCACGGCGACCCCGAAGACCGCGACGCGGCGCGTGCCGACACGATCGGCAATCATGCCCATGCAGATGCCCCCGATGGCAAGGCCGACCAGACCTGCGGTGTTGATGAGCGCGATGTCGCCCCTCGCCCAGCCGAACCCGTCCTCGAGCGGCTTGAAGAACGAGGACAACCCGTTGACGAGTTGCCCCATCACCACGGCCAGGATCACCGCCGCCCGGGCTGCGATGCCCCAGCGCCGCCGGTCGGATATGGTCGGAGAAACGGACAGCCAGGCCCTCACAAGGTGCAGTGAAGCAAACCGGCCGCGCCCGTTGAGCGCGAAAGCGCCCCTCGCGCGGATTGGCGGGCTTCGACGCGGCCGACGCAAATCGGCGATGATTTCCTTGTTCGGTTCGTTCGTTAAGGTGCTCATTGCAGTTTTCCTTGAGGATGCGACAAGCAAGGGCGGTAGGCGGCGCGTGTTTCGCGCCGATGTCCGACGATGTTTCAATTGTGTCGAAGGGCTTGCGTGGCCGCCGCTTATTGCTCGGCGCCGCGGAGGGGCTTCGATCCTGGCTTGCGGCGCTCCGCGTGCTCCCGGGTGAACGATCCACGAATCGGGGCAGGGCGGTGCCCACGAAATCTGGTTCAATTCCGAAGCATTTGCCGGTCGATGTCACGCCCCCGGTTACGGGCCATTAAGGCGGCTTCTTTACTGGGCGGTACCCGATGAAGGGTAAGCGAGGTATCGTCGTGGGTAATCAGTCTACAGCGTCTCTGGTCGAAAGCGGTATGGACCAACCTTCTGATTTTGAAGGATTCGTTAAGGCTATCAATCAGGTGCAAGCAGTGATCGAGTTCAAGCTCGATGGCACGATCCTGACTGCGAATGAGAATTTCTGCGACGTGTTCGGTTATGCGCTTGTGGACATTCAGGGCCAGCACCACAGGATCCTCTGCGAGCCGGACTACGTAGCAAGCGACGCATATCGCGATTTCTGGATGGAACTCGCCATGGGCAAGCCCGTCACGGGCGAATTCAGGCGCATCGGCAAGGACGGCGAGGCGGTGTGGATCAACGCGTCGTACAATCCTATTCTGGATGGAGCAGGCAAACCCTATAAGGTCGTGAAGTTCGCCACCGACATTACCGCGCAGAAAAAGGCGGAGTCCGTCAGCCTGCGCAAGACTACGGCGTTCGAGAACTCCTCTTCGGCGATGATGACGGTGGATCGCGACTTCATCGTGACCGATGTCAACCAGGCGACCAGGGACCTGATGGCGAAGGCCAAGCCGGTCTTCGCCGCGGTCTGGCCAGGCTTCGACCCCGATCACATCGTCGGCACCTGCATCGATGCGTTCCACAAGAAGCCCGCGCACCAGCGCAAGCTCTTGTCGGATCCGGCCAACCTGCCGCATCGGACCGACATCACCATCGGCGATTTCAAGTTCGCCCTCAATGTCGGCGGTATCTTCGACGATAGCGGCGCCTATGTCGGCAACATGCTGGAATGGGCGGACGTCACCGAAGCGCGGATGAACGCGGGGGTTCTGGCAGCGCTCGACCGGGCGCAGGCGACGATCGAATTCACGCTCGACGGCACGGTCATCGCTGCCAACGAGAACTTCTGCTCCGTGCTCGGCTACGAGTTGGACGAGATCACGGGACAGCATCACCGCATGTTCTGCGAGGAGGCTTTCGCGAAATCGCCCGATTACGCCGCGTTCTGGAAAAAGTTGGCCTCGGGCGAGTTTGTCGCCGGCGAGTTCAAGCGCATCGCCAAGGATGGTTCGGAGATCTGGATCAACGCGTCCTACAACCCGATCTTCGACGGAAACGGCAAACCCTTCAAAGTGGTGAAATTCGCCACCGACATTACCGAGGAGAAACTGCGCACGGCCGAGCAGGACGGCAAGATGGCCGCGATCAGCCGCAGCCAGGCGATCATCGAGTTCGAACTCGACGGCACGGTCATTACTGCAAACGATAACTTCTGCACCGTGCTCGGCTATGGCGTGGGCGAAATCGCCGGCCAGCATCACCGCATGTTCTGCGAAGAGTCCTTTGTGAAATCATCCGACTACGCCGCGTTCTGGAAGAAGTTGACCTCGGGCGAGTTTGTCGCCGGCGAGTTCAAGCGCATCGCCAAGGACGGTGCGGAGATCTGGATCAACGCGTCCTACAACCCGATTCTCGACGGAAACGGCAAACCCTTCAAAGTGGTGAAATTCGCCACCGACATTACCGAGGAGAAACTGCGCACGGCCGAGCAGGACGGCAAGATGGCCGCGATCAGCCGCAGCCAGGCGATCATAGAATTCAAGCCGGACGGGACCATCATCACTGCCAACGAGAACTTCTGCGACGCGACCGGGTACTCCCTCGGCGAGATTGTCGGGAACCATCACCGCATGTTCTGCGACAGGGACTATACGTCCAGCAAGGACTACACCCAGTTCTGGGAAAAGCTCCGCTCGGGCAGACACGATTCCGGCAAGTACCGGCGCCTCTGCCGCGATGGGAGCGATGTTTGGCTGCGCGCCTCCTACACGCCGATCCTCAATGACGAGGGTAAGGTGATAAAGGTCGTGAAATTCGCGGTGAACATCACTGCCGAGGTCCAACTCGAAAAGGAAGTGACCCGCATTGCGACGGAGTTTGCAGACCGTTCGTCCGACATCTCGAAACAGGCCGACAAGGTCGCAGGCGGCGCTCAGACGCTGGGCTGCACAACCGAGGAAATCAGCGCCTCGATCGAGGAGTTGAGTGCCTCGATCGACTCCATCGCGCAGAACGGACGCCATTCCGACGAGATCGCCAAGCGGACGCGCGAAGAGGCCGATGTCGGCGCCCAGGCCATCGAGCGTTCGATCGAGGCGATGGACCTGATCAACGCCTCTTCGGAAGAGATCAGCGAGATCGTCAAGGTCATCAGCGAGATTGCCAGCCAGACGAACATGCTCGCCTTTAACGCCGCGATCGAGGCGGCCCGTGCGGGCGAGCACGGGCTCGGCTTTTCGGTGGTCGCGGACGAAGTGCGCAAGCTTGCCGAACGCTCATCGCAGGCGACCAAGGAGATCACCAAGCTTATCGGCGAAACCGTCAAGCGCGTCTCGCAAGGCAGCGAAATCTCGCGCGAAGCCGGCGCAGCCTTTACCAAGATCCTGACTGGGATCAAGGAAACGACGGACTCGATCTCGCAGATCGCTGTCGCGGCGAACGAACAGCAGACAGCGGCTCGCGATGTTGCCGAAGCGGTACAAAGCATCGTCGACGCCTCGGAAGAAGCGGTCATTGCGTCGGACAAGATCGCGGCCTCGACCAACGATCTGAACACGGGCGCGAAGAACCTCATGGAAGAAATCGCGAAGCTCGGCGTGTGACGGTGCGGATCAGAAACGAAAGGCGAAGACGATGCCCGAAAGCGACATCGAGCTGAGCGACAGCAACTTCACCAAGCTTCGCGCCATCATCCACAGGAATACCGGAATCACGATTGCCGATGGCAGGAAATCGTTGCTGCTGAGCCGGCTGCGCAGTCGGCTGCGCGAGACTGGCGAGCCCGATTTCAGATCCTACATCGTCCGCGTCTCGAGCGACGCCGACGAGCTTCAGGAACTGATCAACCGGATCACCACCAACAAGACCTACTTCTACCGGACGCCACGCATCTGGGAGCATTTCAGCACCGTCGCAGTGCCGGAATACCTGGAGCGGAACACCAACCGCTCCCTGCGGGTCTGGTCCGCCGCATCTTCGACCGGCGAGGAAGCCTGCACGATCGGCGTGCTCCTCGAGGACGCCAGGCGCTCGCATGCCGCGCTCGACTACACGATCCTCGGAACCGACGTCTCGTCACGCGTGATCGCCCAGGCCGAGGCCGGGGTCTATGCCGATGCCACCGTCAAGGAGTTTCGCCAGGAGCGCCCGGATCTCTTCGAGGCGCATGTGAACGGCGCGGGCGACTCGGGATTCCGGATCAGCCCGGCGATCCGGGCACGGATAAAGTTCAAGAGGCACAATCTTTTGAATCCGCTAACAAATACTCGGCCTTTCGATGTGATCTTCCTGCGCAATGTGCTGATCTACTTCACGACCGAGGATCAGGAGGCAATTCTTCGGAACGTCCACGCCGCGTTGGCGCCGGCCGGCGTTCTCTACATTGGCGAAAGCGAGACCCTGACCCGCCTGGACACCGATTTCGAGATCGAGGCGCCGATGATCTACCGGCCAGCAGCGAGGACGGGGGGATGATGGAGACGGAGAGCCTTGCGGTCCAGATCGGTGAGGTCAGGATTGGTCGTTCGGGCCAGTCGCTGAACGCAATCCTGGGATCCTGCATCGGACTGGGCTTTCTCTACCACGACAAGGGGGTATTCGGGCTTGCCCACTCGCTCCTTGGTCAATCGGATGGTCCGGTGTCCAAGGGAAGCGGCCGATACGTCGATCACGCGATCCTGTCGCTACTGTCGAAGATGGGCGTCGAACAATCGGAGCGCCGCGCTTTGAAAGTCTTTCTGGCGGGTGGCGCGAACATGACGCTTCCCGTCGGCACGGACCCGTCGCGGCTTGTTGGCACCTTGAATGCCGATTTCGCGCGCAAGGCCCTGCGCGCGGCTGGGCTGCGAATACAGCACGACGATACCGGCGGCGATCATGGACGCCGGGTAACCATCGACTGCACGACCGGCGAATTCACGATCGACGCAATACCGCGCCTGGGAAAAGCATGATGCCTCTGGAAACTGCGATTGAGCCCAACGCCGGAGGCGATGTGATCTCCAACGCCGTATCCGGTGATCCGCTACCGGAAGCGGACCGCGCCGGAGGACGGGTTGGGCCTGCTTCTTCAGGGCGCGCGGAAACTTATGGCTCGTTTTGGATTGAAAAGACTGAATTCGCGCTTCCGGTCAATGCGATTCAGGAGGTGGTAAACGAACCGCTCGGCTTCACCCCGGTGCCCCTTTCGTCACCTTACATGATCGGCCTATTCAACCTCAGAGGAATGATCATTCCAGTCATCGACCTCAGGATCCTGCTGGAATTTCCGAAACCGGATCAAGGTTTCTCGCGAAAGGTGGCGGTGATCGAGAACGGCGACGCCAGGATCGGCCTCCTGTTCGACGACACCGGCGGCGTAATCAGCAGCGAAGGCGCAACGCGCGTCAATTTCGAGACGAACGCCCAGGGCGTCAAGGACGTGGTGGTCGAAGGGGTGCTGAAATTCGACAACGGTCAGCGCATGGTCCAGATTCTTGATCCTTTCGAGCTTCTGAAGATAGAGAAGGTTCCGAAGGCCGCCGCCCCCGCCAGCAAGAGTGCGCAGCACAACAAGGTCGGCCAGCGTCTTAACTGCATCACGTTCCAGCTCGGCCACACGATCTGTGCCATCGACCTGCGGTATGTCCAGGAAATTACCGAGATTGCCAGTGTGCAGAAATCCCAGCTTGCCCACGGCGCCATTCTCGGCAACATCAATCTTCGTGGACATACCCTTCCGATCGTGGATTTCCGCTCGGTGATCGGCAGGGAGAAACCCTTCGACCTTCCGCTCGAGGCGCTGAAATCGCGTAAATTGCTGGTTCTCAGCCTGCCGGAAGGGTTGATTGGACTGGTGGTCTATTCGATCGACAGCATCCTTTCCTATTTCGAGAGCGACATTCTGCCCTTCGCAAAAGTTGCGATTCCGCGTCACGACATCGTCGCAGGCTGTCTGATCAGTCCGAACGACGAAATCGTAATTCTGCTCGACCATGAAAAACTGATGAGGGACGAGGAACTCGTCTCCGCCGCACGCTCGTGCAAGGAGATCTATCCGCCCGAACATGAAGCTGCCACGGAGACCAAAAAGCGCAGTTTCAGCGAACGCAAGACTTTCATCGTCTTTTCCATAGAGAAGCGACTGGCGATGGACATTTCCTGTGTCTGTGAGATTCTCAACCGTCCCGAAAAGTTGTTGACGCCGCCCTACGCGTTGCATTTTGTCGAAGGCATCCTGAACCTGCGCGGCGAGTTGATCACGCTGGTCGATCTCAGGGACCTTTACGGATTTCCCGCAGCCGAGATTGCCGATCAGAAAGTCCTCATTTTCAGGCAGGCAGGTCAGAAATATGGCATCGTTGTCGATACCGCCGATGAAATCGTCACGGTCGACAAGAGCCAGATCATGGATATTCCGTCCATCAGGCAAGAGGAGACGAACCGCGCCATCTCGGAGGATGTGAAGGGCTGCCTTCAAACGCCGGGGCGCGGCCCCGATGGCGATCCCACTATGATCTTGAATGTCGATGCACTGATTGCGAGGTGTGCCGAAGCCGGAATACGGACTTGAGCAGAACTGGTGAAGCAGGGCGTGTTTCCTGCTTACGCTCCGGCGAACGCCCCCGTTGCCCCATTTGGATGTCCTGTGGCGGCGGAGAATGTTGCCGTAGAATGAGCTACCCCCGAAATTTGGACACTGACGCAGGCTGCGATTTGCGGTCTGCTGATCTTCGACGAGAAGGAGATCAGAGATGTCGAAACGGAAGCAGCATTCTCCGGAGTTCAAGGCGAAGGTGGCGCTGGAAGCGCTTAAGGGTGAGCTGACGGTGGGCGAGCTGGCGAGCCGGTTCGGGGTTCATCCGACGATGATTCACACATGGAATAGGGCGTTTCGGGACGGAGCGTCCGGTGTTTTCGAGCGCGGTGGCAGGAAAGCCCCGGGGATCGACGAAGAACAGGTCAAGTAGCTACATGCCAAGATCGGGGAGCTGGCTGTGGCCAATGATCTTTGTCCAGAAAGCTCAAGCCGTGGACCGGCATGTGAGACGGAGGATGGTTGAGCCCGCCAATCCCGATCTGTTGATCGGCAAACAGTGCAAGCTGCTGTCGATCTCTCGTTCGTCGTTTTATTACCAACCACCAACCCAAGGGCGAGACAGCGCTGAATCTGATGCTGATGCGCCAGATCGACGAGCAGTTCCTGGAAACGCCGCTCTTCGGGGTGCGGCAGGTGACCTGGCATTTGCGCAACGAGGGCCATCTGGTCAACGAGAAGCGCATCCGCCGGCTTATGCGGCTGAGGGGCCTGATGCCGATCTATCAGAAGCCCAACACCAGCAAGGCGGCGAAGGGGCACAAGACCTACCTTTACCTGCTGAAAGGGCAGCACGTGACCCGACTCAACCGGGTCTGGGCCGCCGACATCACCTATCTGCCGATGCGGCGGGGCTTTCTGAATCTGGTTGCCATCATGGACTGGCACACCCGCAAGGTTCTGGCTTGGCGGATCTCCAACACGCTGGAGGCCGACTTCTGCGTCGAGGCGCTGAACGAGGCGATCCACCGCTTCGGCCCAAGATCATGAACACGGATCAAGGTTCGCAGTTCACGTCATTTGCCTGGACCGACCGGCTGCGCCGATCCGGCGTGCGCATCTCGATGGATGGCAAAGGCCGATTCCTCGACAACATCTTCGTGGAACGGCTCTGGCGGAGCCTTAAATACGAGTGCGTCTACTTGCACGCCTGGGAAACAGGGTCAGAGGCAAAGGCCGGCGTCGGCAGGTGGATCGAGTTTTGCAACCGCAAGCGCCCCCATTCCGCCCTTGGCGGCAAACCGCCGGCGATGGTCTATTGGCTGGCAAGAGACGAAACCCAACCCGATCAACAGACCGCAAATCGTAGCCTACGTCAGTGTCCAAACTTTGGGGAGTACCTTGTCTTATGAATTCGGGAGGTTCCCTGGTTAGAAGGGAGCCACTGCCCGCCACGCCATTCATGGCGGGCAGTGG
>JBNKWI010000022.1:0-41821 GCA_050299695.1 Paracoccaceae bacterium
GCCTTGTTCGGTGATCCGGATCCGGCCGCCGATGGTGCCGGGTGGCTGCGCGGCGATGGCGCGCTGGGTCGGCGCGCCGCCACGGCTGACCGAGCCGCCGCGACCGTGGAAGAAGGCGGGGCTGAGCCCGATGCGGTCGAGCTCGGCCATGATGCGCGACTGGGCGCGGTGGACCTCCCAGCTTGAACAGAGGAAGCCGCCGTCCTTGTTGCTGTCGGAATAGCCGAGCATGATCTCGACCGACCGCGTGCGTCCGGCCATCGCGCGGCGCGCCTGCGGAACGGCGAGGACCTCGCGCAGGATCTCGGGCGCGGCGCGGAGATCGGCGATGGTCTCGAAGAGCGGGACCACGGAGATCTCCGGGGTTTCGCGGCCGCCCCCCGCGTAGCGCGCGAGCAGGAGGACGCCGAGCAGGTCGTCGGCCGAGCGGGTCATCGAGAGGATGAAGGGGCCGACGGCGGCGGGATCGCCGCATTCGCGGGCCTCGCGCATGAGCGCGAGGAGGGAGAGGAGTTCGCCTGTGCCGGCGGCGAGCCGGGTGGGATCGGGGGCCTCCACGGTTTCGGCGGAAAGCTCGGCGCGGAGCCGGCGGCTCCAGGCGGCGTCGCCGTAGGCGGGAGCGCCCTCGCCCCAGATGTCGCGCAGGGCGGCGGTGGTGACCGTGGAGTTCTGCCGGATGTCGAGCGTCACGGTGCGGAAGCCGAACACCTCGGCGAGCCAGCGGATCGGGCGGATGTAGCGGCCGCATTGGGCCTCGGCGCCGATGGAGAGGAGCGCGCGTTCGACCTGGCGCAGGTCGCCGATGAAATCGGCGACATGGGTGTAGCGGTCGGCCTCGAGTTTGCTGTGGATGGCCGAGACGGCCTGGCGGAACCGCTCGTTGGGGTTCCGGCCGGCGGTGCCTTCGGCCTCGGCGAGCGCGGCGAGCGCCCGGGCCTCGGCGGCGGGCAAGGGTACGATCCGCTCGTTGATCGAGAGCCGTTCGACCGCCTCGGTGAGCATCGTGTCATAGCGGTCGGTGACCGTAGCCCGGCCGGCCGCGAGCGCGCGGCGGGTGACCTCGGCGGTCACGCCCGGGTTGCCGTCGCGGTCGCCGCCGATCCAGGAATGGAAGCGCAGCCCCGGCGTCGCGTCGGCGCTGTCACCGAGCGCGTCGGTGAAGCCGTCGAAGACCTGGCAGGTCGCGTCGAACAGGATGTCGCGGAAGAAATGCAGGCCCCAGGCGATTTCGTCGTCGGGCGTCGGCCGGTCGAGGCGGAGTTCGCCCGTCATCCAGAGAAGGTCGATATCGCTCTCGATCTCGGCCTCGATCCGGGCGCGCTCGCGGCGGGTCCAGCGCTCGGTTTCGAGCATGACGAGCCCGCGATAGATGCGGCGGTGGATTTCCAGGACGGTGACGCGCTTGGTCTCGGTCGGATGCGCGGTGAGCGCCGGGGCGACGATGGTGTGCCGGGCGAGATCGGCGATCCGCCTGCCCTCGCCCGTGGTCGAGACCAGGGCGGCGAAGCTTTGCGCGACGGCGGCGGGGCCGCCTTCGGTCTCGGTCGCGCGGCGATGGCGGATCGCGGCGTTCTCGGCGACGATGCGTTCGAGCTGGAAACGGATGTTCAGGGCCTGGAGGAACGGGATTGCCTCGCGGCCCGCCGGCAGGGGCGCGGACGCATCCCCCTCGAGCCGTTCGAGCACCTGTGGCGCGCGCCTCGCAAGCACCCGGCGCCAGAGCGCCAGCACCTGCTCGTGGAACGACGTGCCGTCCGGCGCCGCCGGTTCCGGCAGGACGCGCGCGGGATCCATCACGCCACCTTGTCGCGCGGCTCGCGACCCGCAAAGAAGTCGGTCAGGTTGTCGAGGGCGCGGAAGCCCATGGCCTCGCGTGCCTCGCGCGTGGCGCTGCCCAGATGCGGCAGCATCACGAGGTTGTCGCAGTCGCGGAGCTGCGGGTTGATCCGGGGCTCCCCGTCGAAGACGTCGAGCGCCGCGCCGCCGATCGTCTCGAACATCAGCGCCTGGGCCAGCGCCGCCTCGTCGACGACCTCGCCGCGCGCGGTATTGATCAAAAAAGCGTCCGGACGCATCAGGTCGAGCCGCCGCCCGTCGATCAGATGGCGGTTCTCCGATCCGCCCGGACAGTGCAGGGAGACGAAATCGCAGAGCGGCAGGAGCGCGTCGATGCTCTCGACCTGGGTCGCGCCATAGGTCTTGAGCGTGCCGGGCGAGACCGGCGAGCGGTTGTAGACGAGGATCTCCATGCCGAAGCCGAGCCGGGCACGATGCGCGACCGCCTGGCCGATCCTGCCGAAGCCGATGATGCCGAGCGTCTTGCCCGAGACCCGGGTGCCGACGAGGTGTGTCGGGCGCCAACCAGTCCAGGCGCCGGCGCGGAGTTCGCGCTCGCCCTCGCCCGCCCGCCGCGCCACCATGAGCATCAGCGTCATGGCGAGATCGGCGGTGCATTCGGACAGGACGTCGGGCGTGTTGGTCACGGTGATGCCGTGCCGGGCGACGGAGGCGATGTCGATATGGCTGTAGCCGACGCCGTAATTGGCGAGGATCCTCGCATGGCTGCGGCCGACATCGAGCGTTTCCGGGCTGAACCGGTCGGTCACGGTGGGCAACACGCCGTCAAAGCGGCGCACCGCCTCGCGCAGATCCGCCGTGCCGAGCTGCCGGTCGGCCGTGTTGATCGTCACGTCGAACCGTTCCGACAGTTTGGCCTCGACGGCGTCCGGAAGCCGCCGCGTCACGAAGATCCTCGGTCGTGCCATGATTTCGCTCCTCTCAGGCCGCCGCCATCACGCCGGCGATGGTTTCGCCGATGCGGGCCGGGTGCTCGGTCACGGTCACGCCGGCATGGGCGAGGATTTCCGCCTTTTCCGAGGCGCTTTCGCCGAAGGCCGAGATGATCGCGCCGGCATGGCCCATGGTCTTGCCCTTGGGCGCGGTGAGGCCGGCGACGTAGGCCACCACGGGCTTGGTCATGTGGTCGCGCACGAAGGCGGCCGCCTCGGCCTCCTGCGGGCCGCCGATCTCGCCGATGATGCAGACTACATGGGTCTCGGGGTCGTTCTCGAAATGCACCAGAATGTCCTTGAAGGACGAACCGTTGATCGGGTCGCCGCCGATGCCGACCGAGGTGGAGATGCCGATGCCGCGCTCCTTGAGCTGCGCCGCGGCCTCGTAGCCGAGCGTGCCGGAGCGGCCGACGATGCCGACATTGCCGGGCAGGTAGATATGGCCGGGCATGATGCCGATCATCGCCTTGCCCGGGCTGATCGTGCCGGCGCAGTTCGGCCCGGTGAGGATCATCCGGCGTTCGCGCGGGAAGCGCCACATGTAGCGTTTCACCTTGATCATGTCCTGCGCGGGGATGCCGTCGGTGATGCAGACGCAGTAGCGCATGCCTGCGTCGGCGGCTTCCATGATGCCGTCGGCCGCGAAGGGGGGCGGCACGAAGACGAGGCTCGCCTCGGCGCCGGTTTCCTTCACTGCCTGTTTCACCGTGTCGAAGACGGGGACGCCCTCGACCTCCTCGCCGCCCTTGCCGGGTACCACGCCGCCCACGACATTGGTGCCGTAGTTGATCATTTCGCGGGCATGGAACCGCGCCATCTTGCCGGTGATCCCCTGAACGATGACCGGGGTGTCCTTGTCGATCAGAATGCTCATCAGATGGCCCTCAACTTCGCGCCTTTGGCTTGGTCGTTCTTCCACGCGCTGACGGCGCGCTCGGCGGCTTCCTCCAGCGTCGAGGCGCGGAGGATCGGCAGGCCCGACTTGGCCAGGATCTTCTGCCCCTCCTCGACATTTGTGCCCGAAAGCCGGACGATGACGGGAATGTCCACCGGGTCGGCGCGGAGCGCGTCGATCACCCCCTGGGCAACCCAGTCGCAGCGGTTGATGCCGGCGAAGATGTTGACGAGCACCGCCTCGACGTTCTTGTCCGACATCACCAGCCGGAACGCCTTGGCGACCCGCTCGGGCGTCGCGCCGCCGCCGATATCGAGGAAGTTCGCCGGTTCGCCGCCGGCGAGCTTGATGGTGTCCATCGTCGCCATGGCGAGGCCGGCACCGTTCACGATGCAGCCGATATTGCCGGTGAGGCCCACATAGCTGAGACCACGGTCGGCGGCGCGGCATTCGCGCGGGTCTTCCTGGCTCTTGTCGCGGAGCTCGGAGATCTGCGGGTGGCGGAACATCGCGTTGTCGTCGAAGGTCATCTTCGCGTCGAGCGCGAGGATCCGCCCGGCCCCGGTGACCACCAACGGGTTGATTTCGACCATGGTGGCGTCGAGGTCGCAGAACGCCCGGTAGCAGCCCTTCAGAGTGCGCGTGAAGGATTGCACCAGCGCCGCATCGAGCCCCAGCGCGAAAGCGATCTCGCGGCACTGGAAGTCCTGGAGGCCGACGGCCGGTTCGACGGTGGCGCGGATGATGCTGTCGGGGCGGTCGGCGGAGATCTCCTCGATCTCCATGCCGCCTTCGCCCGAGCAAACGATCATCACGCGCTGGCTCGACCGGTCGAGCACGAGGCCGAGATAGATCTCGCGGGCGATGTCGACCGCCGCCTCGACATAGACGCGATAGATCCCCTTGCCGGCGGGGCCGGTCTGGTGGGTGACGATCTTGCGGCCGAACATGGCCTCGCTCGCCTCGAGGATCTCGGTGTCGGAGCCGCACAGCTGGACCCCGCCCGCCTTGCCGCGGCCGCCGGCATGGACCTGGGCCTTGACGACCCAGCGGTCGCCCCCCAGCTCGCGCGAGCGGTAGGCCGCCTGTTCGGGGCTGTAAGCCAGCGCGCCGGCAGGCACTTCCACGCCGAACTGCGCGAGGATTTCCTTCGCCTGGTATTCGTGAATGTCCATCTTCTGCGCTCCTCCTCCTGGCGCATCGGGATGCGGTTTCGACGGCGGCCCTATTCGGCCGCCATCGACGCCGCGTAGCTTTCCTGAACCAGAGTGCGTATCGCGCCGGTGTCGATTTCGGTGCCCATCCGGACCATGGCATCGGCGAAGCGCGTGGCGATCTCCTCGATCGCCTCCTCCGTGAGCTGGTTCAGGATACCGATCCGCACCTGGACCGGGGCCGAGAGCGTCGGCCAGATCGCGAAGCCTTCGGCGCGGCACATCTGCACGAGTTCCATCTCCTTGCCGGCAAGGTCGCCGGGCAGGTTCAGGACGATGAGGCTGGTCATGTTCGAGGTGACCTCGCAGCCCATCGCCTCGACCGCGCCGCGCAGGACGGCCTCGTGGAAGGCGTAGCGGGCGGCACGGGTCGCGACAGTCTCCTCGAGCGCGAGGCGCAGGGATTCGTGGAACGCGGCCACGGCATAGGCCGAATGGGTGCGGTGATAGGTGCCCTTCTCGGCGTCCTTGCCGTCGAGGATGCCCCAGTGGCGCGCCTCGAGGATCGGATGGTGCACGAGCGAGCGCGCGCCCGAGTTCTTCAGGACCTCGATATAGCGGTCGGTGAAGCTCACCGGCGCATAGGTGAGCGGCAGGCAGCAGATGCCCTTCTGCGGACAGGATGCCCAGGCCGCAACTCCGGGAAAGTCGTCGATCCGGAAATCGGCGACGCCGAGGGAGGAGACCGCGTCGACGAGGCCCAGGCATCCATGCCGTTCGCAGGCCTCGGAGAAGGCCGCGACGTCGTTGACCCGGCCCGAGCCGGTTTCCCAATGGGCCATGAACGCCCATTTCGGCTTGTGCGCGGAGAGCGCCCTCTCGATCACTTCGCCGGTGACCGACTGGCCGTGCGGCACCTCGACGATGGTGACCGAGGCGGGTTTCGGATCCATCGGGTTCGCGGCGAGCTCCTCGGCCGTGGCGGCCTTCATGCGCAGCGTGAGCCCGTCGATCCCGGAGAAGGTGCCGTTGGTGAAGGCGACGACGCTATCGCCAGGCTGAACCGCGGCCATCATGCAGTCGAGCCCGCTCCAGCCGGTGCCGGCGACGCCGAAGGTGTGGATGTTCTGCGTGCCGAAGATCTCCCGGAGCATCAGCTTTGCCTCGACCATCCCGCGCAGCACGTCGGGCTGCATGTGGTCGGCCACGCCAGCGGCGGCGAAGCGCGCGAGCACCCGCGGATCGGTATTGCCCGGGCCGGGACCGGCGGCCAGGGTGTTCGGGATCTCGAGTTGCGGAAAGATGGTCATCGCGGGCGTCCTCCTCACGAGCGATTGGTCGTTGTCGATCTGCCGGAGAGTGTAATTTCCTTGCGCCCGCCCACAACGGCGCTTATTCCTGCCTTTGGGCAGCTATTAGTATGGGGAAATTCCTACCCATTATGGCTGTTTACGGCGGTATACCGAAATTATCCCATCCAAATGGGTAGTTTTTGGGTAGGGAGACATACGAAAGTCTATGGTTAGCGCTACCAAGTCCCGGATCGAAATCGTCTTGGCGGATGCAAACCCGCTGGTGCTCTCGGCCATGTCGGAGGTGTTCGACCGTGACCCGCGATTCTCGCTGATCGCCACGGCGGCGACGGCGGAGGCCTTCCTTGCCGCGGTCCTGCGGATCCCGGCGCAGGTCGCGGTGATCGACTGGAACCTGCCCTCGATCGGCGGCGCGCGGCTGATCGAGATCCTGCGCGAACAGGAGAATGCGCCGCGCGTCGTGGTCTATGGCGACGACCATGCCGACCATCCGCGCCGCGCCATGGCGGCCGGCGCGGCCGCCTTCGCGCCCCGCTCCGGCGCAGTCGAGGCGCTTCTGGACACCTGCGCGGACGTGGCAGCGGGGAAGATGGTGTTTCCCTTTGTGGACATCCGCGAGCTGCAGAAGGACCCGATCGCGACGCTTTCGAAGAAGGAACGCACCATCCTCGAGGCGCTGTCGAAGGGCCTCACCAACCGGCAGCTCTCCGCCGAGCTGGAGATTTCCACCAACACGGTAAAGTTCCATCTCTCCAATCTCTACGACAAGCTGGGGGTCAGGAACCGGGCCCAGGCAATCGCATTCTACTACTCGTCGCGCACCGACAAGATCGGCCACTAGCACGAAAGGATATTTCGCATGCCGTTGCATACCCGAAATTTCGTTTCTTGACTTCCAGACCTGCAGCCTTTTCTTCTGCCGCTCGTTGACCCGAAACACGACCCGAGGAGTCGCCGAGCCATGAGCTTCCACGTCATCGAACAGGCCCCTGCCCGTCTAAATCGCAGCGAGTTGGCCGTCCCTGGCAGCCAGCCGCAAATGTTTGAAAAAGCGGCAAGTTCCGATGTCGATGTGATCTTCCTCGATCTCGAGGACGCGGTCGCACCCGACGAGAAAGCGGAAGCGCGCAAGAACATCATCAAGGCGCTGAACGAGATCGACTGGGGCACGAAGACCATGTCGATCCGGATCAACGGGCTCGACACTCACTACATGTATCGCGACGTGGTGGACGTGGTCGAACAGGCCGGGGAGCGGCTTGACCTGATCATGGTTCCCAAGGTGGGCACCGCCGCCGATGTCTATGCCGTCGACTTGCTGGTGACCCAGATCGAAGACGCGAAGGGGTACAAGAAGCGGATCGGCTTCGAGCATATCATCGAGACCGCGCTCGGGATGCAGAACGTCTCGGAGATCGCGGCGGCATCCAAACGCAACGAGAGCCTGCATTTCGGCGTGGCGGACTACGCGGCCTCGACCCGGGCGCGGACCACGATCATTGGCGGGGTGAACCCCGACTATTCCGTGCTGACCGACCCCGACGACGACGGGGCGCGAGCGGTCCATTGGGGCGACATGTGGCATTATGCGCTGGCTCGGATGGTGGTCGCGGCGCGGGCGAACGGGCTGCGGCCGATCGACGGGCCGTTCGGTGATTTCAAGGATCCCGACGGCTATGTCGCCGCGGCCCGCCGTGCAGCGGTCCTGGGCTGCGAGGGGAAATGGGCGATCCACCCGTCGCAGATCGCGCTGGCCAACGAGGTGATGAGCCCGTCCGAGGCCGAAATCACCAAGGCGAAGCGGATCCTGGAGGCGATGGCCGAGGCGGAGGCGGCAGGCAAGGGCGCCGTGTCGCTCGACGGACGGCTGATCGACTATGCGTCGATCCGTCAGGCCGAGGTGCTGGTCGAAAAGGCGAAACAGATCGCCGGCGCGTAGCCCGACCGGCGCGGCAAGCGGCCCTCCCGGCCCGAGAGAGGCGGCGGCGATTCGCCGCCTCGACGACACGCAGGGGCGGGCTTTCGCCCGCTCATTGAGCAGACAGAGGTCGCGCTACCCCTCCGAAACGGAGAAAAACACTTCGTTGCGAAACGGGCAACATGCCAATTGTGGCGCTACTGCCAGGCGGACCTCCCGGACTGGTCATAAAAAATTCACGTAAAATCTTTGGGACTTACCGCGCGCGAAAATACCGGGCGGTCGCGTGGCGGGGGTCCGGAATAGTGCAAGGGCGCGCCAGAGACACAATCTGTGGCGAGACTGCGAACGCCTTGTCTTATTGAGGCCGCGTTCAGAATGCTTAGGTTGCACTCATACCGGAGGGTGTGTGCTCGCCGCCGGGTAACGAGTAGCGGCGGCGTCGCTTGTGCGGCGCCGCCGGGGGCGTCGGGCGTCGGACTGGTGCTGGTTCGGCGCCCGTACCGTCTTCGGGTTGGCGTTTCGGAACGTTCTTCGTTTTGGAAAGTCCGCTCGTTCTCCGTTTCGGAAGATCGCGCTCAGAAATCGGTCGGCGCCCCGCCCTCGGATTTCCGCCGATCGACGAAGGTCCGGAGTTCCTCCTCGATGGCCGAATCCATCGGCGGCGCCTCGAACTCCGCCACGATGCGCTTCCAGAGCGCGTACGCCCGCTCCGACGTCCAGACTCCGCCCGCCAGGTTCCAGCTCTCGTAGTTCCGCCAATCCGACAGGAACGGCTGGTAGAAGGCATGGGTGTACCGGTCCTGGGTGTGCTGGAGGCCGAAGAAATGCCCGGCCCCGCCCACCTCGCGGATCGCGTCCAGCGCCAGGTCGTCCGGGGCGGTCGCCACCACCTCCGGCTCGAAATAGCGCTGGATCATCTGGATCACCTCGCAATCCATGACGAATTTCTCGGGGCTCGCGATCAGCCCGCCTTCGAGCCAGCCTGCGGCGTGGTAGACCATGTTGGTTCCCGACTGCACCGCGGCCCAGAGCGAGTTCGAGGTTTCCCACATCGCCTGCCCGTCAGGCACGTTCGCGGCGCAAACCCCGGACGAGCGCAGGGGCAGCCCGTAGAACCGCGCGAGCTGGCCGGTCATCTGGGTCGCGCGCATGTATTCCGGCGTCCCGAATGCGGGCGCGCCCGATTTCATATCGACGTTCGAGGTGAAGGTCCCGATGCCGCAGGGGCAACCCGGGCGGACATGCTGGAAGAGCGCGATGGCCGAGAGCGCCTCGGCGATGGATTGGGCCACCGCCCCCGCCATGGTCACCGGCGCCATCGCGCCCGCCAGAGTGAAGGGCGTGACGATCACCGCCTGGCCGCGGCGCACGAGGCGCAGGCAGCCGTCGATCATCGGGAAGTCGTGCTTCAGGGGCGAGGTCGAGTTGATGTTGGTGTACATCCGCGGCTCGGCCTCGAACTCCTCGGGACTGAGGCCGCCGGCGATCCGCACCATCTCCATCACGTCCTCGACCCGCTCCTTGCCGAGCGAATAGGCGTGGGCGACCTTGTCGGTCAGCGTGAGCTTGTCGTAGAGCACGTCGAGATGCCGGACGCTCGCATGGATGTCCACGGGCTCCACCGGGTAGCCGCCGGCGAAGTGGATGCAGTTGAAATACTGGGTCAGCTTCAGGAGCGACTGGCAATGTGCGCGGGTGCCCACCACTTTGCCGGTCTCGCGATCCCAGTAGTTCGGCGGTGAGGAGACGTTGCCGAACAGGATATGGCCCGCGCCGAGAACGATCTTGCGGTCGGGATTGCGGGGCGTGATCGCAAAGGACGAAGGCGCCTTCGCCACCATCTCCATCACCCAGTCGCGGCCCATCCGGACATTGATGCCCTCGATGATGCAGCCGGCCTCGCGGAACAGCTCCAGCGCCTCGTCGTTCAGGAATTCGATGCCGATCTCTTCGAGGATCCGCATCGCGGTATCGTGGATCGCGGCCACGCCCTCCCCGGAGAGCGGCTCGGTCGGGCGGTCGGTGTTCACCGGCAGGCGCCAGGGCATCTGTTCGATCACGGCGCCGCCGCGACGGTCGGCGTGGCCGGCCCGTCCCCCGGCGCGTCTGCGTTTGGCTCCGGCATCCATCGCGCTTCCCCTGCAGTCCCTCGCCACAAGCATCGACGATCCCACCGCGCCTCGCGGGCCGGTTTGCGACAGGCAATGTCGCTGGCGGGAATCCCTTGCCTATTCGGCGCCGCCGGCGCCCCGATCGAGCCAGTCGGGAAGATGCCCGATATCGGGCAGCACGGCATCGGCGAGAGGCGCGAGGTCGGCTTCGGTCGCGGGGCCGGTCAGGACACCGATGGTGGTCATGCCGGCCGCCCTGCCGGCGACGAGATCGTGCCGGCTGTCGCCCACCATCAGGGTCCGTTCCGGCGCCGCACCGAGCGCCGCGGCGGCCGCGAGGAGCGGCCCGGGCGCCGGTTTCGCCCCGTGGCCGCTGTCGTAGCCGACGACGATACCGAAGCGCCCGAGATGGCCGGTCCGCTCGAGATGCCGCCGGGCCGGCGCCTCGGAATCGTTGGTCACCACCCCGAGCGCCAGACCGCGCGCACCGAGCCCGGCTAGGAACGCGGCGAGCGGCACCGATTCCTCCAGGGGAATCGCCATGACGCTCCGGTCGATCCGCTCGATCAGTTCGGACAGCGATGCCCCGCCGGGCAGGTGCGGCAGCAGGGCGCCGGCGATCTCCTCGGCCGTGCCGGCGATCACGATGCTTGCCGGCCCGAAGCGCCGGGCCGGTAGATCCAGGTCGATCTCTGCGGCGAGTACCTCGGCCAGGCCTGCATCGCCCGCGGCGAGCGCGGCAACCAGATCGGACGCCCAGCCCCCGAAACTCGCCTGGAAGTCGAACAGGGTGCCGTCCTTGTCGAACAGAATCGCATCATAATGAGCCATGCAATCAGATAGCGCCGAGGGCCGTGCCGGGAAAAGCCCGGGGTTGCGCCGGGCCACGGCCCGGAGATACATGCCGCCATGGCCTATCGTCTTCACGACTCTCTCGGATTTCGGCTGTCCCGCGCCGCGCGGATCCAGGAACGCCGCCTCGATCAGGGGCTGAAGGCGTTGGGTCTGACGCGGCTGACCTGGTGTATCCTGCTGGCTGTCGGAAACGAGGGGCTCAGTCAGCCTTCCGACATCGCCGCTTTCGTCGGGGTCAACCGCAGCGCGATCTCGCGCGCATTGCGGCAGATGGAGGAAGCCGGCCTCGTGTCCTGCCTGAAGGGCATGGACGACAAGCGCACCCGCTCCGTCAGCATGACCTCGAAGGGCGAGACGCTGCTTGCCAAGGGCACGCCCATCGCAGAGCAGAACAACATGCACATGCACGGGCGGCTCGGCGAAGACGGGGTCGCGCGGCTGAAGGCGCAGCTCGACAGGCTGATCGAGGGCGAACCCGCGCTGCCCAAGCTGTGACCGCGCGGGGGCTTGCCACCGCCGGAAAAGCCGCGAACATGCCGCCATGTCCGGCCCCCGCCCCACCCCTCTTTTGTCCGTTTCGGGGCTGACCAAGCGGTTTCCGGGCGCCGACGGGCCGGTAACCGTTCTCGACAGGGTGGATCTCGAGATCCGGGCGGGCGAAACCGTGGCGCTGACCGGCGAGAGCGGGTCCGGCAAGTCGACGCTTCTGCACGTGATCGCGGGGCTCGAACCGGCCGATACCGGACATGTTAGGCTCGGCGGGCAGGATCTCGCGGCGCTCGACGACGCGGGCCGCGCGGCGCTCCGGCGGGAACGGATCGGCATCGTGTTTCAGCAGTTCAACCTGATCCCGTCCTTGACAGTCGCGGCGAATATCGCCTTCCAGGCCCGGCTGGGCGGGCGTCACGACGCGGGCTGGACCGCCGCGCTGACCGAGCGGCTGGGCCTTGCCGAGCAGGCGGCGAAATATCCCGAGGACCTCTCGGGCGGCCAACAGCAGCGGGTGGCGATCGGCCGGGCGCTGGCGCCGCGACCGGCGCTTCTCCTCACCGACGAGCCCACCGGCAATCTCGACGAGGCGACCGGCGACGCGGTGCTCGACCTGATGCTGGAGCTGGTCTCAGAGACCGGCGCGGCGCTCCTGATGGTAACGCATTCCCAAAGGCTTGCGGGGCGGCTTTCACGTACTTTGCGCCTCTCTCACGGGGGTCTTGCGGGATGAGACGCACGGCGCTTCTGGCGCTTCTATCGCATTGGCGGCGGCATCCGTTCCAGCTCCTCACTCTGGTTCTTGGCCTCGCGCTTGCGACCGGGCTCTGGTCGGGCGTGCAGGCGATCAATGCCGAGGCGCGGGCCAGCTACGACCGCGCGGCCTCGGCGCTCGGCTCCGACCGGCCGGTGCTTCAGGCGGTGACGGGGACGATCCCGGAGCCTGTCTATATTGCGATGCGGCGGGCCGGCTGGAAGGTGACGCCGGTGGTCGACGGCTGGATCGACGCGGGCGAGGGGCGCGTGCGGCTTCTGGGAATCGACCCTCTTACGGCGCCGCCGGATTTCGCACCGGTGGGCGGCCTCGACGGCGGGGCGGCCGCGGATCCGCTCGGCTTCCTGGTGCCGCCCGGCCGGTTGATCGCCTCGCCGGACACCGCACGCCGGCTCACCGCGGAGGGGCTGCCGCCGGTGATCGTCAGCGATGCCGCCGCCCCGGGGATCGTTCTGGCCGACATCGGCATCGCGCAGCGGATTCTAGGGCTGGAAGGACAGCTTTCGCGGCTGATATTAGTTGAGGAAGGCGGGGCAACACTCGGAAATCCAGAGGATTTCATGGACGAGCTCGCGCTGCACGCACCGCAGGGCTCGGCGGGTTTGCAACGGCTCACCGACAGCTTCCATCTGAACCTGACCGCCTTCGGCTTCCTCTCCTTCGCGGTCGGGCTTCTCATCGTCCATGGCGCGATCGGCCTTGCCTTCGAGCAGCGCCGGCCGATGTTCCGCACGCTCCGCGCGCTCGGCCTGCCCGCACGGACACTGACGGGGCTGGTCGGCGCTGAGCTGGTCAGCCTGGCGGTGGTCTCGGGGCTTCTGGGCATCGTACTCGGCTATGTGGTGGCCGCCGCGCTGATCCCCGATGTGGCGGCAACGCTGCGGGGCCTCTACGGCGTGCCGGTGGAGGGCGGGCTCTCGCTGCGGCCCGCCTGGTGGGCGGCCGGGATCGGCATCGCGCTTCTCGGCACGCTGGTCGCGGGGATGGGCACGATCTGGAAGATCGCCCGCCTGCCGGTTCTCGCGCCGGCCCGGCCGCGCGCCTGGGCCCGGGCCGACGCGCGGCTGGCCTGGGCTCAGGGGGCTGGCGCCGCCCTCCTCGCCTTGGTGGCGCTCGGGGCAAAAGCCTTCGGCGAGGGCCTTGCGGGCGGATTCACGCTCCTCGCGGCGTTGCTCCTATCCGCCGCGCTGGCGCTGCCCCTGGCCCTCACGGCCCTGTTCGGCCTCACGGCAAAGCTCGCGCGCGGGGCAAGGGCCGAATGGTTCTGGGCCGACACAAGACAACAACTCCCGAGCCTGTCCCTGGCGCTGATGGCGCTCCTCCTTGCGCTTGCGGCGAATATCGGTGTCAGCACAATGGTTTACAGCTTCCGCCTCACGTTCAACGGCTGGCTCGACCAGCGCCTCGTTTCCGATCTCTACGTCACCGCCACCGATGCCGCCGAGGCCGAGCGCCTCAGCACCTGGATCGCGCCGCGTCCGGACACGCTCTTGCCGATCTGGCATGTGGGTGGCGAGATCCTGGGCCGACCAGCCGAAGTCTACGGGGTCGCCGACAACCCGGTCTATCCCGCGAACTGGCCGATGCTCGAGGCGCTGCCCGATGCCTGGGACCGCATCCGGCGCGGCGAAGGGGCGCTGGTCAACGAACAGCTCGCCCGTCGCGAGGGGCTCCACCCGGGCGACGGGCTGACCCTGCCCGGCGGCGCGGTCATGGAGATCGCGGGGGTCTACAGCGACTACGGCAACCCTTCGAGCCAGGTGGCGATCGGCCTGCCGCGGCTTGTGGCACTCTATCCCGGGGTCGAGCGGCTGCGCTTCGGCATTCTGACCGGCACGCCGCGGGAGCTCGCGCGCGCCCTGACCGAAGAGCTGGGCATTGCCGAGGGGCAGATCTCCGACCAGGCCTCGATCAAGGCCTTCTCGCGGGACGTGTTCGAGCGCACCTTCGCCGTCACCGACGCGCTGAACGTGCTCACCCTCGCCGTCGCCGGCTTCGCGATCCTCACCTCGCTCCTGACACTGGGCGCCATGCGGCTGCCGCAGCTGGCGCCGGTCTGGGCGCTCGGCCTGCCGCGGCGACAGCTCGCGCGGCTCGAGCTCCTGCGCACACTGGCGCTTGCCGGGTTCACCTTCCTTCTCGCCCTGCCGCTCGGGCTGGCGCTCGCCTGGGTACTGCTGACGGTCATCAACGTGGAGGCCTTCGGCTGGCGCCTGCCGATGTATCTCTTCCCGGCCGAATGGCTGCGCCTGGCGCTTTTCGCGCTGATCGCGGCGGCGCTGGCCGGGCTCTGGCCGGCCTTCCGGCTCACGCGGCTGGCGCCCGCGACGCTCTTGCGGATCTTCTCCAATGAAAGATAGCCCCCTGCCCCTCACCCGCGACCTCGTGCTGATCGGCGGCGGCCATGCCCATGCTCTGGTGCTGAAGCGCTGGGGCATGGCGCCCCTGCCCGGCGCGCGGCTGACACTGATCAATCCGGGGCCGACGGCGCCCTACACGGGCATGCTTCCCGGCTTCGTGGCGGGGCACTATCCGCGCGGGGCGCTGGAGATCGATCTGGTGAAACTCGCGCGCTTCGCCGGGGCGCGGCTGATCCTTGGCCACGCGGACGGGATCGACACGGTGCGCCAGCGGGTCTCCGTCGCCGGGCGCGGCGAGATCGGCTACGACATCGCGTCGGTGGATATCGGCATCACCTCGGCGATGCCGGACCTGCCGGGCTTTGCCGAACACGGGGTGGCGGCGAAGCCGCTCGGTGCCTTCGCCGACCGCTGGACGGCGTTCCTGGCCAGGTCCGGACCGGCCGAGATCGTGCTGATCGGCGCCGGCGTGGCGGGCGCGGAGCTTGCCATGGCGATGGCGCACGCGCTCGGGGCGCGCGGGCGCGCGGCGTCGATCACGCTGATCGACAATGGCGATGCGCTGCCCGGGGTCGCGCCGGCGACCGCGCGGAGGATCCGGCAAAGGCTTGGCAGGGCTGGAATAACGCTGCTCGAGCGGCGCCAGGTTGCCCGGATCGGCGAGGCGTGCGTGGTTCTGGCGGACGGGTCCGAGATCGCGTCGCAGTTGACCGTCGGCGCGGCGGGGGCGCAGCCCTGGACCTGGCTGGTCGGCACCGGGCTCGCGATGACGGCGGGCTATCTCGACGTGGATCTGCGTCTCCGGACTTCCGATCCGGCGATCTTTGCCGCGGGCGACTGCGCGCATCTCACCCATGCGCCGCGCCCCAAGGCCGGGGTCTACGCGGTCCGCGCGGCGAAGGTGCTCGGGCAGAACCTGCGCGCCGCGCTCACCGGCGAGACGCAAGTGGCGTTCCATCCGCAAGCGGATTTCCTGAAGCTGATCTCGCTCGGGGGCCGAGACGCGGTGGGTGAGAAATTCGGGCTGACCCTGGCAGGACCGGCGGTCTGGCGCTGGAAGGGCCGGATCGACCGGCGCTTCATGGAGCGGCTCGCGCGTTTCCCCGAAATGACCGCGCCGCGCCTGCCGCGCGAGATGGCGGCGGGGGTCCGCGAGGCGCTGGCTGGCGGCAAGCCGCTCTGCGGAGGCTGCGGCGCCAAGGTGGGGGCCGAGGCGCTGGCGCGGGCGCTCGACGGGGTCGCCCTGCCCACTCGCCCGGATGTGGACCGGTTGCCGGGCGACGACAGCGCGGTGGTGACGCTGGGCGCGGCGCGGCAGGTGATTTCGACCGATCATCTGCGCGCCTTTACCGAGGACCCCTACCTGATGGCGCGGATCGCGGCGGTGCATGCGATGGGCGATATCTGGGCGATGGGCGCCGTGCCGCAGGCGGCATTGGCCACGCTGATCCTGCCCCGGATGTCGGAGGCGCTGCAGGAGCGCTGGCTTCAGGAGATCATGGAGGGTGCGGCGCTGGCGTTCGGCGCGGCGGGGGCGGCGGTGGCGGGCGGGCATACGAGCCTCGGCCCGGAGTTGACCATCGGCTTTTCGGTGACCGGGCTGCTTTCGGGAGATCCGATCACCCGGGGCGGCGCCCGGCCGGGCGACGCGCTCGTGCTGACGCGGCCCATCGGGTCGGGCACGATCCTCGCCGCCGAGATGGCGCTGAAGGCGCCGGGCGATGCGGTGTCGGCGGCGCTGGAGGTGATGGCCGTGCCGCAGGGGCCGGCGGCGCAGGCGCTGGCCGGGGCCCATGCGATGACCGATGTGACGGGGTTCGGGCTTGCGGGCCATCTCTGGGGGATCTGCCGGGATTCGGGCGTGTCGGCCGAGGTGGAGCTCGATGCCGTGCCGTTCTACGAAGGCGCAGCGGAGCTTGCCGCCGAGGGTATCCGCTCGACGCTTTTTCCGGCGAACGAGGCCGCGGTCCGGCCCTATGCCGCGTTGCCCGATGACCCGCGGGTGCCGCTCCTGTTCGACCCACAGACCGCGGGCGGCCTCCTCGCGGCGCTGGCCCCGGAGGACGCCGCGCGGGCCGTGGAGACGCTCAGGGCGCAGGGCATCGCGGCGGCGCGGATCGGGAGGGTCGAAGGCGGCATGCCGGCGCTTCGGGTGCGGTGAAGGTTCTGAGCCGGAGGAGATTCCTTACTTGAGCTCCCGGTAGCCCCGCCCGAATAGCGCCGCAGGCGCCGGGCGAGCGCCTGCCCGCCCCGACGGGCTGGCGCTATGGTGACGTTCCGCGCCGAACGATTGTACGGCGGATTTGGTGAGATAGAGTGCACCGCTCAGCCGTCGCGGCGCCATCCCACGGGCAGGCGCTCGCCCGGCTTGAGCTTTGTTGGTGTCAGAAAGGCGGCTTACCGAATCCGCCACCGACTAATGCACGTTCACCGGCGCGAGATCGTTCTGGTTCGCGATGAGGAAGGCGGTCTTTCGGTCGCGCACCAGCGCGAGCCGTTCACCATCCTCGCTGTGGACGGCATAGACCCGGGTCCGGCCCTCGGCCTCCTGCCGCAGCTCTTCGGGAAGATCCGCCACGTTCACCGGACGCACATAGACGATGGGCCGTTCGCCGGCCGATTTGAGCTCATACCTGGTGTCCATGACTTACCCCTTCCTGATCGAGATCGTCTGTACGACGCGCTCCGGCTCGGAGCGGTTCAGATCCACGTGAAGAAGACCGTTTTCCATCTCCGCGCCCGCCACCTCCACGCCATCCGCCAGAACGAAGCTGCGCTGGAACTGGCGCGCCGCGATGCCGCGATGGAGGAACACGCGCCCCTCGTCTTCCTCGACCTGACGGCCGCGAATGACGAGGCTCTTGTCCTCGATGGTGATCGACAGGTCGTCCTCCGAGAACCCGGCCACGGCCAGCGTGATCCGGTAGCCCGTCGGCCCTGTCTGTTCGATATTGTAGGGCGGATAACCGCTGCCCTCGGCCTTCGCCGTGCGTTCTACGAGACGTTCGAGTTGCTCGAAGCCCAGAAGAAAGGGGTGCGACCCCAGAGCCGGTTTCGTCATAGACATGCCCTCTTGAAGCGACCGTGTCCTCGAGGCCCCGAAATGGCGGCCCCACGGTTCGAATATGGGGAGCCGTTAACGTCCATGCAAGCGTACAGGGTTTGTGCTACGGGCATTTGCGGGTAAGCTCCGCCCCGCGTTTTCCGCGACGAGGCAATCAGAACCGGCCCATGGTCACCTCCCCCGAAATGGTCCCCGAGGACGTCCTGCGCATCAAGCTCGAGGCGTTGAAGCGCGAGCACCGCGATCTCGACGAAGCGATTCACGCGCTCGAAGCGAAGGGCACTGCCGACGTGCTCACGGTCCGGCGGCTGAAGAAACAGAAGCTCAGGCTCAAGGATCAGATCGCGCAGCTCGAGGACCGCCTGACGCCGGACATCATTGCGTGAGCCGGTGAGGCGGCTATAGTCGCCGCTCCTGAGGCAGCGGGGCGGGACGAAGGGCACATGGGCGCGGATGTAGGCATCATCATGGGCAGTCAATCGGACTGGCCCACGCTGAAGGCGGCGGCCGAAATTCTCGACGAGCTGGGCGTGTCCTATGAGACGAGGATCGTCTCGGCGCATCGCACTCCCGACCGGCTTTGGGACTATGGCAAGGGCGCTGTGGCGCGCGGGCTCAAGGTGATCGTCGCCGGCGCGGGCGGGGCGGCGCATCTGCCCGGGATGATGGCCTCGAAGACGCGGCTGCCGGTGATCGGCGTGCCGGTCGAGACGCGGGCTTTGGGCGGCGTCGACAGCCTCTATTCCATCGTGCAGATGCCGAAGGGCTTCCCGGTCGCCACCATGGCGATCGGCGGGGCGGCCAATGCCGGGCTGATGGCGGCGGGCATCCTGGCGCTGTCCGACCCGGGTCTCGCCGAGCGGCTCGACGCCTGGCGCGCGGCGCTTTCGGCCTCGATCCCGGAGGCGCCTTCGGATGCGTGAGGCGCTGCCGCAGGGCGCGGCCATCGGGATTCTCGGCGGCGGGCAGCTCGGCCGGATGCTGGCGCTGGCGGCCGCGCGGCTCGGGCTGAAGGCGCATGTCTTCGAGCCGGGCGCGGATTGCCCGGCCTCGCATGTGGCGCATCGCACGACGACCGCGGCCTACGAGGACGCGGACGCGCTCCGGGCCTTCGCCGCCTCGGTCGATGTTGTGACTTTCGAGTTCGAGAACGTGCCCGCCGCCGCGCTCGACCTGATCGAGGCAGAGGCGCCGATCCGGCCGGGGCGGAAGGCGCTGGCGATCAGCCAGGACCGGCTGGAAGAGAAACGGTTCCTCGCGGGCTGCGGCCTTTTCACGGCGCCATTCGCGCCGGTGGAGGATGCCGAGAGCCTTGCCCGTGCGCTTCAGGAGATCGGCATGCCGGCGATCCTGAAGACCCGGCGGTTCGGCTATGACGGGAAGGGCCAGGCGCGGATCCGCGCGGCGGAGGATGCAGATGTTGCGCTCGCCGCGATGGCGGGCGCGCCGGCGATCCTGGAAGGCTTCGTCGATTTCGCGCGCGAGGTGTCGGTGATCGCCGCACGGGGGCTCGATGGCGCGGTCGCGGCCTACGACCCGGGCGAGAACGTCCACGAGGGCGGGATCCTGCGCACCACCACGATCCCCGCGACCTTGAGCGCAGCGCAGAAGACCGACGCAGTGCTGATCGCGGGCAGGATCCTGAATGCACTCGATTATGTGGGCGTGATCGGGGTCGAGCTTTTCGTCACGGCCCAGGGCCTCGTCGTCAACGAGTTCGCGCCGCGGGTCCACAATTCCGGGCACTGGACCCAGAACGGCTGCGTCATCGACCAGTTCGAGCAGCATATCCGCGCGGTGGCGGGCTGGCCCCTGGGCGACGGGTCGCGGCATTCCGACGTGGTGATGGAGAACCTGATCGGCGAAGACATGGACCGGGTGCCGGAGCTCGCCGCCTCCGGTGCGGCGCTCCATCTGTACGGCAAGGCCGAGACGCGGGCGGGCCGCAAGATGGGCCATGTGAACCGGGTGATCGGGCCGGCCTCGTGAGTGGGCGCAAGGTGCGCCTCGCGGTCCGGGGCCTGATCCTCCACGAGAACCGCCTGCTCCTGGTCAACGCCTGGCCCGGCGGCAAGAGCGACCTGTGGTGCGCGCCGGGCGGCGGGGTCGAGCCGCACCAATCGCTGCCCGACAACCTCGCGCGCGAGATCCACGAAGAAACCGGGCTGACGGTCGCGGTGGGCGCGCCGGCGCTGGTCAACGAGTTCCACGCGCCCGAACACGGGTTTCATCAGGTGGACATCTATTTCCGCTGCACCATCACCGGCGGCACGCTGTCGCCGGGGTGGACCGACCCGGAAGGTATTGTCGAGCGCCGCCGATTCGTGACGCGCGAGGAAATCGCGACGCTGCGGTTCAAGCCCGACAGCCTGCCCGAGGTGGCCTGGGGCGAACCGGGCGCCATCGCCTACGATCCGATCGAGCCAGTGGTGCGCTGAGGCTCGGTCACGCCTTGCGCCGGGCCCCGAGGATGCCCATGGCCACCCCGCCCAGGACCAGCGCGGCGGAAATCACCGTCTTGGCGCCGAGCCCCTCGCCAAGGAGGAGCACGCCGCCCGCGACGGCGATCACCGGCACGGTGAGCTGCGCGAGGGCGGCGACGCTGGCCTCGAGCCGGGGCAGGAGGCTGTACCAGAGCGCGTAGCCCATGCCGGAGGTCACGACGCCGGAGATCGTCGCGAGCAGGACGCCGAGGGGCGCGAGCCCGGTGGCGCCGGAGAACAGCCAGCCGAGAAGCACGAGCGGCGTCGCCAGGAGGAAGCTCGCGGCGGTGTCGGCCAAGGGCGCCCGCGAGGCGCGACCGCGGAGCGAATAGACGCCCCATCCGCAACCCGCCGCGGCCATCAGGACCGCCCCAGTCGCGTCGATCCGCAGCGCGCCTGCCGGCCAGACCAGAAGTGCGAGCCCCGTGAGCCCCACCGCCATCCCGACCCAGCGCAGCGCGGGCGGTCTGTCGCCGGATATGAGCGCGCCCGCGAACATCGAAAGCTGCACGAAACCGAACAGGATCAGTGCGCCGATCCCGGCGTCGAGCGTCAGATAGGCGAAGGAGAAGCCGAGGAGGTAGAGCGTCAGCGCCGCCGCCGGCACCAGCCGCGCGCGGTCGATGAGCCGCACCGCCTGCCCGGCCCGTCCGGCAAGGAGCCAGAGCGCCAGCGCGCCCGACGCCACCCGGACCGCGGCGAACCCGGCGGGGCCCGCGACGCCCTCGGCAATCGCCACCCGGTTCAGGAGCGAATTCGCCGCGAAGGCCAGGAGGGTCACCGCGACGAGAACCGGGAGGCGCATGGCCTCAGTTCAGGAACGGAACGGGGTCGAGCGGTTCGAACCCGCGGCGGACCTCGAAATGCAGGAAGGACGGGCTGGCCTTGCGGACCTTGCCGATCACCTGGCCGCGCTTGACCTTGTCGTCCTTCGACACGGTCTCGTCCTCGACGCCGAAATAGACGGTCAGGAGATCGCCCGGGTGGCGGATCACCACGGCGAGGATTCCGTTGGTGTCGCGGCTGATCGCGGCGACCGTCCCGGCCTCGGCGGCCATCACCGGCGTGCCGGCGGCGGCACCGATGTCGATCCCGTTGTTCTTGTCCTTCTGGAAGGCGCGGATGATCTTGCCCGAGACCGGCATCTGGAGCTCGCTCTGCGAGGTCTTCTGCTCGGCCATCTTCGGCGTCGCGGGCGCCGGCGCGGGCGCGGCCGGCTTTTCCGCGACCGGCAGCGGCTCGGAAGCAGAGGGCGGCTCGGGCGCGACGGAGCCGGCGCCGGGCTGGGTCGTGGTCACAGGTGCCGCGGCTGCGGTCTGGACGACCACCGGGATGATCAGGATCTGGCCCTCGCGGAGCTCGAAATCGGGGCCGAGCCCGTTCCATTCCGCTAGCGCGCGCGGGGTCACGCCGTAGAGGCGCGCGATGGAGAAGGCAGTTTCGCCGGGCATCACCCGGTGGCGCTGCGGTTCGGCCGTGCCGGTGCCCGCCGGAGAAAGCGCGGTGGTCTGGACGCCGCCCGAGCTGCCGCCGGCCCGCTCGATGGCAGCGCCCGCCACGGCGGCCACGTCGATGCCGGTGCCCGTGCCCGAGCCGGGCGCCGCGGGGGTGGGCAGGACAAGGGTTTCGCCGGCACGGAGCGGCACGCCGTCCTGGATGCCGTTGTAGCTGGCCAGTTCGAGGGGCGAGACGCCGACCCGCGTCGCGATGTCCGACACGGTGTCGCCGCGCCGCGCGATGGCGACCTGGTAGCTGGGATAGGTGATCAGCCCGCGCTCATCGGGCGCGGGCCGCGACGCGGTGGCGTTCCGCGCCGCGTCGGAAGTGTCGAACCCGTCGCCCAGCCCCCGGAAATCGCCGTCGAACCCGGCGCAGGCCGCCAACGCCAGAAGCGACACCGAAAGCCCGGCGCCACGCATGCATTGCCAAAAGAAAGTCATCGCTCGATCCTCACCGCCGCCCGTCTTCAAGCGGGCTCGTTCTACCCGTTCAATCCTGGCCCAATCCTTCGACCAGGGGCACGAAGCGGACGGCGCGCAACTCTTCGTAATCGTAGCCGTCCTCGCGCCGTGTCACCTTGATCAGCCGCTGAACCGCGTCCGACTGCCCGACCGGCAGCACCATGATACCGCCTATGCGCAATTCCGCCAAGAGCGGACCCGGCGGGTCCTCGGCGGCGGCGGTGACGATGATCCGGTCGAACGGCGCCTGCTCGGGATAGCCCCGGCTGCCATCGGCCACAACCGCGGTGACGTTGGTCAGGTCCATCTCGCGGAACACCGCCTCGGCGGCGCGGGTCAGGCGCCGATGCCGCTCGACGGTGTAGACCCGCCGCGCGAGGACCGAGAGGATCGCGGTCTGGTAGCCCGAGCCGGTGCCGATCTCGAGCACCTTGTCGCGGGGCTGCACGTTCAGCGCCTGGGTCATCAGGCCGACCACCGAGGGCTGGCTGATGGTCTGGCCGCAGGCGATGGGCAAGGGCATGTCCTCGTAGGCGCGTTCGGCGAAGAGGCCGGTGAGGAACCGGCCCCGGTCGACCTTCTCCATCGCTTCGAGGACGCGCTTGTCGGTCACCCCGCGCGAGCGGAGCGCAAAGAGGAACTGCATCTTGCGTTCGGCTTCGTCGCTCATTCGAGCCGGGCCCGGAGGTCGTCGAGTACCCCATGCGCGGTCAGGTCCGCGCGCAGGGGCGTGACCGAGATATGCCCTTCGAGGTTCACCGCCACGTCGGAGCCGGGCACGGTGGGCGTGTGCTGCGGCCCGCCCCGGACCCAGAGGAACATCCGGCCGGTGGGCGAGACATGGGGATCGACCTTGAAATTCGTGCCCTCGCGCCAGCCGAGCGGCGCCACGCGGAGGCCCTTCGCGTCGGCGGCGGGGACCGGCGGGAAGTTCACGTTGTAGAACAGCCGGTAGCCCTGGCTGTCCCAGATCCCGTCATCCAGGAGCCGGCGCACGGTGTCTACCCCGGTCGCGGCGGCGGTTTCGAACGGATCGGCGAGGCCCGCGTTCCGGGGCCCCATGAATTGCGAGAGCGCGATGGCCGGGATACCCTGGAGCGCCGCCTCCATCGCGCCGCCGACGGTGCCGGAATAGAGCACGTTCTCGGCGGCGTTGTTGCCCCGGTTCACGCCGGAGAGCACGAGGTCGGGCCGGCCGTCCTTCATCACCTCGTAGAGCCCCGCCAGCACGCAATCGGCCGGGCTGCCCTCGGCGGCGAAGCGGCGCGGGCCGAGTTCTGCGAGCATGGTGGGGTGGGTGTAGCTGATGCAATGGGCAACGCCCGATTGTTCGAAGGCCGGCGCGACGATGAAGACCTCGCCGTTCGGGCCGGCGATCTCCCGGGCGATGGCTTCCAGGACCGTCAGGCCCGGGGCGTTGATACCGTCGTCATTGGTGATGAGAATGCGCATCGTGCCGCCCCTGGATCATCGCTTTCCTATGCGAGCGCCTTGCCAGCATCAAGGATCCCGGCTTCTTCGAGGAGTCGCGCGGCCTCAGTGCGCGGGTCGGCAAGCGGGGCGCGATCCTCGCCGGGGAAGAACCGGGCGCGGACGGCGGTGGGCATCGGCGCGGGCACGGTGATATCGACGCGGGGGCCGATCTTCACCGTCTCGGCCCGCCAGCTCCGCGCCAGCGCGATCTGCGCCGCCTTGGTGGTGCCGTAGCTGCCGAAGAACTTCTCGCCGCCGCGCGGGTCATCGAAGAAGAGCGCCCGACCGTCCTCGGCGGCGAGGAGCAGCGGTTCGACCATGCCGATCAGCACCTGGGTCGCGTGGAGGTTGATCGAGACGCTCTTTTCCCAGTCCTTCGCCTGGATATGCCCGGCCGGGGTCAGGGGAGCGGCGTGGATTGCGGTGTGGCACCAGAGATCGGCATGGCCCCACCGGTCGTGGATGCCGCGGCAGAGATGCGCCATCGCATCGGCGTTGGTCACGTCCATCGGCGCCAGCGTCGCCGCCCCGCCCTTCGTTTGAATCCGGTCGTCGAGTTCCTCAAGCGCGCCCACGGTGCGGGCGACCGCGACGATGTGGTATTCGGGCGCCAGCGCCTCGGCGAGCGCCGCGCCGAGGCCGCGCGAGGCGCCGGTGATGAGTGCGAGTTTCGTCATGGGCGCCGTTTGCGGCGCCCGGGTCGGACAGTCAAGGGGCCCGGGCGGTGACGATATGCCCCTGGATGCGGCTTTCGACGGCGCCGCGGCCGAACCGGGCGGCCACCGCCTCTGCCGCCACCGAGGTCACGTGCTCGAGATCCGCGCCCAGCGCCTCGAGCTCGTTCCGCATCGGCGTGCCCTGGCAATAGGCGACGGCCGGGACGCGCGGGCTGTCGGCGCGGCTGGCATCGGCGCGGGTCTCGATCTCGAAATCCGAGAACCCCGCCGCCCGGAGATCGGCGGCGATCGCGTCGCGGTCGTGATAGCCGTGCGGGGTCCGGTCAAGAAAGCGCGGCGGGGCGTCGGGAAAGAGCCGCGACGCCGCCTTCACCACCTCGTCTGCGAACTCGTTCACCGCGATCCGGTCCCAGGTGTTGAAGACGAACACCCCGCCGGGGCGCAGGACCCGCCGGGCCTCGGCGAAGCCCGCCGCACGGTCGGGGAAGAACATCACCCCGAACTGGCAGAGCACCGCGTCGAAGGAGCCGTCCTCAAAGGGGAGAGCCAGCGCGTCGGCGGGCTGCCAGGCGATCCGGCGATCCGTGCCCTGCCGCTTTTTCGCCCGTTCGAGCATCGGCGGGTTGAGATCGGTGACCGTGAAACGCGCGCTCGGCCCCAGGAGCGGCGCCAGCGCGCGGGTCACCACCCCGCTCCCCGCCGCCGTCTCGAGAACCCGCGCCGGGCGTAGCGCGGCAACGCGAGTGGCGAGGTCTCTCGCATAGCTCTCGAAGATCAGGGGTACGAGGAATTCGTCGTAGATATCGGGGATTGACCCCGTGAACACCGAATCAACGCCGCCCATGGCCATCCCTCCCCGGAATGGCCGAGACTAGCACGTTTTCCGGTCTATTCAGCGGCTTTCAGCTGGAAGCCCTGTTCGATCATGTCGGAGGGCGCCACCGGGTATTCGCCCGAGAAGCAAGCGTCGCAATATTGTGGCGCCTTGGCGTTGCGGCCCTTGGCCTCGCCCACCGCGCGGTAGAGCCCGTCGAGCGAGATGAAGCGCAGCGAATCGACGCCGAGATGCACGCGCATCTCCTCCTCGCTCATCCGCGCGGCGAGGAGCTTGTCGCGGTTGGGCGTGTCGACGCCGTAGAAGCAGGGCCAGGCGGTGGGCGGGCTGGCGATGCGGAAATGCACCTCGGCCGCGCCGGCATCGAGCAGCATCTCGCGGATCTTCACGGTGGTGGTGCCGCGCACCACACTGTCATCGACAAGGACGATCTTCTTGCCGCGTACCAGCGCCCGGTTGATGTTGAGCTTGAGCCGCACGCCCATGTTGCGGATCTGCTCGGTGGGCTCGATGAAGGTCCGGCCCATGTACTGGTTGCGGATGATCCCCATCGCATAGGGGATGCCGCTTTCCTGGCTGTAGCCGATCGCGGCCGGAGTGCCGCTGTCGGGCACCGGGCACACGAGATCGGCCGCGACCGGCGCCTCGCGGGCGAGTTCCACGCCGATCTGGCGGCGCGTCTCGTAGACCGAGCGGCCGCCCTGGATCGAGTCGGGCCGCGAGAAATAGACATGTTCGAAGATGCAGAACCGCGGCCGGGTCTGTTCAAAAGGCTTGTAGCTTTTCAACCCCTTGTCGGTCGAGATGACCACCATTTCGCCGGGCTCGACCTCGCGAACGAACTCTGCGCCGATGATGTCGAGCGCGCAGGTCTCCGAGGCCAGCGCCCAGCCGTCGCCGAGCTTGCCGATCACCAGGGGCCGGACGCCGAGGGGGTCGCGCACACCGATCAGCTTGGTTCGGGTCATCGCGACGACCGAGAAGGCGCCCTCGACCCGGCGCAGCGCGTCCTTCATGCGCTCGGGGATGTCGCGCTGCAGGGACCTGGCCATCAGGTGGATGATGCATTCGCTGTCCGAGGAGGACTGGAAGATCGAGCCGCGCTCGATCAGCTCGCGCCGGAGCGCGGCGGCGTTGGTGATGTTGCCGTTATGGGCGATGGCGACGCCGCCCACCGAGAACTCGCCGAAGAACGGCTGCACATCGCGGATCTGGGTGTTGCCCTTCGAGCCGGCGGTGGAATAGCGCACATGGCCAATGCCGATGGAACCCGGCAGCGTGTCCATCACCTGCGGGCTGGTGAAATTGTCGCGCACATAGCCGAAGCGGCGGGCCGAGTTGAAGCCCTGCACCGGGTCGTGGGTGACGATGCCGCCCGCCTCCTGCCCGCGGTGCTGCAGCGCGTGGAGACCGAGCGCCACGAAGCTCGCGGCATCGGTCACGCCGACAACGCCGAAGATGCCGCACTCCTCGCGGAGCTTGTCGTCGCCCGCATCCGGGTGCCAAGCGTCGAAGTCGAAGGGATGGGCTAGTGGGAGTTCACGCATGCGGTGCGGGATTCCGAATCCGTCGGTGGCAGACGAGGGTTACATAGGCGCTCCTCCGCCCGGTGTCACCAAACTATCACCAAATCGGTGAAGACCGCGCCGCCGCGCGGCCCCGCTGCCTCTGCGCTACGCAATCCGGCTTGTCGAAAGCGACAGTCGTGCCCCTTGGTATGGCGGCAGGACCGCTGCCATCGGCCGGGGCCTTGTCGAGTTCGGCTCTCGCCACGACGCCCAGCGCGCGCGACCCAGAAAAAACGGCCCGGCAAATATGCCGGGCCGTTTCGAAAAATCGCCGCGCAAGCGTCAGCGGTTCATGCGGTGCTCAATCAGGTCGTCCACCACCGCCGGTTCGGCGAGCGTCGAGGTGTCGCCAAGGGCGCCGTAATCGTTCTCGGCGATCTTTCGGAGGATCCGGCGCATGATCTTGCCCGAGCGGGTCTTGGGCAGGCCCGGCGCCCACTGGATCAGGTCGGGCGAGGCGATCGGGCCGATCTCGGTCCGGACCCAGGCGCGGAGTTCCTTGCGGAGCTCCTCGGTCGGCTCGACCCCGTTCATCAGCGTGACGTAGCAGTAGATCCCCTGCCCCTTCACTTCATGCGGGTAGCCGACCACGGCGGCCTCGGCCACGGCCTCGTGGGCGACGAGCGCGCTTTCGACCTCGGCGGTGCCCATCCTGTGGCCCGAGACGTTGATCACGTCGTCGACCCTTCCGGTGATCCAGTAATAGCCGTCGGCATCGCGGCGGCAACCGTCGCCCGAGAAGTAGTAGCCCTTGTATTGCTGGAAATACGTGGCCTCGAAACGGTCATGGTCGCCCCAGACGGTGCGCATCTGGCCGGGCCAGCTGTCCTTGAGGCAGAGCACGCCCTCAGCCGCCGTCTCGGTGATCTCCTTGCCGCTTTCGGCCTCCAGCACCACCGGCTGCACACCGAAGAAGGGCAATGTCGCCGAACCCGGCTTGGTCGGCACCGCGCCCGGCAAGGGCGTCAGGAGATGGCCGCCGGTCTCGGTCTGCCACCAGGTGTCGACGATCGGGCAATTCCCCTTGCCGACCACGTCGTTGTACCAGTTCCAGGCCTCGGGGTTGATCGGCTCGCCCACAGTGCCCAGCACCTTGAGCGAGGAAAGGTCGTGCTTTTCGACCCATTCCGGCCCCTGCCCCATCAGCGCGCGGATCGCGGTGGGCGCGGTGTAGAACTGGTTGACCTTGTGCTTGGCGCAGACTTCCCAGAACCGGCCGGCATCAGGGAAGGTCGGTACGCCTTCGAACATCAGCGTGGTCGCGCCGTTCGCGAGCGGCCCGTAGACGATATAGCTGTGCCCGGTGACCCAGCCCACATCGGCGGTGCACCAGTAGACGTCGCCGTCATGGTAGTCGAACACCAGCTCCTGGGTCATCGCCGCATAGACGAGATAGCCGCCCGAAGTGTGCACCACGCCCTTGGGCTGACCGGTCGAGCCGGATGTGTAGAGGATGAAGAGCGGGTCCTCGGCGCCCATTTCCTCGGCCGGGCACTCCGGCGAGGCGGCGGCGGCGAGCGCGTTATAGTCGAGATCGCGGCCCTCGACCCAGGTCGTCTGGTCGCCGGTATGCTTGACCACCAGGCATTTCACATGGTCGTCGCAATGCAGGAGCGCCTTGTCGGCATTGGTCTTCAACGGCGTCTTGCGGCCACCGCGCGGCGCGTGGTCGGCGGTGATGACCACCTTTGCATCACAGCCATTCACCCGCGCGGCGAGCGCATCGGGCGAGAAGCCCGCGAAGACGATCGAATGGATCGCGCCGATCCGGGCACAGGCCAGCATCGCGTAGGCGGCCTCGGGGATCATCGGCAGGTAGAGGATCACCCGGTCGCCCTTGCCGACGCCCTGCCCCTTCAGGACATTGGCCATCCGGCAGACATTCTCGTGAAGCTCACGATAGGTGATGTGCCTGGCGGGGTCGGCGGGGTTGTCCGGCTCCCAGATGATCGCGGTCTGGTCTCCCCGCGTCGCGAGATGCCGGTCGACGCAGTTCGCCGCGACGTTCAGCGTGCCGTCCTCGAACCAGTTGATCGACACATTGCCGAAATCGAAGCAGACGTCCTTGACCTTCGAAAACGGCTTGATCCAGTCGATCCGCTTGCCGTGCTCGCCCCAGAAGGCGTCGGGGTCCGAGACCGAGGCGGCGTAGAGCGCATCGTAGCGCGCCCGGTCGATATGCGCACCGGCCACGAAATCCGGCGACGGCGGGTAGATCGGGTTCGTGTTTTCGGCGTCCATGATATTCCTCCCCTCACGGCGGTCGTCGCCATGTTTCTACGCCCTGCCGTGGGCGCGCCGCAACCTCCGCCAAAGTATGAGACCACCGGAAAGCGAAAAACCCGGCATTCCGCCCTTGCCGGCGGGCGTCGGGCGGGCACAATCGTTGGAGGACGCGGACTCGGGACGGGATGACTTGCCGGCGATGGAACTGACGGGGCTCGTGCTGGGGGCGCTCGGCCTCGCGGTGGGCGGCTTTCTCAAGGGCGCGGTCGGGGCCGGGGCGCCGCTGATCGCGGTGCCGCTCCTCGCGCTTCTCTACGATGTGCCGCTGGCGGTGGCGATCTTCACGATCCCGAGCCTTCTGTCGAACACCTGGCAGGGCTGGACTTACCGGGCACACCAGCATTCTCAGACCTTCGTCTGGACCCTTGGCCTATCCGCCTCGGTGGGGGCCATTCTGGGCAGCTTCCTTCTGGCGTGGCTGCCCGGCGAGGCGCTGATGGCATCCTTGGCGCTGATCGTGTTCCTCTATATCGGCTTCCGGCTGCACCGGCCCGACTGGGTGCTCGCCCGGGACCGGGCGGCCCGACTGGCCGTGCCCGCGGGACTCGTCGCCGGCGTGATGCAGGGGGCGGGCGGGATCTCGGCGCCGGTTTCGATCACCTTCCTCAGCGCGATGCGGCTGGAGCGCGGCGAGTTCATCGCAACCATCTCCGTCTTCTTCGCGATGATGTCGGTGGTGCAGGTGCCGACGCTGGCGGCGCTGGGGATCATGACGCCCGAGCGCGCGGCCCTGAGCCTCCTGGGCTGCGTGCCGCTCTTCGGGGCGATGCCGCTCGGCGCCTGGGCCGGGGCGCGGGTGTCGAAGCAGGTCTTCGACCGTCTGATCCTGTGGCTCCTTGCCGCGATCGCACTGCGGCTGCTCTGGGTCGCCCTGCCCTGACCGGCGCTTCGTCACCTAAAGGTAACGAAACAAACGTCTTCGTGAGGTCCGCGCATAGGTCTTGCGCGGTGGTCCGGCCCACGCCAAGGGATCTGCATGACGACCACCGATCCGACTTTCGCCGCCCCGTCCCCCGCCCAGCCGCGCAGCGGCGCGCCCGCCCGGGCCGGCACACGCGACCCGCGGCTCGACTTCTTCCGCGGGCTCGCGATGTTCATCATCCTGATCGCCCACACGCCCGGCAATGCCTGGGCGATCTGGATTCCGGCGCGGTTCGGGTTTTCCGACGCCACCGAGATCTTCGTGTTCTGCTCCGGCATGGCCTCGGCGATCGCCTTCGGCACGACCTTCGCGCGGAAGGGATGGCTCGTGGGCCTGGGCCGGACGCTATTCCGGATCTGGCAGGTCTACTGGGCCCATATCGGGCTGTTCTTCTTCATCGCGATGCTGGTCGCCGTGTTCGACGGTCTGGGCGAGTTCGGAAAATCCTATATCGGCGGGCTCAATCTCTGGCCGTTCTTCAACGATCCGATCCCACAGATCATCGGCCTGTTCAGCCTGAGCTACGTGCCGAATTATTTCGATATTCTACCCATGTACCTGGTGATCCTCGCATTGATGCCCGGCTTCATCGGGTTGGCGCGGATCAGCCTGCCGCTGGCCTTCGGGGCGAGTGTCGCGCTCTGGGTCGCGACCAATCTGGGCCTTCTGCCGCTGCCGGCCGAGCCCTGGTCGGACCGGCAGTGGTTCTTCAACCCGTTCGGCTGGCAGCTGATCTTCTTCACCGGCTTCTCCCTGATGTCCGGATGGCTACCTGCGCCGCCGGTTTCCCGTTTTCTGGTATGGGCTTCCATCGCCTTCCTCATACTGACGATGCCGCTCTCGTCGCCCCATGGATACGCTTTCGTGAAGAGCCTCTCCGGCCCCGCCGCGGACTGGGTGCGCGGGGTGGCGCGGGGGCTGGATTGGGGGCGGGACAAGACGGAGTTCGGGGTACTGCGATACCTGCACTTCCTGGCCCTGGCCTACCTCGCCTGGATCGCGGCGGGTGCCCGAGGAGCGCGGCTGCGGCCGTCGGGGAGCGACGGGCTGGCCGCGGCCTGGCGGTGGCTGGTGACGGTGACGACGAAGGTCGGGCAGCAATCCCTGGCGATCTTCGTGTTTTCGATGGTTTACGCGCGGATTCTCGGATTCCTCCTCGACCGTCTGGGCGCGAGCCCGGCGCATATCCTGGCGATGAACCTGATCGGGTTCGCGACGCTGATCGGCGTGGCCTATGGGGTCGCCTGGTTCAAGGCCGCGCCCTGGAGGAAGCGAGCCCACTAGCCCGATCCGGCGCGCACAACCCGTACTCCGGCGGGGGCATCGACCGATGCAAACGCCCACAGGCAGGCCCGATATTCAATCGCGAACGGTGCCCCCCGGGGAAGGTTTGCCGAGGCGCAACCTCCGAGCGAAAGACCGCTTCGCGCCTTCGTGTCCACCATCGTCGAAAGGGCACGGTCAGCGTCGAGAAAGCGAGGCCCGCCTGAAAGCGCGAACGGCGGGCCTGGGGCCCGCCGTCTCACTCGTCCCGTCCGGCTGCGCGGTCAGAGCAGCGACTGGACGTTGATGCCGAAGGTGATGGCCCCGATCATTTCGCCGCTGGCAGGGTCGCGGATCGGCATCGAGACCTGGCTCTGGTAGATGCCGGTGCTCTCGTCGAACTCCACATCGCTGATGTGGATGTTGCCCGAGCCGTTGCCGTAGGTTTCCTTCCACTTGGCCTCGTCGCCTTGCCAGTAGTCGGAGGTCGCGACGTTCTGGGCGACGTTCAGGCCATGGTCGTCCATCGCGAAGACCTCGGTGACGAAGCTGGCGGTCTCGGCCTGCTTGCCGCGGAGCCATTCGGAGACCGGGCCGGCCAACACCCTGTCGATGAGCGGGCCGCCATCGGTCTTGGCCTCGGCGCGCCACTGCTTGTCGAGCGCGTCGATCTCGTCCTGGGAAATGTTGGCGTTGGCCGCGTTCTGCGCCTTTATCGCGGCGATCAGCGCGGGATCCTCGAGCCATTTCGAGAGCTCGTTCTCGGCATAGGCCTGAAGCGGCGAGCGGAACACGTAGTTCTGGCCCGGCGTCGCGAGCATGTAGAGCGTCACGACGTTGTTCATGTCCTTCATCAGGTGCGAGGACAGCCGCGCCATCGTGGCCACGTTGTCGGTGGAAGGCATGGCCGAGTTCGAGAAGGCCTGGAGCGCCGGGACGTTCTGCTGCCAGACCCCGTTCACCGCCTCGAGTTCGCCGCGGATCGCGTCGTTCGGCGGCGGGTTGATGCCAGCATTCGCCATGCCTTCGCGCAGCGCGCGGAGCGACACGTCGTAGAGGCCCACGGTCTCCTTGAGCCGCGCGGCGGTGCCATAGGTGTCGCTATGGGTGGCGATCCCGCAGATCTCCTTGGCCATGCGGTGGCCGAGCATCCGCTGGCGCCCGGCGAAATGCAGCGACATCGCGTCGGACTGGGTAAGCTCGTGCGGGTTCGAGTACTTGCCCGAGATGTCGGATGCCAGGATCGCGGCGGCGTCGAGCAACTCGAGATTGGTGTTGCCGATGGTCGCGGCGGCCGTCTTGGTGTCGCCGCCCTTGAGCAGGGTCTGCGACGCGCTGTCCATGGGCGACCAAACCTCGCGGACATGGGCGATCGAGTCGAGGACGAAGCGCGAGTTCTCCGCCGACGGGATCCCGAGCGCGGCGCCGCCGTTCTGCAGGCCGTCGAGGATCACGTTGAAGTCCTGCCGTGCCTTTTCGAGATCGGCGCGGGCCGCCTCGACGCCGATGCCGGCATCGATGCGGCAACTGGCGGACCCGATCGTCTGGGTCAGCATGACGAGCTTGCTCGACCAGTTCACTCGGGCCTTGCTGCCGTCGAACACCGATTCGGATTGGGCTGCGGCGGGCAAGGAAGCGGCGATCAGGGCGATGCTGGTCAAGGCTGTGGCGATGGGCTTGGCCGAGAGCGCCGGTAATGTGCGTCGCATTTGGTGTCTCCTCGATCTGCGCCTGGATCTGGGGCGCTGGACGATGGGCCGGCTGGGGAGCTCTAGGCGGGGCCGGCCGCCGTTGCGGGTTGCGTGGCGGGGCGCGCCGTCGCGGCGCGCCCGCGCGGCTCAGCTCTCGGCCGTGCTCAGCCAGACTTCGACGCGGCGATTGATCGCCTTGCCCGCAGTGGTCACGTTGCAGGCCGACGGCGCGATCTCGCCGAAACCGGTAAACTTGAAGCTGATGTGATCGAGGCGGCCGGCCGCGGCCTCCCGGATCTGGTCGAGGACCTCGCCCGCACGGTTGACCGAGAGGGTCCGGTTGGCCTCGAACGCCCCGTCATCGTCGGTGAAGCCCACGAGCTTGACTTCGGAGCCTTTCGGCAGCCGTTCAAGGTAGTCGATCAGGCGCTTCATGTCGAGCATCGCCTTCTCATCCATCTTCGACGAGCCGGTCCGGAAGCGGAAGGTCGTCGAAAGCCGGTCGGAGCCGACCATCTCGGCGAGCATCTCGCGCATCACGCCGGCCTCGAAATTGTCGGCGGCGGCGTTCAGGAGCGAGGTGGCGCGCTCGCCGGTCATGTCCTGGGTCCGGCGCACGATGCCAAGGTCGATGAAGCCCGATTTGGCGACCACGCCATCGGCTTCGGGAGAAATCGCGAAATCGAGGAACGCGCGGGTGGCGTCGTCGAGCGCGTCGCCGCGGTTGTAGAGATACATCCGGCGTCCGAGCGCGTATTCCTCGGTCTTGGCCGAGAAGGCGTCGGGGCGCATGGCGATGCCACATTCGTTGACCAGCGTGAGCGGCTTGGCGCCGCGCTGGAACGCGAAGCCGACATAGCCGATCGCGCCGGGTTCGGCATTGACCATGGCTGCCATTTCCTGGTCGTCGCCGGCGATGGCGGCGCTACCGCCGGCCGGGACGTTGTCGCCGAAGATACGCTCGTCGAAGAAGCCGCGGGTGCTGCCACCCGGCTTGCGCGCGATCAGCTTGATCGGCATGTCGGGGCCGCCCACGTCCTTCCAGTTGGTCACCTGGCCCGAATAGATGCGGCGCAGGTCGTCGACATGGAGGTCCTTCACCGGGTTCGACGGGTGGGTGATGACGACGAGGCTGTCGACCGCTATGATCCGCTCCTGGTTGGGGCTGATCATGTTGCCGGCGCCGGAAGCCTTGAGCTGACGCGCCTCGGCGGGGAGGATGCGGCGGGAGGCCATGCCGATGCTCGCCTCGCCGGCGGTGAGCGCCTGGAACGCTGCCTCGGTGGAGGAGGAGGTGACCAGGTATGAACCGATCGGGTCGCCGAAACCCGAGTCGCCGATCAGCTCGGCGATCGACTGGCCCGGGATCGCGGTGTTGGCCACTTCGGCCTCCGCGTCCATCGCCGAGGCGAAGCCGGTCAGGAGGAGCGGCATCATGCCGAGACCGAGCGTGTCAGAGCCCACGATCGTCACGTCGGCCGAGGCCGTGGTGATCTCGGGGCAGGCCGCGCCTTCGCAGCGGACCCGGCTGGAACTGATCCGGAGATCGCCCAATTCGGTACGGATGATGTAGTTGTCATCCTTGAACTCGATGAATTCGCCGACCAGGTTCACCGTTCCGTCGGCGGATTTCAGGGTGACCTGCGCCGCGAGGGCGAGAGACGGCGCCAAAGCGATGCCGAGCGCGGCGGCACCGACGACGGACCTTTTGCGGTTGGTTCGGGATGCGAAGTCCACCTTGTCCTCCTAGGATTCGTTCCGTTGCTTCGATCGGGGTTGGTGCCTGAAGGGCGGGTTACCCGAACATTTCGACCAAATCGTTAATTCGTTCTTGGTAGACAATTGTGAATAGATTGGGGCGATTGTGGGGAAATAGAGAAAAATCGCGCCTTTCCGACGCGCATTGCGCCGCTTACTCGGCGGCCGAATAGTCCATGGAAACAACCCAGAGATCGCCACCGCGGCGAACCGCGAAACTGAACTGGCTATGACCCGAGGACAATTCGCGCGAGAGGATGTCGGGCAACGCCGTGTTGCCGGCGAGCGCCTCGTCCTCGCCGGTCGACAGGACGGCGACGAGTTCGTCGCCGGTCAGGAGCGTGTCGCTGGCGGTGAAGGGGCTTTCGGTGACGATGGTGCGCCAGGCCTCGGCGCCGGGCTCGGAGCGGAACCGGACGCCGTTCCGGAGCGCGGTCTGGCGGGTGACGTTCAGGACGGTCGGGTGCTCGACGCCATCGTCGGTGGCGAAGGTGACGGAGACGCGGCCGTCGCGGCCGGGGCTGGCGGCGGCGTGCACGTGGGTCCGGATTTCGTCGAACGTGGCGACCGGGATGCCGTCAACCGAGGCGATCACCAGGCCGGGCTGAAGCCAGGCGGGGGCGACGGGGGCGACGCCGTCGATGGTGGTGCCGGCCGCGGCGGTGAACGGCAAGTCGACGACCCAGCGCGTGGCGACGGCTTCGGCCGGGCCCGGGTCGGCCGGCGCAGGGGCGGCGGGTGCTGTCACGGCGAGTACCGGCGCCGCCCCGCCTGTCGCGACGTTCGGCGCGGAAGCAGGCACGTCCGTGGATTCGAGCACCAGGAGCGGAGCGTCCTGGGCCTCTGACCGCGGCTTGACGGTGTCGGACGTTGCCATGGCGGTTTCGGCCGGGGCAGTCCCCTGCCCGGCCGTCATGTAGAGACCGATCCCGACTACGGCGGCCACGGAGGCGGCGGCGCCGAGAAGAAGGCCGAACTTGCGGGAGCCGCCCTTGGAGGGCGGTGCGGCCTCTCGGGCGGTCATCTCGCGGACCGCGGCCAGCGTGGCGTCTTCCGTATCGTGGGCGGGGCGCGCAGATGCCGTGACCGGACGCTCGGGGCGCGTGACGCGGCTCGGCTGGGTGGCGGGCCGTCCGGCCCTACGAGCGGCGGAAACGGTTTCGGCCGGCGTGAGTTCCAGGACCGGCCGCGGCTCGACCTCGGGTCGGGGCCGGCGCGCCGGCGCCGGAGCGGCGGCGGCTGCCTCGGCTTCGGCCTCGGCACGCTGTGCCTTGACCGCCGCGCGGATCGTCTGGGCGACCTGGAAGCCCGGCGGGGTCGCGGACTTTTCGGCGGCCGGCGCGGCCGGACGAGCCGACGAGGCCACACGCGACGCGGGCAGCGCAAGCGGCGCGTCGGAATCGAGGAAGGCAAGCCATTCGGCGGCCGAATGGAACCGGTCCTTCGGGAACACCGCCAACGCCCTGTCGATGGCGGCGAGGAAACGCGGGTCGTATCCCTCGAGCCGGCCGGCGAGCGGGACGTAGGGGTCCTCCATCTGCTGCGCCACCGCGCCCAGGCGCTCGTCGCTGTTCGGCGGCGTGGCCCCAAGCATCAGGTGATGGAAAGTTGCCGCCAGAGCGTAGAGGTCGCTGGCGGGCTTCTGGACGGAACCGGTGATATAGAATTCTTGCGGGCTGTAGCCGTCCTTGACCGCGCGCAGGACGGTCTGGGCGTGGCCCGAGAGCTGCGCCCCGGCGCGCGCGGCGCCGAAATCGATCAGGATCGGGCTGTCGTCGTCGCGCAACAGGATGTTGTCGGGCGAGATGTCGCGGTGCAGGACGCCCTCGCCATGGATGAAGACCAGAGTCTCGAGCATGGTCCTGAGAAGCTGGATGACGCGGTCGGGCTCGTCGCGAAGTTCGCCCGCCTCGATCACCTCGAGGAGCTCGCGCCCGCGCACGTAATCGAGCGCCATGTAGGCGGTGCCGTTGTCCTCGAAGATCTGGTGCACGCCGACGATGTTCGGATGGCTGAGCCGCGCCAGGTTGCGGGCCTCCTCGACGAACTTGCGGACGATGGAGTGGAAATCCTCGCGCGGGGTGCGCGGGCGGGATTTCACCGATTGATGGGCGCGGATGCAGAGCGCGCGCGGAAAGCATTCCTTGATGACGACCAGCCGGTCGAGGCTGTCGCGCGCGAGATAGGTGATGCCGAAGCCGCCGCTGCTGAGGAACGATTCGATGCGGTATTGCCCGAGGCAAAGCTCGGTTCCCGGCGCAAGACCGTCGGGATTGGCGTCCTTGTCGAGGGTCGGCGTCTGCGCACCATCACTCATTCGTCATTCACCGGCGAAGAGCCGCTCCGGAAATACACCACCTTGACCTTGATGTTTGCGCGCCAATTTGGCGAAAACATGGTGCAATAACGATTAACTGCGGACAATTGGCCGATTTTTCGGGATATCTGCTGCATTGCAGCGGACCCGGACGGCTCCAGGGGGGAACATGGCGACAACAATTCTACTGATCGGCTGCGGCAACATGGGCTTTGCAATGCTGCAGGGCTGGCTGGCGGCGGATCCGTCGCTGGCGGTGCATGTGGTGGAACCGGCGGGGGCCCTGCAGGCGCGGGCGCAGGCGGCGGGCGCCATGGCGGTGGCCGCGCCCGAGGACCTGCCGGAGGGGCTGGCGCCGGCGCTGGTGGTGCTGGCGGTGAAGCCGCCCTTGGTGGTGCCCGTGCTGGGGGCCTGCCAGGGCCTCGCCGAGCGTGGCGCGGCGTTCCTGTCGGTCGCGGCGGGGATCACCATCGGGGCGATGGTGGCCGCCCTGCCCCCGAGCGCCGAGGTGATCCGCTGCATGCCGAATACGCCGGCGTCGATCGGCGAGGGCATGATGGCGCTGTGCGCCGGGCCCGGCGTCGGCGCGGCGGCACGGGACCTGGCGGAGAGGCTGATGGCCAGGTCGGGCGCGGTCGCCTGGATCGCGGAGGAGACGCTGATGGATGCGGTGACGGCGATCTCCGGGTCGGGGCCGGCTTATGTATTCCACTTCGTCGAAGCGTTGACCGAGGCGGGCGTGGCCCTGGGACTGCCCGAAGCGGTGGCGTCGCTTCTGGCGAAGCAGACGGTGGCCGGGGCCGGCCGGATGGCGCTGGCCTCGGAGACGCCGCCCGGAGTGCTGCGCGAGCAGGTGACGAGCCCCGGCGGCACCACGGCGGCGGCGCTCTCGGTGTTCATGGCGGGGGACGGGCTGCGCGGCCTGGTCCGCGATGCGACCGCGGCGGCCCGCGACCGGGGAGTGGAACTGGGCAAGGCCGGCTAGGCAGGGGGACGCGCAGGCCGCACGCGGCCGGTTTCGCTTGCGAGTCAGGGACTTGCTGGCGATCCCACGAGGACTCGAACCCCGAACCTGCTGATTAGAAGTCAGCTGCTCTATCCAGTTGAGCTATGGGACCGCGCGGAAGTGTCATCTCCCGGCAGCGTCGGCCTTGTCAACTGCGCGCGGGGGCGGTTTCGCCAAGCCGGCGGGTCAAGAAGACGCTGTTCGGATCGGCCTCGTAGCCTTCAAAAGGCGGGCAGAAGACAAAGCCCGCCCCCTTGTAGAGCGTCCGCGCCGGGGCGAAGGCGGGCTGCGCGCCCGTCTCCAGGCTCACCCGCGAGAGGCCGGCCTCGCGCGCCGCGTCCAGAAGCCGGGCCAGCATCGCCCGGGCGAGGCCCCGGCCCCGCGCCGCCTCGGCCACGTGCATCGACTTGATCTCGCCATGGCCGGCCGAGAGGCGCTTGAGCGCCCCCATCGCGACCGGCCGCCCCTCCTCGACGAGCGCAAAGAAACGCAGACCGGCCTCGATCATCGCTCCGGCATCCATCGCATGGACGCTGCAGGCGGGGCTTGACGCCCGCATCAGCGCGAGATGCCGGGCGACCAGGGGAGCGACCTCGGGATCGTCCGGCCGGATCTCGCGGATGTGGTCGTTCAGTGCGTCCATGCCCCGCGCCGGTCGGTGGCGAAATTCTCGCCATAGCCGCGCGCGCGGATATTGGGCTTGCGGGTCTTCGGCTCGATCACCATGGCATCGATGCCGTGGCGCCTGGCATAGTCGAGCGCCTCCTCCCGCGTCGCGAAGCGGAGCCGCACCTGCGCCTGGGTGTCCGAGGACGAGGTCCAGCCCATCAGCGGATCGACCGCGCGGGCGCTGTCGGCCGCGTATTCGAGAACCCATGCCTTGCTGCGCGCGGCGCCCGACTGCATCGCGGTTTTCGACGGCTTGTAGATTCGCGCAGCCATGGGGCCCTCCGGAGTTCCGGGCGCGACTATCGGAAAATCACCGCGCCCTTGCAAGGCGGCAATTCGCACGGATTTGCAGCGAAACCACCGGACAGGGGCGGCCCGACCGCCAGAGCCGGTGGCGGCGGCGCGAGAGATGGAGTGCGCGCGGAAGCGCGCTCCTTGAAGGAACGCCTTTCCTGATGCACAGGGGCGCGAGGCAGGCTACATCCGGGGCCATGAGCGACAAATCTCCACCCGGCGACCGGATCGCCAAGGTGCTCGCGCGCGCGGGCGTGGCTTCGCGGCGCGAGGCGGAGCGGATCATCGAGGCCGGGCGCGTCGCGGTGAACGGCAAGGCGATCGACAGCCCGGCGCTGAACGTCACTGGAAAGGACCGGATCACGATCGACGGCAAGCCCTTGCCCGAGGCCGAGGCGCCGCGGCTCTGGCTCTACCACAAGCCCGCGGGGCTGGTGACAACCACACGCGACGAGCAGGGCCGGAAGACGGTGTTCGACGCCCTGCCCCCGGATCTGCCGCGGGTGGTCACGGTGGGCAGGCTCGACCTCAATTCCGAGGGGCTCCTGCTCCTGACCAACGACGGCGCGATCAAGCGGCGGCTGGAGCTGCCGTCCACCGGCTGGCTGCGGAGATACCGGGTCCGGATCAAGGGCGCGCCGAAAGACGAGGATTTCGAGCCGCTGCGCAAGGGGCTCGTCGTGGACGGCACCCGGTTCCAGCCGATGGAAGTCAGCCTCGACCGGCAGCAGACCAGCAATGCCTGGGCGACGGTGGCGCTGCGCGAGGGCAAGAACCGCGAGATCCGCCGGGCGATGGAGGCCGTGGGGCTTGTCGTGAACCGGCTGATCCGGATCAGCTACGGCCCGTTCCGGCTGGGCGAACTGGCCGTCGGCGCGGTCGAGGAAGTGCGGCCCAAGGTGGTCACCGACCAGCTCGGACTGAAGCGCGCGCCCGAGCCGGCGAAGGCACAGGCGCCGAAAAAGCCCGTGAAGACGCGACGTAAATAGCCGATGGGGCGGGTTTCGTGAGGGGTTTCAGCGGCTTGCATCAAATGGCGCGGTCGGGTGCCCTGGCCCGCGAAATCTGGTAAGGAATGCGCGAGGGTCCTATATATCGAGGCGGGGCAGTGAAAGGCTTCGGGAATGACACGTCTTGTCCTGACGGTGCTGGTCGTCGCGTCTCTGATCGCGCTGACGGTGCAGGTCGGGCGGGCGGTCACCACGGTGCTGGACGCGCCGCTGCCGCAGATCGAGGAAGGTAAGCCGGTGCAGAAACTCGCCTTCACGCTCCTGGTCGCGCTGATGCTCTACGTGGCCTTCCAGGGCGGGAGCGCCTGATGGCGGAACGGTTCGGCGGGCGCTTCAGCCCTGGCGCGGGCGCCGGGGAGGCGCCGTCCGGCAGGGTCTCGCCCTATGACGGCAAGGTGCCGCTCCGGATGGCGTTCCGGACGAACCTGTTGTTCCTCGCCCCGGTACCGATCGGGATTCGCGCCTTCTTCGCCGGGCCGGTGGGCCTCGCCGAGTACCTCGTTGCCTTCGGCGGGCTGATGCTCGCGGCCTGGCTGACCCGCGAGGGGCTGAAGGCCGAGGACGCCTACAACGCCCGCAAGATCGCCCGCCCCCCCGCCTTTCCCCGCAAGATGGTCGCGAGCGTGCTGACCGGCCTGAGCCTCGGGATCGCCGGGTTCGCCGGGTTCGGAGCGATGCCCGCTGCGATCTTCGCGGTGCTCGGCGCGGTGCTGCATGCGGCGTCCTTCGGGTTCGACCCGCTCCGTGCCAAGGGCGTGGAGGCCCATGGCGAATTCCAGACCGACCGGGTCGCGAAGGTGGTGGACGAGGCCGAGGCCTATCTCGAGGCGATGCGCGAGACGATCCGGACGCTCGGCGACCGGGCGCTGACCGAGCGGGTGGAGACCTTCATCAGCGCGGCGCGGCGGCTGTGCCGGACGGTCGAGGACGATCCGCGCACGCTGACCGGCGCACGGCGCTATCTGGGCGTCTATCTTCTGGGCGCCCGCGATGCGACGGCGAAATTCGCCGATCTCTACAGGAGCCGGAAAGATCAGGGCGCCAGAACGGATTACGAGGCGCTTCTCGACGATCTCGAGAAGACCTTCGCGGCGCGGACCGAGCGGATGCTGCTGGACGACCGCTCGGATCTTGATATCGAGATCGACGTGTTGCGCGAGAGACTGGAGCGCGAAGGCGTGCACGCCGAATGACAGGAACGGAACGGAGCTGAGGGAATGACGTCAACTGTGCGCCAAAAGGCGAACGAGGCCGGTGCGATCGTGAAGGAAGTGGCCGAGACCGCGCTACCCGAGCCGGCACAGGAGATCGTGCCCTACAAGGCGGCAGAGGCGCCGGTCGCGGCCGAGATCGAGAAGCGGATCGCCGAGCTCAACATGTCGAACACCCAGTCGATCGTGACCTTCGGCTCCTCGGCGCAGGCGGAATTGCAGGAGATCAGCCAGGCGATGCTGGCCGATGTGCGCAACAAGGACGTGGGCCCGGCGGGCGACTCCTTGCGCGATATCGTCTCCACGATCCGGGGCTTCTCTGTGTCCGAGCTCGACGTGCGGCGGAAGAAGAGCTGGTGGGAGTGGCTGACCGGCAAGGCGGCGCCGATGGCGCGCTTCGTCGCGCGCTTCGAGGAGGTGCAGGGCCAGATTGACTCGATCACCGACAACCTCCTGACCCATGAGCACAAGCTCCTGAAGGACATCAAGTCGCTCGACATGCTCTACGACAAGACGCTGAGCTTCTATGACGAGTTGGCGCTCTACATCGCCGCTGGCGAGGAGAAGCTGGAGCGGCTCGACGAGAGCGACATCCCGGCCAAGGAGGCCAAGGTGAAGGCGGCGCCCGAGGCCGAGGGCGTGATGGAGGCGCAGGAGCTGCGCGACCT
>JBNKWI010000023.1:0-41161 GCA_050299695.1 Paracoccaceae bacterium
CGATCTTGCGCGCGCGGGTCACGGTCAGCTTGTCCTCTTCGGAGAGTTCGTCCATCCCGAGAATGGCGATGATGTCCTGCAGCGACTTGTAGCGCTGGAGGATCTGCTGAACGTCGGTGGCCACCTTGTAATGCTCTTCGCCGACAACCGCCGGGTCGAGCAGGCGCGAGGTCGAATCGAGCGGGTCCACCGCCGGGTAGATGCCCAGCTCCGAGATCGCCCGCGACAGCACGGTCGTTGCGTCGAGGTGGGCAAAGGTGGTGGCCGGCGCCGGGTCGGTCAGGTCGTCCGCGGGCACGTAGACGGCCTGGATCGAGGTGATCGAGCCGGCCTTGGTCGAGGTGATCCGCTCCTGCATCGCGCCCATGTCGGTTGCGAGCGTCGGCTGGTAGCCCACCGCCGAGGGGATCCGGCCGAGCAGCGCCGACACCTCGGAACCCGCCTGGGTGAAGCGGAAGATGTTGTCGACGAAGAACAGCACGTCGGTCCCGGACTGGTCGCGGAACTGCTCGGCCAGCGTCAGGCCGGTCAGCGCGACGCGGGCACGGGCTCCCGGCGGCTCGTTCATCTGGCCATAGACCAGCGCCACCTGCGAGGCCGAGAGGTTGTCGGGCTTGATGACGTTGGATTCGATCATCTCGTGGTAGAGGTCGTTCCCCTCACGGGTCCGCTCGCCCACGCCGGCGAACACGGAGAAGCCCGAGTGCACCTTGGCGATGTTGTTGATGAGCTCCATGATCAGCACGGTCTTGCCCACACCGGCGCCGCCGAAGAGGCCGATCTTGCCGCCCTTGGCATAGGGCGCGAGCAGGTCGACGACCTTGATGCCGGTCACGAGGATCTCGGACTCGGTCGACTGTTCGGAGAATGCCGGGGCCGGCTGGTGGATGGCGCGCTTTTCCTCGGCTTCCACCGGGCCGCCCTCGTCGACCGGCTCGCCGACGACGTTGATGATCCGGCCGAGCGTCGCGTTGCCGACCGGCACCATGATCGGGCCCCCGGTGTCGCGCACTTCCTGGCCGCGCACGAGGCCCTCGGAGCTGTCCATGGCGATAGTGCGCACGGTGTTCTCGCCGAGATGCTGGGCCACTTCGAGCACGAGGCGCGAGCCGTTGTTCTCGGTTTCCAGCGCGTTCAGAATTTCGGGCAGGTGCTCGTCGAATTGCACGTCGACGACAGCGCCGATCACCTGGGTGATTTTGCCTTTTGCTTGTGCCATATCCTATGGTCTCCCGGGTAACTCAGAGCGCCTCGGCGCCCGAAATGATTTCGATCAGCTCGTTGGTGATAACGGCCTGGCGCGAGCGGTTGAACTCGATGGTGAGCCGGTCGATCATGTCGCCCGCGTTGCGCGTGGCGTTGTCCATGGCCGACATCCGCGCGCCCTGTTCCGAGGCACCGTTTTCCAACAATGCCGTGAAGATCTGCGTCGCGACCCCGCGCGGCAGGAGGTCCTTCAGGATCTCCTCCTCGTCGGGCTCATAGTCGTAGACGGTGCCACTATCGGCCCCCTGGCTTTCGTCGAAGCTCGCCGGGACCACCTGGAGCGCGGTCGGCACCTGGCTGATGACGCTCTCGAAGCGGGCGAAGAAGATCGTCGCCACGTCGAACTCGCCGGCATCGAAGCGGGTGAGCACGTCCTTCGCGATATCGGCGGCGTTCTGGTAGCCGACGCGCTTCACGTCGCTCAGATCGACATGGGCGGTCAGGAGATCGCTGTAGTCGCGCCGGAGCTGTTCGCGGCCCTTCTTGCCGACGGTCAGGATCTTGACCGTCTTGCCTTGGCCGCGGAGCTTTTCGATATGGGTCTTGGCGAGCTTCACGATCGACGAGTTGAAGCCGCCGCAAAGGCCGCGTTCCGCCGTCATCACGACCAGCATGTGCACGTCGTCCCGGCCGGTGCCCGACAGGAGCTTCGGCGCGTTCTCCCCGGCCGCCGAGGCAAGCCCGGCCATCACCGCGTTGAAACGGTCGGCATAGGGCCGCGCGGCTTCCGCCGCATCCTGCGCGCGGCGCAGCTTGGCGGCGGCGACCATCTGCATGGCCTTGGTGATCTTCCGGGTCGACTTGACCGAGTTGATCCTGTTTCTCAGGTCCTTGAGACTTGGCATCTCACTGTCCCCCTACGGTTCTCAGGAGAAGCCCTCGGCGAATGCGTCGAGCGCGGCCTTGATCTTGTCCTCGGCCTCACCCTTCACCTTCGGATCTTCCTTGGTGATGTAGTCGAGAAGGTCCTGATGCTTGGACCGCAGGTGGCTCAGGAGGCCCTTCTCGTAGCGGCCCACATCGCCCACCGGGATCTTGTCCAGATAGCCGTGGGTGCCGGCGTAGATCACGCAGACGATTTCCGCGTTGGTGAGCGGCGAGTATTGCGGCTGCTTCATCAGCTCGGTCAGGCGCGCGCCCCGGTTCAGGAGCCGCTGGGTGGCGGCATCGAGGTCGGAGCCGAATTGGGCGAAAGCGGCCATCTCCCGGTACTGGGCGAGTTCGAGCTTCACCGGACCGGCGACCGATTTCATCGCGTTGGTCTGGGCCGAGGAGCCCACGCGGCTGACCGAGAGCCCGGTGTTCACCGCCGGGCGGATGCCCTGGTAGAACAGTTCCGTCTCGAGGAAGATCTGGCCGTCGGTGATCGAGATCACGTTGGTCGGGATGAACGCCGAGACGTCGCCGCCCTGGGTCTCGATGATCGGCAGCGCGGTCAGCGAGCCGGCGCCGTTGTCTTCGTTGAGCTTCGCCGAACGCTCCAGGAGGCGGGAGTGCAGGTAGAACACATCGCCCGGATAGGCTTCGCGGCCGGGCGGGCGGCGCAGGAGCAGCGACATCTGCCGGTAGGCGACGGCCTGCTTCGAGAGGTCGTCGTAGATGATCAGCGCGTGGCGGCCGTTGTCGCGGAAGAATTCGGCCATGGCGGTCGCGGCATAGGGCGCGAGGAACTGCATCGGCGCCGGGTCCGAGGCGGTGGCGGCAACGACGATGGAATAGTCGATCGCGCCGGATTCCTCGAGCCGCTTCACCAGCTGGGCGACGGTCGAGCGCTTCTGGCCGATCGCCACGTAGACGCAGTAGAGCTTCTTCGATTCGTCGTCGCCCGCGGCGTCGTTATAGGCCTTCTGGTTCAGGATCGCGTCGAGCGCGACGGCGGTCTTGCCGGTCTGGCGGTCGCCGATGATCAGCTCGCGCTGGCCGCGTCCGATCGGGATCATCGCGTCGACCGACTTGAGGCCGGTGGCCATCGGCTCGTGCACCGACTTCCGCGGGATGATGCCGGGGGCCTTCACGTCCGCCACGCGGCGTTCGGAGGCCTTGATCGGGCCCTTGCCGTCGAGCGGGTTGCCGAGGCCATCGACCACGCGGCCGAGCAGCGCGTCACCGGCGGGCACGTCCACGATGGCGTTGGTGCGCTTGACCGTGTCGCCTTCCTTGATGTCCCGGTCCGAGCCGAAGATCACGACGCCGACGTTGTCGCTTTCCAGGTTCAGCGCCATCCCCATGATGCCGCCCGGGAACTCGACCATCTCGCCGGCCTGCACGGAGTCGAGCCCGTAGACCCGCGCGATGCCGTCGCCGACCGAGAGCACGCGGCCCACTTCGGCGACTTCGGCTTCCTGACCGAAGTTCTTGATCTGCTCCTTCAGGATCGCGGAGATTTCGGCAGCCTGGATTCCCATTATCCGACCTCTTTCATGGTGTTCTGGAGTGCGGCGAGCTTGGAGCGGATCGAGGTGTCGATCATCCGGGAGCCGACCTTGACGACAAGACCGCCGATGAGGCTTTCATCGACGGCCATATTGATCTTCACATCGCTGCCGACGCGCGCCTTCAGCGTCGCGGCGAGCTTCGCCTGCTGGGCGTCGGTGAGCGCCTGGGCGGCGGTGACCTCGGCGGTCACTTCGCCCTTCTCCTCGGCGATCAGCCGGGCCAGCTCGCGGACGAGCTGCGGCAGCACGAAGAGACGGCGCTTCGACGCCATCAGCGCCAGCGTGTTCCGGAACGTGTCCGAGAGTCCCATCTTCTCGGCCACCGCGGTGACCGCCTTGCCCTGCGCGTCGCGACTGTAGATCGGCGAGGCGATCAGGGCGCGGAAGTCCGGGCTCGTCGCGAGCGCATCGCCCAGGGTTTCGGTGTCGGCGCCGAGCGCGTCGAGGCCGCTCGCCTCCTTCGCCAGTTCAAAGACGGCGGTCGCGTAACGGGACGCGATACCTGTCGAGATCGAAGCAGATTCGGACACGTCCACCCTTCCGTTCTTATTCGCCCGTTGGTCGATCGCGCGGACGCGCTTCCGGGCGTGTTGCCGTAGGGCGCTCCCTCAAGCACCCTCAAAATCGCCGTGGATGTAGCAGAGCCATCACGGCCCCGCAACCGCCTACATGGTATGGCCGCGAAACGAGAAACTCATAACTTTCAATGATTTATGCGGCATGCGACTGTTTGCGCCAGAAACCGGGCAGGAAAAATGCATGCTGGACGGGAGTTTGCACGATTCCGGACGTTCAGACCGAAATCGGGCTCCCCGACCGAAACACTCCGGTCTGCGCCGCTCAAGCGCCGCCCCGGGACTTGCCACGCAGAAATGCCGAGGGCGACTGCCCCGTCACCCGCGCGAACTCCCGGTTGAAGTTGGATTTCGTGTTGAATCCGCTGGCGAGCATGGCCTCGGTCACGGTCTCGCCACCTTCGAGGAGCGCGCAGGCCTCGCGCACGCGAAACCCGTTCACATAGCGCGAGACGTTCTCGCCCTGGATCCGGTTGATCGCGCCCGAGAGCTGCTTGATCGGCACATGCAGCCGCCGGGCGAGACGAGCCAGCGTCAGATCGGGATCGAGATGGGGCCGGTCCGCCTTCATCAGCGCGTCGAGACGCGCGATAAGCGCCGCATCCTCTTCAGAGGGTCGGGACGTCAACCGCGCGGGTTCGCCCGATGGCCCCTCGGCCGCACCCTCCGCATCGCGAGCGAGCGACAGGAGGCCGATGCCAAGGAGCGTGAACGAGGTAAAGACGCTGATGATGTACGGCCGCCAGTCGGCATGGCCGAGCCCAAGCGCAATGGCGATCAGGAGATCCGACAAAGCCGACAGGATCAGGAGGAGGCCGACGGCTTGCCAGATCCGGGCCGGTAACGGGCCGGACCCGAGCCGGGCGAGCGGCAGCGCGTCTTCCGCCCGCAGGCGGACCAGGATCGCCGCCCCATAGCCGGCAAAGAGCGTGGGCAGAACAATGTCGAGCGTGACCGGAGCGAAGACCGCGCAGAAGAGGTTGAAGGCGGGACCGAGCAGATGGAGCCAGTCGCGCTTGCGGTCGAGAGGGCGCTGGGTGGCGGATTGGAACGTCAGCCAGGCCAGAGGCGGCATCGCAACGGCGGTGGCGAGCTGGGCGGGCCACATCCAGCTCAGCCCGTAGTGCTGCGTCAGCGAGATCACGAACCCTTGGAGCGCACAGGTCGCCAGCAGCACCGGAAACAGGATCGAGCGGTCGCCGGCCAGCGCGTGGCGCAGGGCCAGGAGACCCAGGATCAGGGCGATCACGAGCGGAATCGGGAGCGTCAGCATGGGGGCCGCTTAGACCAAGATCCGGTTCTGCACGACCTGAAACCGGTTCGAGGACGCGGGACGGGACCGCCCCATGCGAGGCGGGGCCATCATCCGAACCAAGGAGTAAAGAGATGAAATCCCTGCTTGCCACTTCTGCCCTTGTCCTGACGATCGCCAGCCCGGCGCTGGCCGATCCGAGCGTCGGCTTCGACCGGTTCGATTTCCGGGCCGATCATCGCTCGGGCACGATCGCCGCGGGCATCTGGTACCCGGTCGGCCGGGCGACCTATGCGGCCACGATCGGCGACAGCCTGGTGTTCGAACCGGTCGAAGCCTATATCGGCGCAGCCTTGCCCGAGGGCGAACTGCCGCTGATCGTGGTGTCGCACGGTTCGGGCAGCAGCATCGACGGCACTGCCTGGCTCGCCGCAGGTCTGGCCGAGCGCGGCGCAATGGTTCTTGTCCTGAACCACCCGGGCACGACGACAGGCGACAGCTCGCCGCGCCGCACCGTTCGCCTGTCGGAGCGGGCGGCGGATCTGAGCGCCGCGCTCGACCATGTGCTGGCCGATCCGCAGATCGCCGCGCATGTCGACCGGGACCGGATTGCCGCCCTCGGCTTCTCGCTCGGGGGATCCACGGTGCTGGGCATCGGTGGCCTGCGCCTCGATTCCGGGGTCTATCGCGACTTTTGCGAAACCCATGGCGAGGCGGCGCAGGACTGTCTGTTCCTGATCCGTGGCGGGGTCGATTTCGAGCATCTGCCGCCGGAATTCTCCGCCGACATGGCCGATACCCGATTCACATCCATTGTCGCGGTCGATCCCGGCTTTACCTATGCGGCAGCGCCCGAGAGCGCGGCGGCGATCGCGGCTCCGGTGCAGGTAGTCTCGCTGGGTGACAGCTTTCCCTGGTTCACCACGGATGTGCGCGCAGAGGGCAGCGGGCTGATCGACATGCTGCCGAATGCAAGGCACGACATCATCCCCAATGCGCACCATTTCTCGTTCCTGCCGGTCTGCAAGGAAAATGCCGCGCAGCTTCTGATCGAGGAGGGCGAGGATCCGATCTGCGACGATCCGGAAGGGTGGGACCGTGCCACCACCCACGACGCCTCCATCGAGGCGATCGCGCGGTTCCTGAAGCTGTAGCGGCGCCCGATCCGGTTGCGCCCTTCCGTGGCAAACCTGCGGAAGGGCGGATACCGCGGCACCTGGGCCGGAGGGTCGGATACGGCCGAAGCCCAGTTTCAAACCGGCTTCGGCGCGGGCGCGGTGATGCCGTCGAGAACGCGCAGCGGCTTCTTCACCGCTTCGGCCAGGCCGCGCCGCGGCGGGGCGGGGATCTGCTTCTTGACCTCGAGCATCAGCACCCCGCCGGCGAAGCCGCCCGGGAGGCGCTGGCCGAGCCGTTCCCACATCGCGCCGGTCTTCATCCAGAAGCGGCGGTTGGACGGCGGCTGGAACAGAGCGGCCTGCGCGCGTTCGGGTACGAAGTCGTGGCTGCGGATCTGGCCCTCGAGCTGACGCATCGAATAGGGCCGGCCGAAGCCGAAGGGCGTCTTGTCGTTCCTCGCCCAGAGCCCGCCGCGGTTCGGCACGATCATCAGCGCCCGACCCTCCGGCGCGAGCGTGCGGTAGCATTCCTCGAGCACCTGGAACGGGTCCTCGCTGGTATCGAGCCCGTGCATCAGAACGAGCCGGTCGACGCTGCCGGTCTCGATCGGCCAGAGCGTCTCCTCGCATAGCACCGAGAGGTTCAGTTCCCCCGGCGGCCAGGGCATCACCCCCTGCTGACCGGGCATCAGCGAGATCACCCGGGCGGAGTCCTGCAGGAACGGCCGCAGGAGCGGCGCGGCGAAGCCGAAGCCCACCACGCTCAGCCCGTGGGTATCGGGCCAGAGCGCACGGACCTGCTCGCGGATCGCCCGCTGCGCGGCCCGCCCGAGGCCAGTCCGGTAGTAGAAGCTCCTGAGATCGAGCACGTCGAGGTGCATTGCGGAGAGTGGTCCACGGGTTAGGATAGGGGCAACCATACTCAAGGAGATCCGAAAAGCCATGCCCCTGGAGATCGTCACAATCCCCTGCCGGAGCGACAACTACGCGTTCCTGATCCGTGACGGCGCCACCGGGAGGACGGCGCTCGTGGATGCGCCCGAGGCGGCAGCGCTCGACGCGGCCTTGCGCGCCCGCGGCTGGGGGCTGGACGAGCTCTGGATCACCCATCACCACGGCGACCACGTGGAGGGCACCGAGGCGCTGCGGCGCGCCTATGGCTGTTCGGTGACCGGAGCCGCGGCGGATGCGCATCGGCTGCCGGCGCTCGACCGCCGGGTGGGCGATGGCGATACGTTCGACTTCGCCGGGCACGAAGTCCGGGTGATGGACGTCTCGGGCCACACCGTCGGGCACGTGGCGTTCTATATTCCCGAAGCGAAGGCCGTCTTCACCGCCGACAGCCTGATGGCGCTCGGCTGCGGGCGGGTGTTCGAGGGGACCTTGCCGCAGATGTGGGAGTCGCTCTCGAAACTGGCCGCGCTGCCGCCCGAAACGGTGGTGCATTCGGGTCACGAATACACCGAGGCCAACGCCCGCTTCGCGGCCACTATTGAACCCGACAATCCCGATCTTATCTCCCGCTCAGAGGCCATCGCGGCCGCGCGCGCGGCTGGCAAGCCCACGGTGCCCTCGACCCTGTCCGAAGAGCTTGCGACCAATCCGTTCCTGCGCGCCGGAATCCCCGAGGTGAAGGCGCTGCTCGGCATGCCGGAGGCCACCGACGCCGAGGTCTTTGCGGAGATCCGGGGCCGCAAGGACCGGTTCTGACGGCGCCTGAAAAATCCTCACGCAACTGAGGCTTTTTCGCCGCTTAAGAAATTGTGAGCGCGCTGGGACAAAAAAAACTTGAAGGTTCGAAATTAACACCGAACCTTAATCTTAAGGGGCCACGGTCGAGGGGGGCACTCATCCCTCGGCCAAAGCGGAAGGAGCACGTATCGTGCCGTCATTTTCGAAAACGCTCGAGGATGCGATTCATTCGGCGCTGGCGCTGGCGAATGCGCGGCGCCATGAACTCGCGACGCTGGAGCATCTGCTTCTCGCACTGATCGATGAGCCGGACGCCGCGAAGGTGATGCAGGCGTGCTCGGTGGACCTGGAGGCCCTGCGCAAGACGCTCCTGGATTTCATCGAGGACGATCTGGCGACGCTGGTCACGAATATCGAAGGATCCGAGGCGGTGCCGACCGCCGCGTTCCAGCGGGTGATCCAGCGCGCGGCGATCCATGTGCAATCCTCGGGCCGGACCGAAGTCACCGGCGCCAACGTCCTCGTGGCGATCTTCGCCGAACGCGAGTCGAACGCGGCCTATTTCCTGCAGGAGCAGGACATGACCCGCTACGACGCGGTGAACTTCATCGCTCATGGCGTGGCGAAGAACCCGAGCTTCGGCGAGAGCCGCCCGGTCCAGGGCGCCCAGGATTTCGAGGAAGAGACCCAGGCGCAGGAGGGCGACGGCAAGGAATCCGCGCTGGCCAAGTACTGCGTCGACCTGAACGCCAAGTCCCGCAAGGGCGATGTCGATCCGCTGATCGGCCGCGAGCAGGAAGTCGAACGCTGCGTGCAGGTGCTGTGCCGCCGCCGCAAGAACAACCCGCTCCTGGTGGGCGATCCCGGCGTCGGCAAGACCGCCATCGCCGAGGGTCTCGCGCGCAAGATCACGCAAGGCGAGGTGCCCGAGGTGCTGTCGGGCGCCACGATTTACTCGCTCGACATGGGCGCGCTCCTGGCCGGCACGCGGTATCGCGGCGATTTCGAGGAGCGGCTGAAGGCGGTCGTCTCGGAGCTCGAGGCGCATCCCGACGCGGTCCTGTTCATCGACGAGATCCACACGGTGATCGGCGCCGGCGCCACCTCGGGCGGCGCGATGGACGCCTCGAACCTCCTGAAGCCCGCGCTTCAGGGCGGCAAGCTGCGCTGCATGGGCTCGACCACCTACAAGGAGTTCCGCCAGCATTTCGAGAAGGACCGCGCGCTGTCGCGCCGGTTCCAGAAGATCGACGTCAACGAGCCCTCGGTCGAGGATTCGGTGAAGATCCTGAAGGGCCTGAAGCCCTATTTCGAGACGCATCACGACATCAAGTATACCGCCGAGGCGATCAAGTCGGCGGTGGAACTCTCGGCGCGCTACATCCATGACCGGAAGCTGCCCGACAAGGCCATCGACGTGATCGACGAGGCCGGCGCGGCGCAGCACCTGGTGGCGGATTCCAAGCGCCGCAAGACTATCGGCGCGAAGGAGATCGAGGAGGTCGTGGCGAAGATCGCCCGGATCCCGCCCAAGAACGTGTCGAAGAACGATGCCGAGGTGCTGAAGGACCTGGAGGCGTCGCTGAAGCGCGTCGTGTTCGGGCAGGACCAGGCCATCGAGGCGCTCGCCTCTTCGATCAAGCTCGCCCGTGCAGGCCTGCGTGAACCGGAAAAGCCGATCGGCAACTACCTCTTCGCGGGCCCGACCGGCGTCGGCAAGACCGAGGTCGCCAAGCAGCTCGCCTCGACGCTGGGCGTCGAGATGCTGCGCTTCGACATGTCGGAATACATGGAGAAGCACGCGGTCTCGCGGCTGATCGGCGCGCCCCCGGGCTATGTCGGCTTCGACCAGGGCGGTCTTCTGACCGACGGGGTCGACCAGCACCCGCATTGCGTGCTCCTGCTCGACGAGATCGAGAAGGCGCATCCGGACGTGTTCAACATCCTCCTGCAGGTGATGGACCACGGCAAGCTGACCGACCATAACGGCCGGCAGGTGGATTTCCGCAACGTGATCCTGATCATGACCTCGAACGCGGGCGCCTCGGAGCTCGCGAAATCCGCGATCGGCTTCGGCCGGGACCGGCGCGAGGGCGAGGACACGGCGGCGATCGAGCGCACCTTCACGCCGGAATTCCGCAACCGGCTCGACGCGGTGATCAGCTTCGCGCCGCTCGGCAAGGAGATCATCCTGCAGGTGGTCGAGAAATTCGTGCTCCAGCTCGAGGGCCAGCTCGCCGACCGCAATGTCAGCTTCGAACTCACCAGCGCCGCGGCCAACTGGCTGGCCGACAAGGGTTATGACGACAAGATGGGTGCGCGTCCGCTGGGCCGTGTGATCCAGGAGCACATCAAGAAGCCGCTGGCCGAGGAGTTGCTGTTCGGCAAGCTGGCCAAGGGCGGCGTCGTCCGCGTCGGCATCAAGGACGGCAAGATCGACCTCCGGATCGAGCCGCCGGAAACCCGGCGCCTCTCGTCGAAAAAGCCGCCGCTCCTGACCGCCGACTAGACTCGGCAAAAAGCACGAACCGAACCCCCGCACGAATGTCTCGCGCGGGGGTTTTTCTTTGCCTGGCGCACCCGGAGGGGGCTTTGCCCCCTCGCGTCCTGCGGCCGCTCACCCCCAGGATTTTCCGGACCCAAAGAGAGGCGAGGCCGGGCGCCGAGGAAAGATCGGCGCTGGCCGTGAGGCCTTGAGGTCGATCCGGTAACCAAGGGCGGCGGGGGCGAGGCGCGACCGCGCCGAGATCCGGGGGGCGCTGCTCCCCCGCGCGGATTGGAATAGGCCGCTGGCGCACCGTTGGATCAGGTCGCTACCGCTCGGTGAGCTTCAGCTCGATCCTCCGGTTTTGCGCCCTCGCCTCGGCCGTATCTGCCGGGTTCACCGGGCGGTATTCGCCGAAGCCGGTGGCTGCGAGACGGTTCGGCGGGAATCCGAGCTGGTCGATCATGTAACGCACGACCGACAGCGCGCGGGCCTGGCTGAGCTCCCAGTTGTCGGCGTAGACGCCCCCGGTGATCGGCTGGTTGTCGGTATGCCCGTCGACCCGGAGAATCCAGTCGATCCCCGGCGGGATCTGGTCGGCCACGTCGCTCAGGATCGCCGCGACCTCGGCGATCTGTGCCCGGCCCCCGGGCGAAAGCTGCGCCGAACCGAGCGGGAAAAGCACCTCGGAGGAGAACACGAAGCGGTCGCCGACGATCTGCACGCCCTCGCGGTCGCCAAGAAGTCCCCGCAATTGACCAAAGAATTCAGACCGATAGCGCTCAAGATCCTGAGTCTCCGCCTCGAGCCGCTTGCGTTCGGCCTCCTCCAGCTCCGCCCGGCGGCGCTCTTCCGCGGCGGCGCGCGCCAGCGCCGCGTTGAGCTGCGAACCCAGCGCCTCGATCTGCACCTTGGCCGCCGAATCGCTCGCCGCCGAAGCGTCGAGCATCGCCTGGAGCGAGCCGAGCTGCCCGCGCAGCGCCGCGACCTGCTCGTTCAGCGCGGAAATCCGGCGCTGACCCTCGGCGGACTTCGCCTGTTCTTCGGAAAGCTCGGCGTTCGCCTGGGCCAGAAGGCGCGCCATGCGCTCCTGATCCGTCAGCCCGGACTCGGCCTCGACCTTGGCGGCGAGCGCGGCGGCGAGACGGTCGCGCAGCGCCTCCTGGTCGGAGAGCAGCGCGGCGACCTCGTCGGATTTCTCGGCCTCGGCGGCAAGCGCGGCGGTAAGCTGGCGGCGGAGATCGGCCTCGCTCGCGTCCAGCGCGTCGATCTGCGCGGCGAGCGCCGCCTCGCTTTCGGTCAGCTCGGTAATCCGTCCGGATTGCGCCTGCTGCGCTTCGAGCGCGCGAGCCAGTCTTTCGCTCAGATCCCTTCTTGTCTCCGAAAGCCGCGCATCGAGCGCGGTGCGCTCGGCCAGCGCCTCGGCGAGCCGGGTCGTCAGATCCTCTTCGGCGGTGCGCGCGGCGGCGAGCAGGGTCAGCGTTTCCTCGGCCTTCCTGCGCTGCGCTTCGAGATTGAGGCTCATCGCCGTAAGCTCGGCATCGGAATCCGCCAGACGCTTGCGCAACGCCTCGGCGGCGGCGGCATCGGCCAGCCGCGTCGCCTCTGCCGCGTCGAGTTGCTGCTTGAGGCCCTCGCTCTCGGCGCGCAGATCGGCGGTCAGGGCCTCGAGCGCCTCGCGGCGGGCGGCAGCCAGCCGTGCCTCCTCGACCTTCGCGTCGATCTCGTCGCGTGCCTTCGCCAGCGCGAGCTGCAGGGCCTCCTGCTCCGACAGCAGATTGGCCTGCGCCTCTTCCAGCTCGGCCACGTTCGCCGTGAGCCGCTCGCCCTCGGCCAGCGCCTCGTCGCGCTGCCCGATCAGCGCGGCGACCTGCGCCTCGAAGCTGGTGATCTGCGCGGCCCGGTCGGCGAGTTCCTGTTCCTGGCCGGCGATCTGGCTGTTCAGGGTCGCGATCAGCGCGGTCTGGCTGTCGATCTCGCCGCGCGCGGCGGTGAGATCCTGGTTCAGCCGGTCGCGCGCGTCCTCGAGATTGGCCGTCCGCTGCTGTTCGAGGCCGAGCGCCTGAGCGAGGTCAGTGATCTCCGAGGCAAGTTCATCGAGCTCGTCCTCCTGCCCGTGGATGGTTTCCTGCAGCACGTATTGCAGGATCATGAAGATGGTCAGGACGAACATCAGCACCATCAACAGCGCCGTCATCGCGTCGACGAAGCCCGGCCAGATCGAGTTCGAGACGCGCTGTCCGGACCGCCGCGAGAGCGCCATGGTCTAGCGCCGCCCGCCGAGCGCCTCGACCGCCCGGGTCAACTGGTGGATGTCGGCGCGCAGGTCGTCCAGCATTTCCTGGCGACCGCTCGCCATGTCCTCCAGGATCCGGAGGAGCTGCACGTCCATCGAGCGCAGGCGCATCCGGGTCTCGGCATCGGTCTCGCCGCCGCCACCGCCGCCCTGCGAGACCCGCGCCTCCAGCGCCTCGGCCAGCCGTTCCTGTCCGGCCGCGAGGCGTTGCAATGTCGCGTCGGCCGCATTCTCGCCCTCGATCCTTTGCACCAGCGCCTCGACCGCGTTGGCGAGCCCGCCGATGCGCTCGTCGACGACACCACGGCTGAGCTCGGATTCCTCATACAGCGTCGCCAGGGCGCTCATCTGCTCGGCCATCTGGTCGAGCACCGCCGTCGCCGCGCCGCCGCTGTCCCCGTCGCTGTCGCCGCCGGCAAAGCCGACGCGGGTGATCGTCGAAAGCCAATCCTCGAGCTCGCGGTAGAAGGTGTTCTGACCATGACTGGCAAAGAGCTCGAGGAGCCCGACCACGAGCGAACCGGCGAGGCCCAGCAGCGAGGAGGAGAAGGCCACGCCCATGCCGCCGAGCTGGCCTTCGAGCCCGGACATCAGCCGGGCGAACACCTCGGCGCCACCCTCGGCGGCACCGGCCGGCGCCAGCGAGCGGATCGTGTCGACCACCGCCGGAACGGTCGTGGCGAGGCCATAGAACGTGCCGAGAAGGCCCAAGAAAATCAGAAGGTTGACGATGTAGCGCGTGATGTCGCGCGCTTCGTCGACACGGGTCGCGACGGAATCGAGGATCGACCGTGTCGAGGCGGTGCCAAGCTGCGCGCGGGCGCCGCGGGTGCGCAGGAGCGCGGCCAGCGACGCGAGGAGCCGGGGCGCGTGGGTGAACTGGTGGCCAGGCCGTTCGAGCACGAAACCCTCGATCCAGATCACCGAGCTGACCAGCTGAAACACCTGCCAGAAGCAGGTGAGGATGCCGAGCACGAAGACGAAGGCGATGAAGCCGTTGAGCCAGGGGTTCGCGAGGAAGACCGGCGCGACCTTGGGATAGGCGAGCCAGCCGCCGGCGGCGACCAGCATAACGACGAAGACCATCAGAAGGATCTGACGGATCGGCTGTGAAAAGTGGGGCTCGGCCTCACGTTCCAGTCGGTTCATGACGGGCGTGTCCTGACGACTGCCTTATGGTTAACGCGGACCATAGGGGCTCGCGCGCAGCCGGACAACACAGAAATATGTCCTGCAATCGCCCGTTGTACCAGATTTAGAGCCTACTCGGCCGGTTCGGCCGCCCGCTTCGGCGCGGCGCGCCAGGTGAGCGCGTCTTCGGACCCTGTCGCGAACGCCTCGGCCTGCACCTGCAGCGCGTGGTGATGGGGCGATTTCACGCAAACCGGGTCGGTCGCGGCGGCGTCACCCACCACAGCCATCGCCTGGCAGCGGCAGCCGCCGAAATCCTTGAGCTTGCGGTCGCAGGAGAGGCAGGGCTCGGCCATCCACTCGGTGCCGCGATAGGCGTTGAAGGCCGCGCCCTCGGTCCAGATCTCGGCGAGCGGCCCGTCGCGCACGTTGTCGAATGCCAGATGCGGGATCGTCTGCGCCGCGTGGCAGGGCAGGACCAGCCCGTCGGGCGCGATGTTGAGCCCGGTCGTGCCCCAGCCGCCCATGCAGCGCTTCGGATAATCGGAATGGTAGTCCGCCGGCACGTAGTCGATCACCAGCGTGCCCTTCAGCCGCTGGCGGGCCTCGGTCACGATCCGGTCGGCCTCGCGCGCCTGCTCCCGCGTCGGCATCAGCGCGTCGCGGTTGTTGAGCGCCCAGCCGTGGAACTGCACCGTCGCGACCTCGATCCGCCGGGCCCCCAACTCGACGGCCATCTCCAGTGCGCGCGGCAGTTGGTGCAGGTTCTGGCGGTGCAGCACCGCGTTCAGCGTCAGCGGAAAGCCGATCTCGCCGATCCAGCCCGCGACCTGCATCTTGCGGTCATAGCCGCCCTTGTAGCCGCCGATCCGGTCGGCCATCGCCGCATCAGTGCCCTGAAGCGAGAGTTGGATATGGTCCAGCCCAGCCTCGTCCAGCTCGCGCAGGCGGCGTTCGGAAAGGCCGATCCCGGAGGTGATCAGATTGGTGTAGAGCCCCGCCTCCCGCGCCGCGCGGACCAGATCGGTCAGGTCGCGACGGCTGGCCGGTTCGCCGCCCGAGAGGTGCAGTTGCAACACCCCCAGATCGGCCGCCTCGCGAAACACGCGGACCCAGGTATCAGTGTCTAACTCGGCGTCAATGCGCGCCAGCTCAAGCGGGTTCGAGCAATAGGGGCACGACAGCGGGCATCGATGGGTCAGCTCGGCGAGCATGGCGATGGGCGGGCGGATCACGATGCGACCTCCAGGAAGCGGCGGTCGCGCAGCGCGCCGAGAAGCCCGGCGCTGTCCTCGGCGATCTGCTCGGCCGGGGCGTCGTAGCGTTCGGCCAGCGCCTGCGCGATCGCGCCGAAGCTGCGCTCCCCGTCGATCTCGGAAAGCACCGCATAGGCGGCGGCGTCGAGCGTCACGGTGCGCTCTGGCGCGAGCAGCACCCAGGTTTCGCGCACCTTGTCCCAGTGAATCCGCACGCCCCGCGGCAAGACGGGAATGTCGTCGGGCCCGATCATGACGCCTTCGCCATCGCCATGCCTTCGCCCGGCACCCAGGCGCCCGGCGGGATGCGGCCCGGCTCGACATAGGCGCCCCAGAGCGCGTCGAGCTGCGACCAGAGCACGTCCGTCTTGAAGATCAGCGCCTTCGCCGCGGCGTCCTGTTTCTCGGCGGTGTCGGCATGGTCGAGCACCCATTTCAGCCCGAACGCCACGTCCTTCGGCGCCTCCTTCAGCCGGTTCCGGAAATAGGACAGCGAACTGTCATCGGCGAAATCGTAGTTCTTCAACAGCCCCTCGATCCGGTTCGCATGGATCTTCGGAGCGAAGAGCTCGGTCAGCGAGGCCGCCACCGCCTCGAGCAGGGTCTTGTCGCGGACGAACCGCACATAGGCATCCACCGTGAACCGCGTCGCCGGCATGACACCCTCGCAGGAGGCCACGTAGTCAGGATCCAGCCCGACGGCTTCGGCCAGTCTCAGCCAACGCCGGATGCCACCCTCGTTGCTGTCGGTGCCGTCATGGTCCTCGATCCGCGAGCGCCAGGCACGGCGCAGATCCGGGCTCTCCACCCGGCTCATGAAGGCCGCGTCCTTCATCGGGATCGAGTGCTGGTAGTAATAGCGGTTGATCACCCAGGCGCGCACCTCGTCCGGCGAGCAACCGCCGCCATGCAACCGGTGATGGAACGGGTGCAGGTCGTGGTAACGCTCGGCGCCGATCTGGCGCAGCCGGGCCTCGAACTCCTCGCGGGTTGCGGTCATGTCGCGATCTCCATTCCGTCCTGTCCGATGGTCCAGCCCGCCGCCTCGGCCTCCGCCCGTTCGGACGAGTCGGGCCGCAGGACCGGGTTGGTGTTGTTCATGTGCACGTAGATCTTCCGGCCGATATCCAGGCCCGCGAAGGCGGCCATCGAGCCGTTTTCCCCTGAAATAGACATGTGTCCCATGCGCCGGCCGGTCTTCGTGCCGACGCCCGCGCGCTGCATCTCGTCGTCGGTCCAGAGCGTCCCGTCGAAGAAGACGAGTGCCGCGCCGTCGAGCCGGGTGCGCAAGTCGTCCGAGAGGAGCGCGCAGCCGGGGATGTAATAGGCCGTGGCTTCGCCGGCGGTGAGCGCCACGCCCACGGTCTGTTCGCCGACGAGATCGGTCTCGACCGTCTCGCCCTCGAGATAGAGCGGCACCTTGCCGGGCACCGGGAACAGCTCGGCGGTGAGGCCGGAGGCCAGTTCGAAGGGTTCCCCAAGCGCCACCGTGCGGCGGTCAACGACCTCGGGTCGCAGCGCGGCAAAGATCGGGTTCCCGGCGATCACCCTGTGGATCTCGGCGGTGGCGAAAAGCGTGAAGGGCTGCACCTCGCGCAGCGTCAGGAGACCCGCCACATGGTCGATATCGCCATTGGTCAGCAAGACCGACCGCAACGGCAGCGCACGCGGCCCGGTCGGGTGCAGCGCGGGCGTCGCGGCCAGTTGCTGACGGATATCGGGCGAAGCGTTCAGCACGGCCCAGTCCACTCCGTTGCCGGTGACGGCGAGCGAGGACTGGGTCTGCGCCGGGATCTCGCCGCGGCGGGCGAGATTGCAGTTCTCGCAGCCGCAATTCCATTGCGGAAGGCCGCCCCCAGCGGCGGCCCCCAGCACCTGCGCGCGGAGTCCCATATCGGTCTTCCGCGCGCGTTGGATCAGAACAGGACGCCGTCGGTGTCGCCGTCGGGTCCGTACATGTTGATCTCCATGCCGCACTCGATTTCGCGGATGGTCGGTTTGGTCCAGGCCATGTCACTCTCCTCGCTTTCGGGGCTCCATCAGTGAAGTCCCTTCGTCGGGAGGATCGCGAACGGGACCGGCCCGGTCAAAGGAAGTGTTCTAAGAAATAATAAGAGCCCCGTGATTCCAGAGCGTTACGCCAGGACGGGCGGGGCGCCGTCGAGCACGAATCCGCGGTTGCGGATGGTCTTGATCTCGAAGCCGAAGCTCGCGGCCGGGTCGATCTTGCGGCGCAGGTAGCCGACATAGACATCGACCACGTTCTCGGAGCTGGCCCCCTCGCCCGACCAGAGCGCCTCGAAGATCCGCGGGCGCGACAGCACCTCGCCCGGATGGGTGGCGAAGAGCTTCAAGAGCGCGAATTCCCGTTGCGTTAGGGTCACATTCCGCCCGGCGCCCGTGAGCGTCCAGGAGGTGCCGTGGAGCCGCGCGGCGCCGCTTCGGCTCCGGCGTTCCTGCACCTTGAGCCGCGCCACCAGCTCGTCGAGCGAGAAGGGCTTCACCACGTAATCGTCGGCCCCCGCCTCGAGCCCGAGGGCGCGGTCCTCCACCTCGGTCAGCGCGCTCAGCATCAGGACCGGGATCCGGTGCCCTTCGGCCCGCATCCGCCGCACGAGGTCGAGCCCGGAATCGGCGCCGATCATCACGTCGACGATGGCTGCCCCAACCGGTTCCCCCGCCAGCGCGGCCAGCGCCGCCTCGACCCCGTGGACCGCCACGGCGCGGTAGGCGTGCAAGGCCAGGCCGCGCGACAGCGCGGAGGTGATCTCGGGATCGTCGTCGACGATGAGGACGCGGGGCTCGGTCATGGGCGGATGCTAGCGGCGGGCGGCGTGCATGCCCAGCACGACCATGATCCCCGGCGCCCGTATCGAGAACCGCCCAAGAGGGAGAATCGCGGCACGGGCCGTTCCCCGGCTCCCGATGATCTGACATAAGAGGTCCGTGGTCACGTTTACGCGCCCTGCCCCGGAAAGGATCTCATGAGCCGCGTCACCCTTGTCACCGTTGCCTACAATTCCTCGGCCGTGCTGCCCGCCTTGCTGGGCTCCGTGCCGGAGGGCGTGGACTGCGTGATCGTGGAGAACGGCTCGCGCGACAGCACCGAGACCCGTGCGCTGGCCGAGGCCCACGGCGCCAATCTGGTGGTCTCCGAGCACAACATCGGGTTTGGCCCGGGCTGCAACCTGGGTGCGGCGCAAGCCACAAGCGAGTTCCTTTTCTTCGTGAACCCGGATGCGAGATTGGCCCCAGGCGCGGTGGAGGCGCTTCTGGCCGCCGCCGACGCGCATCCCGAGGCCTGCGCCTTCAACCCGCGCCTGCGCGACGGCAAGGGCAAGATCGCCTTCAAACGGCGCAGCAAGCTGCTGCCCAGATCCGCCTGGCTGCCGCGCGAGGCCGCCAACGGCGATTGCGAACTGCCGGTGCTGCAGGGCGCGGCGATTTTCGTGCGGCGCGGGGCCTTCGAGGCCGTGGGCGGTTTCGATCCGAAGATCTTTCTCTATCACGAGGATGACGACCTCAGCCTGCGGCTCCGGCGCGACTGCGGCACGCTGCGTCTGGTGACCGGCGCCGAGGTTGCGCATCTGTTCGGCGAAGCCACCGCACGCTCGCCCCGCACCGCCGCGCTCAAGGCCTGGTACATGGGACAATCGCGGATCTATGCCTGCCGCAAGCACGGGAGGCCGTCTGCCCTCGGCACCGCCCTCCGGGAGGCGCTCGGGCAGCTTTTGTCGCCCCTGACGCTGCTCTCGGCGCGCAAGCGGGCCAAGCACTGGGCTTACCTGCGTGGTATCTGGGCCGCGCGGAGCGCCGATGGCGCCAACCAGCAGCTGCCCTGGCGTTAGCCCGCCCCGGCCCGTTAGCCCTCGGCGGCGGGCAGGCGCAGCACGACCATGGCCCCCGGCGCCGCGCCGATCCGGTCTCCCTCCGGCACCGGGCTTTGCAACGCGATCGTGCCGCCCTGCGCCTCCATCACCCATTTGGCGAGCGCGAGCCCGATACCGAACCCTTCCGCCCGGGCGGGGGACGGCCCCTGGGCGAAGCGGTCGAAAACCGTGCCCTGGACGTCCGCCAGAATCCCGGGGCCGTTGTCGATGACGCGCACCGTGCCCGGCCCGGCGCTGACGGCAACCCGTCCGCCGTCGCGGGCATGTCGGGCGGCGTTGCGCACGAGGCTGGCGATGACCTGCCGGGTCCAGTTCCGGTCGCCGGTCGCGAAATGTGACCCTGTTTCTGGGAAATCCGCCGTCATTCCGGTGGCCGCGAGATCGGGCGCTGTCTCCTCCGCCACAGCGGCCAGGACCTCGGCCAGGTCGAACCGCTCGGAAGCGAGCTGGAGCCTCCCGCTTTCCGAACGCGCGATGCGCAAGAGGTCGTCGATCCGCCGGTTGAGCCGCGCGGCCCGGCCGCGGATCGTCGCGAAGGCCCGCGCCGGTTCGCCGGCACCCTTCTCGCCCAGCTCGGATTCCGCGAGGATCACCGTGAGCGGCGTGCGCAGCTCATGGCTGATATCGGCAAAGAACCGGCGCCGGTCCTCGTCGGTCTGGGACAGCCGCGCATTTGCCGCCCGCAACTCCTCGGTGCGGGCGCGGATCGTCTCGTTGAGCCGCGCCCATTCCCGGTCGACCTCCGCCTTGCGGCCGGCCAAGGCCGCCGCGGCGCGGTTGGTGTCGGCGAAGAGGCGACCGATCTCGTCACCCTGCGCCTCGGGCAGGCGCACCGCGAAGTCCTCGCGGCCGAGCCGCAGCGCCGCCTCGCGCAAGAGGTCGAGGCGGGGGAACTGCGGACGGACGAGCCCCAGGTAGAAGGCCGCGAACAACAGAAACGTCGCGATCGCCAACCCGGAAGCGGCGAAGACAAGCCGGCGTTTCAGCGCGCCGATCCCGGCAAGGATCGCCTCGCGCGCCCGGATTTCCTCGGCGATCACCTGGTTGAGCGGCTGATCGAAGCCGATTGCGAAACTGTCGATATGGCCCTGCAATCGCTCGCGGGAGAGCCCCGGCTCGAGGAGCGCCTTGCGGGTTGCGTCGAACGAGGCCTCCATCCGCGCCACGCCCAGGCTCTGGGTGGCGCGGCGGGATTGCTCGTTCAGACCGAGGCTCTCCGCCTCGCGCACCGCGTCCTCGAGATCGCCGCGGATCCGCGCGAAGGTCTCGGTCAACCCGGCCGAAAGGCTCTGCAGCCGTCCGGCCCGCGCCTCGGCGTCCAGCCCCGATTGCAGCGCCTCGGTGGCGACGACCATGAAGGTGGAGGCCTGGGTGGAGAGCGCGGCATAGCGGTCGAGCCGGCGTTCGGCCGCCAACGCGGCGTCGAGCCGGGCGGAAACCGCGCTCAGCGCATAGAGCACAAGCCCCGCCGCCAGAAGCGCCACAAGGCCGATCAGCGCCGCCCCAATGCCGAGCCGCGCCTTCAACGAAGCGGCAAAGCGCCTCATAGCGGCCCTCTGGCCGTCAAATTTGCATAGTATTTAGGCATTGCGCGCAACAGTGGCAAAGGTGTCCGTCCGCGCACAGACAAACGGCACGCGACTGCGTACAGTGTCCATCAATAACAAAATGTACAGAAATTAACCATAAGGGGGGATCGAGACTTAGGTCGTAATTGACAAGGTAAGATGATGATCGAGCTCCTGTTTGTTGCATGTCTCAGCGCTTCCCCGAGCGATTGCGAGGAAAGAAGCCTGCTTTACACCGACATGACGCCGATGGCCTGCATGATGGCCGCACAGCCGGAACTGGCGAAATGGGCAGAGACCCATCCGACCTGGACCATCGGCCGGTGGAAATGCCGCTACGTCAACACCGCCGCGAGCGACGCGTAATCGCTCTGCCAGTCAGGCGCGCTTCCGCAGGGCGCGTCACTCCGGGCGCCGGCGGCGCGTGAGGCCGTAGGCCGGGTCGTAGCCCACAAGGGCCGCGCCGAAGAACACCGCGAAACTGGCGAGAACCCAGGCCAGCGCGGTACCGTTGAACGTCTCGTAGAGCGAGAACCGGATCAGTTCGACCGCGTGGGTGAACGGGTTGAGCGCGCAGATGTCGTGCAGGAGATCCGAGCTCTCGGACATCTTCCAGAGCGGATAGAGCGCGCTCGAGAGGAAGAACATCGGGAAGATCACGAAGTTCATCACTCCCGCGAAATTCTCCAGCTGCCGGATCGTCGACGAGATCAGAAGTCCCAACGCGCCCAGCATCAGCCCCGTGACCAGAAGCGTGGGCAGGAGCAGGAGATAGCCGATGGCCGGCAAGACGATCCCGAACCCGGCGGCGACCGCGAGGAAGACATAGACCTGCAGGATCGACACCGCCACGCCCGCGAGCAGTTTCGACAAGAGAAGCCACCAGCGCGGCAAGGGCGAGGTGAGCAGGAGCCGCATCGAGCCCATTTCCTGATCGTAGACCAAGGACAGCGAGGATTGCATCCCGTTGAAGAGCTGGATCATCCCGCAGAGCCCCGGGACGATATAGACCTCGTAGGTGATGTAGGTCTGGTAGGGCGGGATGATCGACACGCCCAGCGCCGCGCGGAACCCCGCGGCGAAGACGATCAGCCACACGAGCGGCCGCACCAGCGCGGCGAGAAACCGGCCCCGCTGGTGGACGAAGCGCAAGGCCTCGCGCCGGACAATGGCGAACAATGCCGCTAGATAGACCCTCATTCCTGCGCCTCCGCCGGGGCGGTCATCTCCATGAACACCTCGGTCAGGTCACGCCCTTGCGTCAGCGCGGCGGCGCCCTCATGGGCCAGCACCCGGCCCTGGTGCAGCACCACCACGTCGTCCCCGGGCGCGATCTCGTCGACCAGATGGGTGGCCCAGAACACCGTCAGCCCGCCCGCCGCCAGCTCATGAACATGCGACACGATCGCCCGCCGGCTTTTCGTGTCGAGCCCCACGGTCGGCTCGTCCAGCAAAAGCACTTCGGGCTGGTGGATCAGCGCGCGCGCGATTTCCATCCGCCGCCGGTGCCCGCCATTGAGGCTCCGCACCTTCTCGCCCGCCCGCTCCGCCATGCCGAGCCGCGCCAGCGCCTCCTCCGCCCGCCGCCGCGCCTCGCGCCCGGTGACGCCGTGGAGCGCCGCGAAATAGCTCATGTTCATCGCCACCGACATGTCGAGATCGAGCGTCGGTTGCTGGAACACCACGCCGATCTTCGAGAGCGCCGCCCTCGGTTCCTTCGCGATGTCGTGCCCGGCCACCACGATCCGGCCCTCCCCGGTGACGAACAGCCGGGTGAGGAGCGAGAACAGCGTCGATTTGCCTGCCCCGTTCGGCCCGAGAAGCGCGGTGAACCGCCCCGGCTCGAGCGCAAAGCTCACCCCGTCGAGCGCACGCTTGGCCCCGTAGCTGTAGCCGAGGCCGCTGACCTCCAGCGCGCTCATCGGCGGATTCGCCTGAAACAGGGTCTGTGCATTGCCTCCCTCATTCCAAAGACGCCAGGCCGGCGGGCGACCCCGAAAGCTCGAGGAGCCGCGCGCCGAGCCGTTCCGCCTCCTCCCGCGCATGGGTCACGAAGAGCGTCGCGGGCTGCGTCTCGGCGATCAGCCCGAGCGTGAGATCGAGCATCGCCCTTGCATTGTCGCGGTCAAGGGACACGAAGGGCTCGTCCATGACAAGCACCTGCGGCTTCGCGGCGAAGGCGCGGGCGAGCGACAGCCGGCGCTGCTGCCCGAGCGAAAGCTGCCCGGCATAGGCCTCGGCCCGCTCGGCGATCCCCACCCGCGCCAGCGCTGCATCGGCACCCGCGCGGCCAAGGCCCGGATGGACAATGGTCAGGTTCTCCCGCGCGGTCCGCCAGGGCAGCAGCACCGGCTCCTGGAACACCATCGCCATCTCGCCATCGACCCGGACCGAACCCCTGAAATCAGGGTCTATTCCGGCGATGATCCTCAGAAGCGTCGTCTTCCCCGCCCCCGAGGGCCCGAGGATCGCGACACTCTCGCCCCGCGCCACGGCAAAGGACATCGGCCCCAGCACCGGGGTGTCGCCGAAACGCTTCTCGGCGATCTCGACCGACACGCTCATGCCCGCCACCGGCGCACACGCCGCTCCCAGGGCTGCAAGACCAGCCATTCGACGGCCAGCATCACGAAGATGAAGGAGAAGGCATAGACCAGCACCATCCGCACGTCGAAGAGCTGGAAATAGAGGTGGATCTGGAACCCGACCCCGTTCGAGCGGCCGAGGAACTCCACCACCAGCACGATCTTCCAGATCACCGCGATCCCAGACCGCGCCGCGCCGGTCACGAAGGGCGCGAGCTGCGGCAGCACCACATGGCGCATCCGCGTGGCCCAAGGCAGCCGGTAAACCCGCGCCATCGCGTCGAGCTCCGGGTCGAGCGCCCTTGCGCCCTCGCGGATCACCGTGGCGACATTGGGGATCTTGTTCAGCGTCACGGCGAGGATCGCGGCGGTCTCGTTCAGCCCGATCCAGAGATAGCAGAGCACGATCAGGACCAGCGCCGGCAGGTTCAGGAACACCACCAGCCAGGGGTCGAGCCAGCGGTCGAGCCCCGGGTTGCGGCCCATCGCCAGCCCCAGCGCGATCCCCACGCCCATCGCCAGCACGAAAGCCCAGGCCACGCGCCAGAGCGTCCAGGCCAGGTGAAAGGGCAACACGCCCGAGCGCAGCTCGTCCCAGAACGGCGCCGCCAGCGCCCAGGGCGCCGGAAGGATCTCGGGATCGGCGGAAAGCATCGCCGCCACGACCCAGATCAGCAGGAACCCGGCGAGCGAGGTCGCGGTGACGGCGAGGCGGCCGGTCATCTCCCGGTCACTTGGGCTCCATGAAGAGGCCCGGCGGCAATGTCGTCGCGTCGCCCACGAGGTCTGCCCCGCCCAGATCGGCCATCAGCCGCAGGAACTTGTCGGCCCCCGCCTCGTCCACCGGCGCGTCGGCCGGGATCCCGGCCAGGTAATCGGCGCGCAGGGCGGCGAACTGGGCGTCACTCTTGGCGTTCATCATCGGCCGCACCGCCTCCCAGGCCGCGTCGCTCTCCATCATCAGGTCCTTCGAGGCGCGCGAGGCGGCATAGAGCCTGTCGGCGATCCCCGGATGTTCAGCGATGAAGCTCTCCTTCATGTAGTAGCCCAGAAGCGGCGTTTCCGGGTTCAGCCCCAGGGCCTTCGCTGCCTCGTCCACCGAGATCAGCTCGCGCATCCCGCCGGCCTTCATCTTCGCCATGAAGTGCCAGAAGTTGATCGCCCCCGCGGTCTCGCCCGACATGCCCGACTTCATGATCAGGGGCGGCGCGCCGAAGACCTGCTCGGTCTCGCCGGCGAGATCCATCCCGTATTCCTTCTGCGCATAGGCCCGCAGGATCAGCCAGCTCTTGTCCAGCGGTCCGCCGGCGATGCCGATCTTGCCGCCCTTCAGGTCGGCAAGCGTCTCGGCGTCGCTGCCCTCGGGCACCACGAGGCCGCCCACCGCCTTGGAATAGGGGATGAACACGTAATCCTTCCCCGCCGCCCGCTGCCGCGCGACCCAGATCCAGTCAGCCACCGCGATATCGGCCTCGCCGCCCTCGACGGCGATCCGCGTGGCGGCGTTGTCGGCGTATTCCTGGATCACCAGGTCGAACCCGTTCTTCTTGTCGAACTCGTTCGCCTCGATGGTGGCGAGCTCCCAGTTGACGGTGCCGATCTGCAGCGTCGCCGCCCGGACGGTGGTCATGTCCTCGGCCCGGGCAAGGCCCAGGCTGCCCGCCAGAACCGCGATTGCAGCCACGAAGATCCTTCGCATGATTTTCCTCCCAGAATGTGGCCCCTCCTCCGGAGCCGCTTTTTCCCTTGATCTACCCCGCACCGGGACCGGCCGCCATCAGACCTTCGTCGTTCGGGCCCTACTGGATGTTGAACACGACCCGTTGCGCCTCGCCATGCGTCCCCGGGATCTGCAGCACGTGGCTGCCCGGCTTGATCGCGATGAACGAGAGCTCGACCGTGCCCTCGTCGTCGAATTCCAGGCTGTCGATCGCCATCGGCCGCACTTCGATATCGTCGATGACGATCTCGTTCATCCAGATCGCCCGGAAGAAATCCGGTCCGCTGAGCGCCAGCTCGGCCGACCCGTCGGCGGTGATCTCGAGCGTGTAGTACGCCCCCGACTGGAGCGTGTAGCTCCCCGCCTCCGACAGGGGCTGCCCCGAGGCCAGGGTCAGCGCGATGGTCTCGCCCCGGTTGCAGGCGGCCAGAAGCCCGGCAAAACCCAGATTGTCGCACAGGGGCGCCGCCACCCCCGGCCCGGCCAGCATCGCCGCACAGAAACCCAGGTATTTCAGCATTCCGTCCCTCTCCCTCAGTCCGGCGTGATCGCGACGCCCCAGGGCTGCTGCCCCACCTGCACCGACTTGATCGCCTTCAGGTTCTCCACGTCGATCACCGAGACGTCGTTCGAATTGCCGTTGGTGGTGACGAGGAATTTCTCCCCCGGCGTGAACGCCATCTGCCAGACCCGCTGGCCGGTGATGATGTAGTCGAGCACCTCGTCCGACTGCGCGTCGATCACCGCCACCCGGTTCGCGGGGCCCAGCGCCACGAACACGTATTTCCCGTCCGCCGTCGCCTTCACCCCCACCGGCTGGATCCAGTCGGGCAGCACGCCCGGCACCTCGAATCCGATCTTGTCGACCAGCTTCGGCGCGGCCCCGGTCATGTCGATCACGCTCACCGTGCCGCCGATCTCCGACGACACGTAGAGCTTCGTCCCGTCCTTGGTGAACTCGGCATAGCGCGGGCGCTGATCGACGAGGATGTTGTGCTTGATCTCGTAATCCGCGGTGTCGATGAAATGCGCCATGTTGGTCGTCTCGGAGGTGTTGACGACCCATTTTTCGTCGGGGCTGATCCCCATTCCCTCGGGCTCCACGCCCACCGGGATCTCGGCGATGACGGTATGGCTCTCGGTATCGACCACCGTCACGAGGTTGTCGTCCTCGTTGGCGATGTAGAGCGGGTTGCCCTGCGGATCGAGCACGAAGAGCTCCGGGTCGGGGCCCGAAGGCAGCGTGTAGAGCTCTTCGTAGGTCTCCGGGTCGAACACCCGCACCAGGTCGTCATCCGACGAGGCCACGTAGAGCCTGGTCCCGTCCGGGCTGATCGTGATCCCGCGCGGCCGGTTGCCGGCGTCGAATTCTCCGATCACGTCCCAGCTCTCGCTGTCGAGCACGGTGACGGTGTTGCCCTTCTCGTTCGTGACGAACACCTTGTTCGCGAAGGCCGGGGAGGCAAGCACCGCGAGGCAAAGGACAAGGGGAAAGCGCATACGTGTCATCCTCTCTCGAAGGCCGCGCATCTGGATTCGGGCGCGTCGAGCCCCAGCGTGTCCAAGGGCGAGACCTGGTGCAGGAACCCGTCCTGCGGGCTCACGCTCACGGTGATCCGCCCGTCATAGAGCAGGACCGGCTGGCGAAGCTGCCCGTTCCACCGCCGGAACGTCACCGGCACGCCCTTGAACGCGGCCAGCTCGAACGCGTCGCTCAGCGCATAGTCGCGCAGCGCCATCGCGTCGGCCGAACCGGTCCGCGTCACCGCCTCGCCCACCACGCGCAAGGCCAGCCAGACCTGGTAATCCTCGTCGCGCATGTAGCGCCTGGTCAGCGCCTCGAAGCGGCGCTGGAACTGTGTCGCCCCCCAGGCCTCGTGCGCGCCGTGCATGGTGACAGGGCGCAAGCCCGCCGCGCCCATCACCGGCCGCGGCGTCCAGAGGTTGAAAGGCAGATAGGGCGCGAACACGTCGGAAGCATCCGCCGCGATCACCACGTCATGCTCCTTCGGGTCCTGCGTGAAGACCGGCAACTGCCGCTGCACCTGCACATAGCCGGTATCGGTGCGCCGCGACCCGCCGGTATCGACGAATTCCCGCTCCTCGACGATCTTCGCGCCGAATTTCGCCGCCGACCGGCGATACGCCTCGGCCATGGCCAGATCGGCCGGGTTCGAGCCATGGATCAGGAACCAGCGCGTCCAGCGCTTCCAGATCGCGAATTCCGCCACCGCATCGGCCATCATCGCCTCGGACGGCGCGATATGGAGCACATTGGCGCGGCAGTCCCCGTCGCGGAGCGTCGTGTCGCGGGCCAGCGCGTTCAGGATCAGAACGTCCGGCCCGGCCCGGTCCGCCAACGCAAGGAAATCCGGCCCCTTCGCCATCAGAACGACGATCTTCGTGCCCTCGACAAGGATCGCGTCCAGCGCCTCCGCCGCCGCCTCGGGCGGGACCGCAACGGTCTCGGTCGCATAGGTCTGCCCCAGGAACGACCCGGTCGTGCTGTTGTCCTCGGTCGCCAGCACCGCACCTGCGAAGCCCAGATCGTCGGGGAGATCGTCATAGCGCGAGATCGGCGCGAGCGTCGGGTACTCCACCCGCAAGACCGCCGCCCGTACCTCCAGCGCAAGCCCCGCCGGCGCGCCCACAAGCACGGCCAGTCCGAACGCCAGCGCAAGGGCCGCGAAATGCATGATCCTCCCCTTGCCCGTCTCCGCGGGCCCGTCACTGGGCCGAGTATCCGGCCGGCGCCCCGCAGCGTCAAAACCCGAGTTCTAAGAAAACATAAGAATCCTTGCGAATCCGGGCCTTGCAGGGCGCCCTACAGGATGGTGCCACAGGCGCCCCGGCGCCAACCGATACTTTCGGCTCATTGCGGGAAACCGGCCCCGGGCTAAGCTCCCCCCATGCTTCAGACGCCCCTTCTCGCCGCCGGCCTGGCGGCAGCGCTGGCGACCGCCGTCCTGGCGGAGGAAGCGCCCGTGGCGCCGGGAACCGTGGCGTTCCTCGGCATCCACTTCCTCGATACCTCGGCCGAAGGCGCCTATTACGGCGAGCGCCCCGAGGAGCGCGTCCGGATCGGCCTCCTCGAAGACGAGGTGCGCACAAGATTCGCCACGGAAGGCTTCACCTTCCTCGACCTCTCGCCGATCGCCGAGGAATTCGACCGCGTGGTGAACCCGGCCAACTGTTACGGCTGCGATGTCCGCATGGCGCGGAAGCTCGGCGCCGATTACGTGCTGGTGGGCGAGGTGCAGAAGGTCTCGAACCTGATCCTGTCGATGAACCTGATCCTGCGCGAAACCGGCGAGGGCCGGATGGTGCGCGGACAGTCCGTCGATATCCGCTCGAACAGCGACGAAAGCTGGCTGCGCGGCATCCGATACATCCTGAAAAACAACATCTTCAAGGGAGGAGGAACCCCATGAAACGAAGGACGGCACTGATCGCCGGACTGGCGCTGATGCTGCCGGCGGCGGCCATGGCCCACGGGCCGACACGCCAGAAGGTCACGCTCACCCAGACGGTCGCGGCCCCGCCCGCCGAAGTCTGGGCCGCGATCGGCAATTTCCATGACATGTCCTGGCACCCGGCGGTGTTCTCCACCGCCGGCGAGGGCGGCAACGAGATCGACGCCACCCGCGTCCTCACCCTCGGCCAGGAGGGCGGCCCGACGATCTCGGAAGTGCTCTACAAATACGACGCTGCGAAGATGACCTATTCCTACCGGATCACCGAGGTGGCGGTGGAAACCCTGCCGGTCACCAACTATTCCTCGCATCTCACGGTGAAACCCGCCGAGGGCGGCGGTTCGCTGATCGAGTGGCGGGGCGCGTTCTATCGCGGCTACCCGAACAACGATCCGCCGCCGGAACTGAGCGACGAGGCGGCCGTCGCCGCCGTGACCGCGGTCTATCAGGCGGGGCTCGACGCGCTCGCCGAACGCTTCGGTGCCCTCAATTAGGGTCACATTCGGGGTCCTCCCTGCCCTCGTCGCGGCTTCGGCCGCGGCGGGGGATATCGCCTTCGTCACCAATCAGAACAGCTCCGACCTGAGCGTGATCGACCTCGACCGGCGCGCCGAGATTCGCCGCATCGACGTCCCCGGCAAGCCCGCCGGCGTCGCCGTGGCCGGCACCCGCGTCTACCTCGTCTCGCCCGATACCAAGGAGGTCCGCGCGCTCGATGCCGCCACCGGGGAGGAACTCGCGAGTGTCGCTCTCGACGGCGGCCCGATCGGTGTCGCGGTGGACGCGGCGCGCGGCCATGTCTTCGTCTCCGACTGGTACAACGCAAGGGTCTGGGTGCTCGACGCCCGCTCGCTCGCCGGAATCGCCAGCCTTGCCACTGGCAGCGCGCCCGCGGGCATGGCCGTCTCGCCCGACGGCAGGCTCCTCGCCTCGGCCGACCGCGACGCCGACGCGGTCTCGGTCTTCGACCTCGACACCCTCGCCCTGCGCCACCGCGTGGGTGTCGGCACCCGGCCCTTCGGCCTGAATTTCGCGCCCGACGGACGGCTCTTCGTCGCCAATGTCGGCACCAACGACATGTCCGTGCTCGACGCCGCGGCGGGCGAGGTGCTCGGCACTTTCCCGGTCGGCGAACGGCCCTATGGCGTGGCCTTCGCCGCCGGAAGGGCTTTCGTGACGAACCAGTATGCCGACACGGTCAGCGTGGTCGACCTCGCCACGCTCGCCCCCGTCGCCACACTGGACGTGGGCGAATATCCCGAGGGCATCGGCTGGTCGGAAAGCGCCGGCGCCATCGTTGTGGCGAACTGGTTTTCCAACACGATCAGCCTGATCGACCCCGAAAGCCTCGAAACAGTGTCTGAAGTGGAGACTGGCGACGGGCCGCGCGCCTTCGGCAGGTTCATCTGGGAAGAGTGACGCCGATGAAGGGGATGATCACCGCGCCGGCCCGATCTCTCGCCCAATCTCTTCGGCGGACGTCTGATCGTCATCGACAGCCCCAATCGCACCGACAACAACGCCCACACCCAGCTCGCCGCACAGGTGGCGGCACCGGCCCGAAGAGCGCCGAAGGCGCCGGGCGAGCGCCTGCCCGTGTCACGCCGAAGGCGTGCCTCTGGCACGACCGGACTGGCGCCCGCCCGGCTTGCGCGCCTGCTCCTAATACCCCGGCACCGGCTCCAGCTCTTCTGTCGGATAGTCGAACAGCGCCCAGCCGTCCGAGCCCTCGGGCAGCCAGTAGACGCGGGTGTAGCCGTATTCCAGCGCGCGCTTGCTGGCGTTCCAGGACATCCAGCAATTCTCCAGGCAGAAGAACAGCACCGGATGCGCCTTGTCGCCACCCGTCGCCGCCGCGAGCCCGGCGCGGAAATAGGCGTCGGTCACCTCCGCGAGGGCGCCATAGCCCACATTCGGCAGCCACATGGCGCCGGGAATGGACATCCGAGGCTTCTCGCGCCAGATCGTGCCGGGCGGCAGCTTGGCGGGCTTCGGCGCGCGGGGCAGCACGTCGATGAAGGCGGTCTCGCCCGCCTCCCAGAGCGCATGGGCCTCCTCCGGCCCCACCACCGTCGCGCCCGCCAGCGTCGCCGGCACCGGCGCGCGGTACTCCTCCATCCGGAACCCGTCGGGCTCCGCCGCCTGGGCGTGGGCAAACCCCGCCGCGAGGATCAGGAAAAGGGCCGCGAGCCCCCTCAATTGCCCAGGTCGAGGACGTCCGTCCCCATGTCGTTCAGGAGCGGCACCCCCGCCTCGGCGAGGATCGCGTTGATCTCGCCCTGGTTCCGGCGGATCAGCGAGTTCAGCTTGCGCTGCCAGACCTTCTCGCCCTGCCGCACCCCCATGGTGATCCGGAAGAACAGCCTGGGCGGCAGCGCCTCCTTGACGAGCGGCGTGACCTTCAGACCGGGATAGCTCTCCTTGACCAAGGGCCCGGCCAAGGGCCCCCAGAGGATCGCCGCGTCGATCTGGCCCGATTTCAGGTCCTCGAGCATGTCTATTGCAGGGGACTCGAAGCGCCGGTCGACCACGAGGTTATAGGCCTTCGCCTTCCCGATCAGCCCGTTCCGCGCCATGTGCGTGGCCGGCGGCGACCCGGCAATGACGCCGATCCGCTTGCCCTGCAAGGCCGGGTCGGAGAGCTCCGTCACCCCGGCAAGCTCCCCACCCTCAGGAACGACCAGCGTGAAGGCCGAGGTCATGTAGTGGTTGGTGTTCAAGACCAGCTCGTGCCCCTGCGCGTAGCCGATCACCACGTCGCACTTGTTGGCCTTGAGCGTGTTGCGGATGAACCCGGTCGCCATCGGGTACCAGGTGTACTGCACCGGCAGCCCCAGCTTCCCGGCGAAGAGCTCGGCGAGCCTGTTCTCGTAGCCCCGGCCCTCCTTGTCCGACATCGGGTAGTTGGCCGGATCGGCGCAGACCCGAAAATGGGTCTTCGAGACGAGGTCCGAGGTCTGCGCAAAGCCGCCGCCCGCACCGGCCAGAACCAGTGCGAGCGCGATGATCGCAGAGGTGAGACCCCTAGGTGCCAAGGCAGTTGTTCTCGTCTTCTCGGATCACGTCCGACTTGTCGACACGGCTTTTCGGCCGCCCCCGGGGCAGCGCGTCGGTGCCGCGCGCGAGCAGGTAGACGTAGATGTCCTGCAGGTAGCACATCACGTTGGGATTGTCCCCGAAGGACGGCATCACCGAGTTCTCGGCGGCATCGACCTTCTTCCGGCCGTCGGCCACGACGGCGTAGAAATCGTAGTAATCCATGTTCACGGCCGAGAACTTGATCTTCGGCGCGTAGGAAGACCCTTCCCCGTCCGGACCGTGGCAGACATGGCATTCCGAGTGGTAGCGGCGGAAGCCCGAATAGGTCAGCCAGTCGACGGTGCCGTCCTCCTGGATGTTGAAGGTGGGCAGGTCGTCGGCGGTGTACCAGCGCCCGTCCTCCTCGTGATCGGCCTTCACTTCCGGGCTGTCCTTCGTGAGCGTCGGCGGTCCGTCATGCAGCCCCATATCCTGCGCGTACGCGGCTCCGGCGATGAGGAGCGCCGCGAGAGTGACTGGAAGTTTCTTGTTCATTGGTGCGTTCCTCCCCTTCAGAGTGAGGGCCGGCGCGCAATGCGCCGGCCCCCCGTCAATCGCGGTCGCCTCAGTCCGGCAGCGCGAAGACCGTCAGCTGACCGCCGAGCGCGGTGTAGTCGCTCAGCGCGGCATAGCCGCCCACGGCGCCCAGACCGTCGTTCGGGTTGGTCAGACCGGCCGCCAGACCGATCCCGGCCCAGCCGCCGACACCCGACAGGATGCCCACGTACTGCTTGCCGCCATGGCTGTAGGTCATCACGTTGCCGATGATCCCCGACGGGGTCTTGAATCGGTAGAGCTCTTCGCCCGTCTCGGCCGAAACCGCCTTCAGGTAGCCTTCGAGCGTGCCGTAGAACACGATGTCGCCCGCGGTGGCCAGAGCGCCCGACCAGACCGAGAACTGCTCGGGGATCGACCACTTGATGGTGCCCGTCTTGCCGTCCCAGGCGATGAAGTTACCCATGCCGCCATGGCTGTCGGGCGCCGGGTACATCGACAGGGTCGCGCCGACATAGGGCTGGCCGGCCGTGTAGCTGACCCGGAACGGTTCGTAGTCCATGCAGACGTGGTTGGTCGGCACGTAGAACAGTTCCGTCTCCGGCGAATAGGCCGCCGGCTGCTGGTCCTTGGAGCCGAGCGCCGCCGGGCAGATGCCGGTCGAGTTCACGTCCTCGCCGTTCTGCTCGGTGGAGTACTGCGCGATCACGTCCGGGCGCCCGTAAGTGGGCGAGTTCGGATCCATGTCGACACCGTTGGTCCAGTTCACCGCCGGGTCGTACTTCTCGGCGACGAGCAGTTCGCCCGAAACGCGGTCGAGCGTGTAGCCCAGGCCGTTCCGGTCGAAATGGGTCAGGAGCTTGCGGTTCTCGCCGTTGATCTCCTGCTCCGTCAGGATCATCTCGTTGATCCCGTCATAGTCCCACTCGTCATGCGGGGTCATCTGGTAGACCCACTTCGCCATGCCGGTATCGACATCACGCGCGAAGATGGTCATCGACCAGCGGTTGTCGCCCGGGCGCTGCGCCGGGTTCCAGGTCGAGGGGTTCCCCGAGCCGTAATACATCAGGTTCTCGTCGGCATCGTAGGAATACCAGCCCCAGGTGGTGCCGCCGCCGATCATCCACTGATCGCCTTCCCAGGTGTTCGTGCCCGAGTCGGGACCGACCGGCTTGCCGAGAACGGTGGTGTTCGCCGGATCGAGCAGCGTGTCGCTGTCCGGCCCCATCGAATAGGCGCGCCAGGCCAGAGAGCCGTCCGACATGTTGTAGGCCGTGACCGACCCGCGCACGCCGAATTCGCCGCCGGAGATCCCGACGATGACCTTGTCCTTGACCGGCAGCACGGTCGCGGTGTTGGTCTCGCCCTTGGACGGATCGCCGTTCGCCACCGACCAGATCACCTCGCCGGTATTGGCGTCGAGCGCCACGACGGTGGTGTCGGCCTGGTGCAGGAAGATCTTGCCGTCGGCATAGGCGACGCCACGGTTCACCGTGTCGCAGCACATCACCGGAATGACGTCCGGATCCTGCTTGGGCTCGTACTTCCACTTGATCTTGCCCTCGTTGGCGAGATCGAGCGCGTAGACGATGTTCGGGAACGGCGTATGCAGGTACATCGTGTCGCCGACCACGATCGGCGAGCCCTCGTGACCGCGCAACACGCCGGTCGAGAAGGTCCAGGCGACCTGCAGGTCACCCACGTTGTCCTTGTTGATCTGGTCGAGCTTCGAATAGCGCTGGTTCGCGTAATCGCCGGTCTGCAGAACCCACTGATCCGGATTGTCGATCTCGGCCTGAACCGAGTCGCTGGCCATTGCGCCCGTCGTGCACAGCGCCATGGCAGTCGTGATTGCGAGCAATCTCTTCATGCTTTTCTCTCCCTAGTCGGTGTGATGGACGCCCAGCTCTGACCGGCCTCTGCCGACATGCTCCCCTGAAACGTCCTGACCTTTCCCTTCCCGATGCCTCGTTGGCTCCGTCACCGGGTCGTCCGTGGTGATCGTCTCTCCTTCTCCCTCCTTGTGTTTCGTTGCCGGTCCGGGGCGAAGCCGTGGGGCCCTGGGCTCGCCCTCTAGTTGTGTGTACCGTGCAAACGCTCGGCGTGCCAAGCCACATGATCGCCGGCGAAGGTCTGCACGAAGTAGTAGCTGTGGTCGTACCCCGCCTGGATCCGCACCTGCCCGGGCTGGCGCCGCCGCGCCATCGCCGCGGCCAGCGCCTCGGGCTTCAGAAGATCGAGGAACTGGTCCTTCGATCCCTGGTCCACCAGCACGTCGCCCTTCCAGCCGTTCTCCTCCATGAGGATCGAGCTGTCATGCACGCCCCAGGCCGATTCATCGTCGCCGAGATAGGCCGAAAGCTGCTTCCGCCCCCAATCCGACCGTGTCGGGTTGGCGATCGGCGCGAAGGCCGAGACCGAGCCGTAGAGATCCGGGTTTCTCAGCGCGATGGTCAGCGCCCCGTGCCCGCCCATCGAGTGCCCGGTGATGCCGTGCGCCCCGTTGACCGGGAAGTTGTCGCAGACCACCGAGCGCAGCTCGGAGACCACGTAATCGTACATCCGGTAGTGCGGCCGCCAGGGCTCGCGCGTGGCGTTCACGTAGAACCCCGCACCCTGGCCCAGGTCGTAGGCGTCGTCGTCGGCCACCCCCTCGCCCCGGGGCGAGGTGTCGGGAAACACCACCGCGATCCCGTAATCCGCCGCATGCTCCTGGAACCCGCCCTTGGTCATGGCGTTCTCGTGGGTGCAGGTCAGGCCCGACAGGTACCAGAGCACCGGAACCGGGCCTGCCTCCGCCTGCGGCGGCAGGTAAACGGCGAAGGTCATGTCGACGCCGCAGGTATTCGACGGGTGCTTGCACACCTTCTGCACGCCGTCGAAACAGCGGTTCTCCGATATGACCTCGATCTCGCTCATCAGTAGGTGACCACGGCCCGGATCGACTCGCCCGCATGCATCAGGTCGAAGCCCTTGTTGATCTCGTCGAGCGACAGTGTGTGGGTGATCATCGGGTCGATCTCGATCTTCCCGTCCATGTACCAGTCCACGATCTTCGGCACGTCGGTCCGGCCCCGCGCCCCGCCGAAGGCGGTGCCCTTCCAGACCCGGCCCGTCACCAGCTGGAACGGCCGCGTGGAAATCTCCGCGCCGGCCGGCGCCACGCCGATGATCACGCTCACGCCCCAGCCACGATGGGTGCATTCCAGCGCGTCGCGCATCACCTTCACGTTGCCGGTGCAGTCGAACGAGTAGTCCGCCCCGCCGATCTGGTCGAACGGCGTCTTGGTGATGTTGACGATCTCCTGGACGACGTTCTCCACGTCCTTGGGGTTCACGAAATGGGTCATCCCGAACCGCTCGGCCATCGGCTTCTTCGCCGGGTTCAGGTCGACGCCGATGATCTTGTCGGCCCCCGCGAGACGCAGGCCCTGGATCACGTTCAGGCCGATACCGCCCAGGCCGAACACCACCGCCGAGGCGCCGATCTCCACCTTCGCGGTATTGATCACCGCGCCGATGCCGGTCGTCACGCCGCAGCCGATGTAGCAGATCTTGTCGAACGGCGCGTCCTCGCGGACCTTCGCCACCGCGATCTCCGGCAGAACCGTGTAGTTCGAGAAGGTCGAGCAGCCCATGTAGTGCAGGATCGGGTCGCCATCGAGGGTCGAGAACCGCGAGGTCCCGTCCGGCATCAGGCCCTGACCCTGGGTGGCCCGGATCGAGGTGCAAAGGTTGGTCTTCCGGCTCAGGCAGGACGGGCAGGTCCGGCATTCCGGCGTGTAGAGCGGGATCACGTGATCGCCCGGCTTGACGCTCGTCACGCCCGCGCCGACCTCGACGACGACGCCCGCGCCCTCATGACCCAAAATCGCCGGAAACAGCCCCTCCGGGTCCGCCCCCGACAGCGTGAACTCGTCCGTGTGGCAGATCCCCGTGGCCTTGATCTCGACCAGAACTTCCCCGGCCTTCGGGCCGGCAAGCTCCACTTCCATGACCTCAAGCGGCTTTCCAGCCGAAACCGCAACAGCTGCGCGCGTCCGCATATTCCCTCCCGTATCCGCCTGACTCGCAGGCTTCTTGTTGCAAAAATCGTAGTCGCCGCCTCTCGCGACCGGCAATCGAGACCTTGGTTGGTATTCGCACCCGTAGACCCGGACGGCGGGTCAGGGATAAGGTTGTTTAGGGAGGCATTTCAACGATGAAGCGACACGCGGTGCTGGCGGCGACCCTCGCCGCGCTTTCTTTTCCGGGCGCGATCCGGGCGGCGGATTTCGCCGATCCGTCCTGGCCCTGCGTCCAGCGCAAGGTCGAGCGGCTCTCGGTCGGGCTGATGTGGCCCGCGCAGATTCCGCAGGAAAAACTGACAGGTGAGCTCGCCAAGGACGCCAGCGACCTCGCCCAGCGTTTCGCGCTTCGGAAACTCACGCTCGAGGAAGTCCGCCCCGCGATGGACGCCTTCGTCGAGAAGCACGGGCGCGACCCGGCGCTGCTCGGCCAGGTGTTCCAGGAGAGCTTCGACCGCCTCGCCCGCACCCGGCGCGCGATCATGAAGGGCATCGGCGAATATTCGCTCTCTCAGATCGCGCTCGCCGACCGGATCGAGAAAGCTCGCGACGAGATGGACACGCTGATGGCCGCCGACGACCCCGATTACGACCGGGTCGACGCGCTCGAGGAGCAGCTTGACTGGGACGAGCGGATCTACAACGAGCGCCGCCAGTCGCTCACTTATGTCTGCGAAACCCCGGTGCTCCTCGAAAAGCGCCTCTACGGGATCGCGCAGATGCTGCAATCCGCGTCCGAGGGCGGCTGAGCCGCCCGCGCCGCGCCCGGGATCGTTCCGCGCAAGCCTGTTGGTCCAGCCGGACCCGGCATCGCCCGGTGTACGGGTTGTGTACAGGTTGTGCAGGGCGCCTTCGCAGGTCGGGCCGGGCCGGAGCCCGCGATTCCGGCCGGAATCCGAGTCACGCGGTGTACAGGTTGTGTACGGGTTGTGTACAGGTTGTGCGCCCCGGAGTCCGGGGCTCACTCCCACTCCAGTTCGGTATAGGCGACCGTGGCATTGCGCGGGTTGTAGGCCTCGAACAGCGCCCAGTTTCCCGCTTCGCTTCGCGCCACGCTCTCCGCCGCTTCGCCGATCCGGAGCCCCTCGTCGAGCGCCGCCCTCGTGTCCTTCTCGAGCACCGCGAGATAGCGATCGAGCGGCGCAACCCCTTGCGGCCATTGGAGAATTACTTGCCCATGCCCGGGCACGACCCGCGCGAAACGCGCGTCTTCCAGCGCCTCCAGCACCGCCTCCCAACCGAGGAGAGAGCCGTCGAGCGCCGGGGTATGCCGGTCGAACACCAGATCGCCGGCAAAGAGCGTGCCCGTCACCCGGTCCTCCACCGTCAGATCGGTCGGCGTATGCGCCGTGGGCCAGGCCCGAAGCGCAAGGCTCCGCCCGCCCAGGTCGATTTCTATCATTGTTTCAACAGGTTGTACCGGCCCCGGCGCAACCGTCCCAAAGAACTTCTCCGGCCCCACCGCCGCCCCGACCCCCTCGAGATAGTTCTCCACCCGGTCCGCCAGCGCCCGCTCGAGCCCGTGATGCCCGACCACGACCGCCCCCGCCTCGGCAAACACCCCGGCGCCGAACACATGGTCGGGATGCATATGGGTCAGGATCACATGGCTCACCGGCAGATCCGTCCGCGCCCGGATCGCCCGCCAGACCGCCTCCCCCACCCAGCGCGCCCCGCCCGTGTCGATCACCGCGACCGAGGCGTCGCCGATGACGAACCCGATATTCGACACGTCGCCGCCATTCTGCGGATCGGGCTCGGCGATGACGCCCTGGTGGACGAACACACCGGGCGCGACTTCCTCGAACGGCAGCGCGGGACCGGCGGGCCGGCAAAACGCCTTATTGTCAGATGGTTGCTCGGCGAGCAGCGCGGCGCACACTTCCGCGCTCGCCGCTTCGTAGCCCGGCAGCAGCATATCCCGGCACAGCGCGCCGAGGCATAGCGACATGACCGCCTCGAACATGGCCTTTCCTCCCCGGGCACAGCATCGGGCGCAACGCAGACGTGATCCACACCGACCTATGGCTTCCTGTCACTCTGCCGCATTTCATGCGATAGATCGGGTCACGTCTGCGTCATGGAGGAGGCGGCGCGATGAGGAACATCTTTGCGGCTGCGGCGCTGCTTGCGCTGGTGGACGGTGCCGCACAGGCGCAGGACAACCCGCTGGTCGACGGGGAGACCTGGCCCGACCTGCGCTACAACCTGTTCGGCGAGACGGAAATCTCCGACGGCGCCGGCCTGATCTCGATCGAGGCGCCCTACCGCGCCCATGACGCCGCGACGGTGCCGATCGAGATCCGTCAGATCGACCCGACCCAGCGGATCGAGAAGGCCGCGCTGGTGATCGACGAGAACCCCGCGCCCCTAGCGGCGGATTTCACCTTCGGGCCCGGGATGGACCCGCTGGACATGGAGGTGAGGGTCCGGGTGAACCAGTACTCGAACGTCCGGGTGATCGCCGAAACCGACGAGGGCGCCTTTATGGCCGGCCGCTTCGTGAAGGCCTCGGGCGGCTGCTCGGCACCGGCGACGAAGGATCCGGAGCTGGCGCTCAAGACCATGGGCGAGATGCGGCTGAAGCTGTTCGAGCCCGAGCCGCCGATCTCGACGCCGCGGCGCGAGGCGCAGATCATGATCCGGCACCCGAACTATTCCGGGCTCCAGCGCGACCAGATCACGCATCTCTTCATCGACGCGCATTTCATCGACCGGCTGGAGATCTGGCAGGGCGAGGCGCTCCTGTGGAGCATGGAGGGCGGGATCTCGATCAGCGAGAACCCGGTGTTCCGCTTCAGCTACAACGATGACGGGTCGCCGACGTTCCGGGTGTTGGCGGAGGATACCGAGGGCAACCGGTGGGAGCAGGTGTTGCCGAAGGCGGCCGGGTAGACCGAGCGGCGCCCATCACAGACGACGATCTATTGCGTCGCGACGAAGCAACGCGCTAACAATGATCGTTGGTGTGGATATAGCAGCGTAGCATTGCGACCCCGGTGAAGAACGGCAAGACCTACTGGCGGATCCTGGCGGGTGGTACCGCGACCCTGTTCGTTCTCAATTGTATCGTCGTCTATCGGGACGTTTCGAGATTTCCGGATGTGGATGCAGCGCGTGTCAGGGACCTGATCGAGAAAGGCCAACTTCTACATTGCGACCCGCATGATGGCCGCACTTCATCGCACGGTCTCGACCTTGCGGGAAAGTCGCTTCGCCAACGTCAGGATGAATGTTTCTCGAAGGCAGGCGTAGATACTCAGGTCCTCTTCAGGTCATCGGAAACGCCGGAAACGGATCGCATTGCGTTCCATTTGAGTTGCCAACTACCCGGATTTTCAATGCGCATCTTGATCGATCTTGGAAGAACCGGGGGCGATGCTGATTGCACCTATTCGTTGGGCGAAACTCTGGACCAAATACCTTCTATTGACGAAAGTGTTGGCCCTTTCGAAGTCGGTGGGCCGATCGCGCGCATTCTGACGCGGCTGGCAGACGGCCACTATTTCTGACGGCCAGCGCCGTGGGACTTCAGAAACACAATATCTCCGCCTCGGCCTGGGCGCGCTTGAGATCGGCGACGATGGCATTCGCCGCTGCGGAGCTGTTGAAGATCGCCATGCGTTCGCCGCCGGTCTGACGGAGCGACATGACGGTCTCGGCCTCGACATAACGGTCGTAGGGCAGGAGCGTGGCGATTGTGTCGATCGAGCAGGAGCATTTCTCGAGCACGTCCCGGCCCTGCCCGTTCACGGCCATGCAGCCGAAGACATAGTCGGCGCGCGCGTCGGTCGGGTAATCGTTGAGCCTGTCGGCCACCGATTGCGCTGTGGCCGGGAGCGCCGAGGCAACGAGCAGGATCAGCGCGGCGGCGCGCATCACTCGACCTTCCCGTGGGAGGCGAGGCTCAGCGTAGAGGCATAGCGCGGCGCACCGTCCTCACCCGGCACCACGGCCTCGAGCTTCTGGTACCAGCCCGGGATCTCGTCGGACATGGTGACGGTGATCTCGAGATCGCCGAAGCCCTGCATGGCGGGCGCATTCGGGTCGTCGGCGAAGGGGCGGAGCGTCACGGCGCGGGCCGCCACGTCGCGACCGTCGAAGGGCACGGCCTCTCCGGTGATCTCGGCAGGCTGGATCAGCGCCTCCTTCACGCGGTTGCGGATGTAGAACGGGCTGCCGCCCGCGCTTTCGGCCATGTCGCGCACGACGGTCTCGACGAAGAACATGATGATCGGGTTGCCGACGCTGGCGGGAAAGGCACCGAGGCTGCGATGCTTGTTCTGGCCGTTGAGGAACATCAGCGTCGCACGCTCCGGTTCGCCCCCGCCGAATTCGAGCTCGACCCGGCCCGAGTCGCGCGCCTCGGCGGCCGGGACATAGCTGTTGGTCACGCGGCGGTCGTAGATCAGCGCCTCGTCGCGGGGCAGCCCGTCGAGGGTCCCGGTGCGGAACAACAGATCGTAGGTTTCCTGCCCGCCGGTCATCTCGGCCGCGGCCGGTACGGCGGCGACGAGCGACGCGGCGGCCGTGAGTGCCATGATGGTCTTGCGCATTGTAGTGTCCTCCCGGGGGGAGACTACGCCGGTGCGCCCGGCTGTCATGCGATACTTTTGTCGGTGCCGGCAGAGGCCGCGACGAACGACGGCGGCAGTGTGCGGGTCTTCCAGTCGATCAGCGGGCGAAGGCGCGAGAGCTGCACGGGTTTGGTGAGCACGGTGAAATCGTCCCGTTCGCCGGCTTCGACGAGGCTCACGCGCCGGTCCGCGGTGATCATGA